>CAYOFH010000040.1:0-25678 GCA_964403175.1 uncultured Marinilabiliaceae bacterium
AAACGAGGTGCCGATATTTTGCTCAAATAAAATCATGTAAACGAGGTGCTGATATATTACAACTAAAAGCTAACAGCAACCTGCCATCACGCCTTCATTGTTAATTGTATTCTCTTTCTTGCCGCATCTACCTCCAGAACTTTTACTTCCACATGCTGATGCAGTTTTACCACATCGGAGGGATTAGATATGAAGCGATCGGCAAGTTGTGAAATGTGAACCAAACCGTCCTGTTTGACACCTACATCCACAAAAGCACCAAAATTGGTTATATTGGTAACAATACCCGGGATTTTCATGCCGGGTTTCAGGTCTTCAATGGAAAATACGTCTTTGGCAAATTCAAAAACTTTGATGGTTTGCCTTGGATCCCGTCCCGGTTTTTCCAATTCTTGTAAAATATCTTTGAGTGTGGGAAGCCCTGTTTCTTTAGTAATGTATCGGTGAAGGTCAATTTTTTCTCTGAACGACTTATTCTTTATCAGGTCTTTAATTTCGCAGCCCAGATCTTTGGCCATTTGTTGAACAATAGGATAGGATTCCGGATGGACGGCAGTATTGTCCAGTGGGTTTTTTGCATCGCTGATCCGAAGAAATCCTGCAGCCTGTTCAAATGCTTTAGCTCCCAGTCGGGGGACTTTTTTAACAGCTGCTCTGCTCACAAAAGGGCCGTTTTCGTTGCGATAAGCCACAATGTTTTTTGCCAGAGCTGGGCCAAGTCCTGAAATATAAGTTAACAGGTGATGACTGGCGGTGTTCAGGTTAACTCCTACACTGTTTACAGCAGATTCGACAACTCTGTCAAGTGCTTCTTTAAGTTTATGTTGATCTACGTCGTGCTGATACTGCCCCACACCAATAGATTTAGGGTCAATTTTCACCAGTTCGGCCAGAGGATCCATCAGACGCCGTCCGATGGATACAGCGCCTCTTACCGTTACGTCATATTGAGGGAATTCATCTCTGGCTACCTTGCTGGCACTGTAAACTGACGCTCCGTCCTCACTGACTACAAAAACCTGCAGATCGCGATTGAATTTAGTTTTTCGCACAAAGGCTTCTGTCTCTCTAGAAGCCGTGCCGTTACCTATGGCAATAGCTTCAATTTTATAGGCATCGACCAAAGAGTCCAGTTTTTTCATGGCTTTGGTTGATTCTTTTTGCGGTGGGTGGGGGTAAATGGTTTCGTTGTGCAAAAGTTCTCCCTGAGCATCCAGGCATACCACCTTACAACCGGTTCTGTAACCGGGATCAATGGCAAGAACCCTTTTCTGGCCCAAAGGAGGAGCTAATAACAACTGTCTCAGGTTATCGCTGAATACCCGAATGGCTTCTTCATCAGCTTTCTCTTTGAAGGCAGAAATGGTCTCATTTTCGAGAGACGGTGCTAGAAGTCTTTTGTAAGCATCTTCAATAGCTGTCTCTACCTGTTCAGATGCCTGGGTTTGTCCCTTAACAAAAAATCGTTTCAGGCGGGGAAGAACTTCTTCGGTATCGGGAGAGGCACTAATCCTCAGGAAGCCTTCATTTTCTCCCCTTTGCATGGCCAGGAAACGATGGGAGGGACACTTTTTGAGGGGTTCGTTCCATTCGAAATAATCGCGATATTTTTCTCCTTCTTCCTCTTTTCCTTTTACCATTCGGGCTGAAATAACTGAATGATTTTTAAAACTAGCTCTTACAACTTCTCTGGCTGTCTGATTTTCATTGATCCATTCTGCAATGATGTCTCTTGCCCCCTGGAGAGCATCTTCAGTTGAAGTTACTTTATCGGAAAGAAATGATGCAGCGCGGGTTTCCACATCTTTCTCATTTTGTTTCATGATGATTTTTGCCAAAGGCTCCAGTCCCAGTTCCCTTGCTTTAGAGGCTTTGGTTTTTCTTTTGGGTTTGTAAGGGAGGTAGATATCCTCCAGTTCCGTGGCATCATAGCAATTGACAATACGCCCTTTTAATTCATCCGTAAGCAGTTCCTGTTCTTCGATGGTTTTCAGGATGGAAGCTTTCCTTTTCTCCAGCTCCTGAAATTTTACGTAGGCTTCTTTAATATTTCCTATAGCTACTTCATCCAGGCTGCCGGTTCGTTCTTTCCGGTAGCGGCTGATAAAGGGTATTGTGGCTCCCTCATCAAACAATTCAATGGTGTTTTTTATCTGCCCGAAGGAGATACCTGTTTTTTGAGCAATTAACTGAGGTATGGTTTGCATGGTGATATTGTTTTTGTTGCTTTGATGGGCGCTTGGCACCCATTAAAGCACATGGAACTGGCAGGGCAGCAAGCAAAGGGCTTTGCCCGGTGCTTGCTGCCCTGCTGTTTTTCCGTATGATGAGAATTAATTATTTTTTTGCTTTATTCCGGTATTTCCCTGAGGGTTTTCCACCTTTTCGGTGAAATGGTTTTTTATTTCTGGAAGAAGCTTTTGGGTTATATTCGGGTCCTTCTCCCACTTCCGGAGGTGGCGGAATCTTAATAATGGTGGTGTCAATCAGTTCTTCTATTTTGTGGAAGTCCTGCTGATCCCGATCTGTAATAAAGGTTAGTGCCACTCCGGTGGATGAGGCTCTCGCGGTACGTCCTACACGGTGTACGTAGTCTTCGGCATCATTGGGGACATCAAAGTTGATAACCAGATCAATTCCTTCCACATCAATTCCACGTGCAATAATATCTGTTGCCACAAGAATCTGGATGTTGCGGTTTTTAAACTCCCGCATCACTTCAGTTCGTTCCTTCTGTTCCAGATCCGAATGGATGGCCTGTGCCTTGAATCCGTTCTTAACAAGTGATCGGTGAATATCTTTGACTTTCTGCTTTGTGGAAGAAAATACAACAATGCTTTTGAGGTCTTTTCCTTTCAGCAGGCTGTTTACCAGTGGTATTTTTTGATTCTCATATACTAAATAAGCCCCCTGAAGTATTCCTTCTGCAGGCTTGGACATGGCAATGTTTACTTCTTCGTAATCGGTAAGTAATTCACGTGCCATGGTTCTTATTTTTCCGGGCATGGTGGCGGAAAACATGAGTGTTTGTCGCTTTTTGGGAATGTGGGAGACAATTTGCATAATATCTTCATAAAAGCCCATGTCCAGCATCCGGTCTGCTTCATCGAGAATCAGGTGTTTGATGGTATCCATCTTGACATAACCCATGCTTAGGTGTTGAAGCAATCTGCCCGGAGTGGCAATTATTACATTAGCTCCTGTAGTAAGAGCATTTTTCTGATTATTCCACAAACCTGCGTCGTTTCCTCCAAACACCGCAATAGATGTAATCGGAAGATAATATCCGAAACCTTCCATCTGCTGATCTATCTGGATGGCTAATTCCCGGGTAGGAACCAGAACCAGTGTGTTGAGGCCTTCAGATTTGGATTGAACCTGCCTGTCCAGTACGGGCAGCAGGTAGGCGGCAGTTTTGCCGGTGCCTGTTTGTGCACAGGCAATCATATCTTTCCCTTTCATGATAGGGGGAATAGTTTCCACCTGAACAGGGGTGGCATCCTCAAACCTCATGGCTTCCAAACCTTCAATAACTTCGGGTGAAAAACCAAATTCTGTAAATTTCAAAATCGTATCGTTTTAGCCTGATTTTTTATCAGGTAGGTTTTTATTATTCCACAAAAAGAACCAGCCCTTTGAGATATTCACTTTCGGGGTGGTAGATGTTTACCGGATGATCTGCCGGCTGTTCCATCTGGTGGAGAATTCTTACATTTCTGCCTGTCTTGGCGGCGGCAGAGAATACTGCTTTTCTGAAAGCGTCGCGACTTATAACCTGGGAACAGGAAAAGGTAAAGATGATTCCTCCAGGCTTGATTTTTTCAATGGCCCGGGAATTTAGTTTTCTGTATCCCTGGAGAGCGTTGGGAATCACATTCAGGTGTTTGGCGAAAGCCGGGGGGTCAAGGATAACTAAATCATAATCCTCCCGTGGGTGATTTAAGAACTTGAAGGCATCTTCTGCAAAAGATTGATGCCTGATTTCATCAGGAAAATTTAGTGCAATATTCTTATTGGTGAGTTCTATGGCTCGTTCCGAACTATCCACAGAGTGAACAAGGGATGCACCACCGCGCAGAGCATAAAAGGAAAAGCCACCTGTGTAACAGAAGAGATTCAGGACTTTTTTATCTTTGCTATATCTCTCCAGCAATGCTCTGTTTTCTCGTTGATCTACAAAAAAACCGGTTTTTTGTCCTTTTTCGTAATCTACGTTGAAGTGTAATCCGTTTTCCAGAGCAGTTTTATCATCTGCTTTGCCATACAGAAATCCATTCTCCGCATTAATATCAGACTTGAAAGGTATGGTACCTTCGCTTTTATTATATACAGCTTTCAGGTTAGAACCTAATACTTTTTTCAGCGCATTGGTAAGCATTTCTTTGAGAAGATACATCCCTACCGTATGGATTTGCATCACAGCTGTATGATTGTACATATCTATAATTAATCCTGGCATTCCGTCTCCTTCAGCATGAATGAGGCGGTAGGCATTGGTTTCAGGGTTATTAAACAGACCTCCTCTTTTTCGTATTTCCAAGGCTTTACTTATTTTTTCAATCCAGAAATTCTCGTCAGGAGTAACACGGGAGAAGGAGAAAATTCTCACTGCTATGGAGCCTATTTGTGAATGGCCCAGGGCCAGAAAGTTTTTGTTGTGATCCAGGACTTCCACGATGTCTCCTTCTTCAATCTCTCCGGAAACAGAGTGGATGGCACCTGAGAATACCCAGGGATGAAAACGTAAGAGACTTTGTTCTTTTCCCGGCTTTAAAATTACTTTGGCAAATTCCATACAATGGTTAGCTGTTATGTGCTTTTTTGTTTGACTGAGCATCCACATGTTTTTTGGGGTAAAGGCTTAAGCATTTTCATTTTGTTATATATTTCCAGTGATACCCATGCATCGGTGGCGGCATAAAGTATTTGGCCTTCAGATAATTCCTGGGCTTCCCAGTTGGATAGTCTTTGACGCTTGGATACGCGGATTCCCAGCAACAGTCCGGCCAGGTTTTTAAGACTCAGAACATCAATGCCGTATTTGGGAGCCATTTCCTGAAGTTCAACAAAACCTTTGGGCACAAAATTGTTAAGTTGTTTTAAGCCCCTGAGATCATCACGAATACCAACCCCTGCTTTAACTACTTTAGGGTTGGTAAGCAGTTTGGTTAATGCTCCGTTGAGACCGGTGGTATTGAGCCTGAATAAATAGGCTTCCTCCTGTGTGCTAAGTTGAAGTAGTGATATCTCGTGTGACACCCCTTTCTTAAACGAGGGCTTGGTTTCTGTATCAAAACCTATTGCTTTTTCTTTTTGAAGTTTTTCTACAATTTCGGGGACACGAACAGGATCTTCAATAACTATCACTTTGCCTTCAAACTGTTTCAATGGCAATTCGTTAATCGCATCTTTTGATATTGTATTCTGCATTCAATTAGATTGTCGTTATTTACTGGTATTGCATAAAAGAATATAACAATACTTTTAGATGTTGTTTAGATTGTCCTGATGGTCGTTCTGCCAGTTTTTCTGCATTTTTGAAATGAGCCAGTCTTCAGTGTTTCCTGTATCTTTTGCCTGGTCAGTTTCATTATCTTCCGCATCAAGGTCTTCTCCGTTATAGGCGACCTCATGCAGTGCCCTTAAAACATTTACCAGTTTTTGGCCCCAGTACTCTTCAAAACTACGCATCAATTCGATCAGAGCCTCATTCATGATTTCGGTTACTGCAGTCCGGTAGCTCATCAAAAAATCCTTAAGATCCTGATAAATATCGGCCAGATTTTCCGAAATTGTCGCAGTGAGTGGTTCCACACTACGTTGCATGTCTGCCGTGAAAACCTCAAGATAGTCATTGTAAGGCCCCATTTTCACCAAAACAGAATTCAGGATTTGTTGGTATTCCTCTTCAGCTACATACTTTTCCAGAAAATCATCTTCCAGCATTGTTTCTGTTTTGGGAAGCACTGATATTTTCAGGTAAAGCAATGGAAGCATTTTTCGTCCCGTTTCCACAAATATACTGCGGGGGAACGAAGGTGTACTCTCCAGCCAGGAGCAAAACTCCCTTGCAACCGTTACAAATTCTATAACACTTTTAGAATAAACGGGATGTTCAAAATCTGTTTGCATAATTACTGCAAAATTAGTGATAAATATTGATAATGTTGTGTTTTAAAAGAAAGACTATCGAAGCCATTCCATTTCACCGGTTTCTGTCTCTCCGATGATCTCATGGTCTTCCAGCCATTTGAGCACTTCCCATACATCTTTTTTATCATAACGGAGAGTGTTCACAAGTCTGTCAGCCTCCATAGGTTGCTCATGAAGAATATTTTTCAGGGCCTTTTCAATTTCACTGAAAACGCTTTCCCTCAGACCCGATTTTTTTCTGGAAAGACAAACATCGCATATACCACAGTTTTCTGATTTGCTTTGTCCGAAATAATTGAGTAGAAAACGACTTCTGCAAATATGGCTGGATGATCCATATTCAATGACAGCATCCACCTGGTCTTTGTAGCGTTGCTTCCTGTTTTCATAAACTTCGGGTGGCAGGCGCAGGTGTCTCGGTTCTTCCCGTGATTGGATATAAGTTATCAGTGGTGTTTTCCGTCGCGGGATGTAGTGAATAATTCCGGCTTTGGTTATTTTTTGTAAGGCTTTGTATATATCTTCCTGAGTTTTGCCTGTTTTCTTTGCCAGATCCGCTTCGTTGATGGAAGCATACTCGGTAAAAAGACCGGTGTAGGTGCGCAGTAATACTTTAATGTAAGGATCTAAATCGGCATTGGCCACCTGAAATTTGTAAAGCTCATTTCCTTCTACCATGAACATTACTTTGGAAGGGATATCCAATTCTTCCGTAAAGGTTAAATACCCTGCCCTCTGCAGTATTTTAAGAGAATTGAAAACCTGAAGGATATTTAAATTAAAGGCACTGCAAAACTTTCCCATGTCAAAATCATAAACCATCTGAAATCCTGCTCCAACCGGTAATTGAAAGAAATTTCCGAGAGCATCATAAACCCGTTTAACAGCTTCAGGTTCAGGGAAAGTGGTTTTTATCTGCTTGTTAAGTTTAACCTGGTCGTTGTTGCTCCACAGAAGCACGGCAAATGCTTTTTTGCCGTCCCGGCCTCCACGGCCTGCTTCCTGAAAATAGGCTTCCAGTGAATCAGGGGCATCCATATGCACCACAATTCGTACATCTGGTTTATCGATTCCCATGCCAAAAGCATTTGTGGCAACCATTACACGTGTCTGATTGTTTTTCCATTTGTCCTGGCGCTCGTTTTTGCTGCTTTGCGTCAGTCCTGCGTGAAAATAATCCGCACTGATATTGCTTTTTATCAGATGTTCCGCGTATTCACGGGTTTTTTTACGGTTCCTTACATAAACCACCGCACATCCGTTCACTGCCCGGAGTATTTTAACCAGTTCTCCTTCTTTGTCTTCAGTGGGCCTGACCACATAAGCCAGATTTGGTCGGGTGAAATCTTTTTTGAAAACATTTTTTGTCCGGAAGACAAGTCTTTCCATAATGTCCTCCACTACCTCGGGAGTAGCTGTGGCGGTGAGAGCCAGAACGGGTACGTCAGGAAGAATTTCCCTGATAGCTGATATTTTCAGATACGAAGGCCGGAAATCGTAACCCCACTGGGATATGCAATGGGCTTCATCAACCGCAATTATATTGATGTTGAGATGAGGCAGTTTTTCCAGAAAAAGCTCAGTAGAAAGTCTTTCGGGCGAAACATACAGAAATTTGGTGCCGCCAAACATGGCATTGTCAAATGTAATTTTTATTTCACGATAGGTAAGTCCTGAATGGATTGCTGCCGCTTTGATCCCATTTTTTTTCAGGTTTTCCACCTGATCCTTCATAAGGGCAATGAGCGGGGTGACTACCAGACAAAGTCCTTCCCTGGCAAGGGCAGGCACCTGGAACGTAATGGATTTTCCACCCCCTGTAGGCATCAGCGCAAGGGTGTCGTTGCCTTGTCCTACCGACACTACAATATCTTCCTGCAGAGGCCTGAATGAATCAAAGCCCCAGTGTTTTTTTAGTATTTCGCGATAAATGTCCGGCATGGATACAAATTTAATTAATATTCTATGCCAAAAAACACCTTTTAATACCACACTTATTCACTGCTTTCACTGATTCGATGGGAGAGTATGTCTGTTCAAAGGAAAAAGAACTGTGAAGTCTGAAAAAATGAGAAGAGAATTTCTTACCTTTGCCAAAATTTTTTAACTCCAAAAGCATCAGCTCATGTCATTTCTCAACGACAAACTCACATCAGACGGTTTAACATTTGACGACGTTCTTCTTGTTCCGGCTTATTCGGAAGTGCTGCCCCGTGAGGTAGATCTGTCCACTCGGTTTTCACGGAATATCATATTGAATTCGCCTATTGTTTCGGCGGCAATGGATACCGTGACAGAATCTCAACTGGCCATTGCCATTGCCAGAGAGGGGGGGATCGGTGTTATACACAAGAATATGACCATTGAAGAACAAGCCAAGCAGGTAACTATTGTCAAAAGAGCCGAAAACGGTATGATTTATGATCCTGTTACCATTAAACGTAATAAGACTGTTGCTGATGCTCTGGACCTGATGAGTGAGTATAAAATCGGAGGTATTCCGGTAGTTGATGATGAAGGTTTTCTGGTTGGTATAGTAACCAACAGAGATCTGCGTTTTGAAAGGAATTTTAATCGTTCCATTGAAGATGTAATGACTTCTGAAAACGTTGTTACTACAAATCAAACTACCGATTTAGAGAAGGCTGTGGATATTTTACAGAGACATAAAATTGAAAAGCTACCTGTTGTTGATAATGATAATAAATTGATAGGTCTGGTAACTTATAAGGATATAACCAAGGCCAAAGACAAACCGCTTGCTTGCAAAGACAGCAAGGGAAGGTTGAGAGTTGCTGCAGGTGTGGGCGTTACTTCTGATACGTTTGAGCGAATTCAGGCACTGGTCGATGCCAATGTGGATGCAATTGTGATAGATACCGCTCACGGGCACTCCAGAGGGGTACTGAATATTCTTGGAGAAATTAAAAAGCGGTTTTCTGAACTGGAAGTGGTTGTGGGAAATATTGCAACAGCAGAGGCAGCTAAAGATCTGGTAGAAGCCGGTGCCGACGGAGTGAAAGTTGGAATCGGACCAGGATCTATATGTACCACCCGGGTGATTGCAGGTGTCGGGGTCCCTCAGTTATCTGCTATTTATGACGTACATAAGGCGCTGAAAGGGACTGGCGTTCCTCTTATTGCTGATGGAGGATTGCGTTATAGCGGGGATATTGTGAAAGCACTGGCTGCCGGAGCACATTCTGTTATGGCCGGGTCTTTATTTGCAGGTGTTGAAGAATCTCCCGGAGAGACAATCATCTATAATGGGCGGAAATTTAAGTCTTATAGAGGGATGGGGTCAATAGAGGCTATGCAAAAAGGCTCTAAAGATCGTTATTTCCAGGATGTGGAAGATGATATAAAAAAATTGGTTCCCGAGGGAATTTCAGCTAGAGTGCCATACAAGGGGACTTTGTATGAGGTGATTTATCAGTTGATTGGTGGTCTTCGTGCAGGCATGGGGTATTGTGGTGCTTCTAATATTGAAGGACTTCATCAGGCAAGATTTACAAGAATTACTAATGCTGGAGTTCTGGAGGGACATCCTCACGATGTTACCATTACCCGGGAAGCTCCTAATTATTCGCGTTAATTATTGTCCCAAAGGAAAAATTAATCTGCTTTATTCAAATATTTTTGTTTTGGGATGTTCAAATTTCAAGCAATACAATCAATCACAGGCAAATTTGATACATAAATAATAAATTATTTTTAAATCAAATTTGGCTAGGTCGCTGGTATTACCGATAGTTGGATATCGGAATAGAAAATTTGTGAATAATTCAGGCTAAAAGAACCCGGAACAAACACGTCTGTTTTTCCGGGTTTCTTTCTGGTTTATTCATTCTAATTTCGGTTGTGTTTGTCAACCAGCAAACAAACCATTATTTTTGTGGTAAACTCAAAAGTTTGAATAGTAAATATTAGTGGTAAGACATAGGTAGGCCATTTTTCTCAGAAAGGGATCAATCCTGGTCATTGTTTTAATTATTCATGCAGGGAGGCCCTTAAAATAAAAAGTATGAAAATAAAATCATTGTTTTATTTACCTGTTGCACTAGTCATGATCTTTTTGTTGCTGACTTGTGATCAAACCGAGAAAGGTGAAGGTGATGAGGCAGTAGTAAAAGTTGGACAGGATGTTTTGACTCAGAATGATCTTAAAAAAGTTTTGCCTGCCGGGATCAGTCGCGAAGATAGTGCTACACTTGCCGATGAATATGTAAATCGCTGGGTTCGCAACAAATTATTTTTGAGACAGGCAGAAACCAATCTTTCTGATGAAGAAAAAGACGTCAATCAGATGCTGGATGATTACCGTACTTCTTTATTGGTTAATATCTATCAACAGAAAATGCTGGAGCAAAAATATTCCCCTCTGCTTAAGGATGAGGAGATCGTTCAGTATTATGAGGAGATGCAGGATAATTTTAAATTACAAGAGAATATTATTAAGGGATTGCTGATAAAAGTTCCGTTGGATGCACCAGGGCAGAGTGATGTGCGTCGGTGGGCCCGGTCGGCAGATCCTGAGAGTCTTGTTCAATTAGAGAATTACAGTCTGCAGAACGCACGAATGTTTGATGTATTTTTGGATGCATGGACCCCTTTTCAACGAATCAATGGGAGTTTGCCTGAACCTGTAAGCAATGAGGAACGGTTTTTGCAGTATAATCGTTATTATGAAACCACAGATGACCAATCCCGGTATTTTTTATTGGTGACAGATTATCACCTTATTGGAAATACCGCTCCTCTTAGTTTTGTTGAAGAACGCATTAAGGCTATTCTTTTGAATAAAAAAAGAGGAGAGTTTATTAAAGGACTTGAGAAGGAACTTTATGATGAAGCCTTACAAAGAAAAATAATTAATTTCTATTAATCCGGTAAAATAGTTTTGTTTTGCCTATATAATGTAAAAATAAATCGCATGCAGATAAACATTCGTCCCGCTAAACTGACATTTCTTTTTTTTCTGATCTTTTCAGCACTTACCGTTCAGGGACAGAAAAATGTTATTGATCAGGTAGTTTCAGTGGTTGGAGATGAACCCGTTCTTCGGTCCGACATTGAGTTTCAACATCAACAGGCCCTTATGCAGGGAGCAGATTTTGCCGGAGATATGAAATGCCATATTCTCGAGCAAATGTTGATTCAGAAGCTGCTCCTTGAACAGGCTAAAATTGATAGCATTGAGGTAAGCGAAAATCAGGTATTGATGGAAGTTGACAGACAAATTAATGAATTTATAAATCGTGCCGGATCAAGAGAAAAACTGGAAGAGTGGCTGAATAAATCCATTTTGAGGATCAAAGAGGAGCAGAGGGAGCTTGTTCGAAACCAAATGCTTACGCAGCAGATGCGTGCCCAAATCACTCAGGATATTAGTGTTACTCCCATGGAAATCAGGAGATTTTTTCGGGAAACTCCTGAAGATAGTTTGCCCCGCATCCCTGCACAATATGAATATCAGAAGATTGCCATTGCTCCCGAAATTAGTCAGGAGGAGATTGACCGGGTGAAAACGCAATTGCGTGATTTTCAGCGACAGGTGCGCGAAGGACGTGATTTTGCAACTCTTGCAGTGCTTTATTCGGAGGATCCTAACAGTGCGGCCAGGGGCGGAGAATTAGGGCTGACACCTCGGGCAAATTTGGTCCCTGAGTTCTCCCAGGTAGCCTTTAATCTCAGAGATAAAAATAAAATTTCCAAAATTGTTGAGACAGAGTTTGGCTTTCATATTATGCAACTTATAGAGCGTCAGGGAAACCGCATTAATGTGCGTCATATCCTGTTAAAACCAAAACCTTCGAAAGAAGCAGTTGATCAGGCTAAAGAAAGAGCTGATTCATTGGTTTCGCAAATCAGAAAAGACAGTATTTCTTTTGAAGAAGCCGCTCTTCGGTTTTCCATGGATAAGGATACCAGAGCCAGTGGTGGAGCAGTTATTAATCCGGAAACACAATCGACTAAGTTTGAGCTTCAGGAAATTCAGCCATCTGTTGCCCGGGTAATTGAAAAAATGGATGAAGGGGATGTTTCAGAGCCTTTTTTAATGAAAGACCAACGTTTGGGAACGGACCAGTATACAATAGTAAGACTGTTGAAAAAAACACCTCCCCACAGGGCTAATATAGTAGATGATTATCAGCTGATTAAGCGTATGCTGGAAAATAATAAACAGGAGAATACGTTTAACGATTGGGTACGTAGAAAACAGCGTGAAACTTATATTAGCATTTCCGGTGACTGGAGAAATTGTGACTTTGAGTTCGATGGCTGGGTAAAAGAGTAGAGATGAGCCAGGTTATCAAAAATGGAGGATGGGCTATGGATCTTCTGAAAATAACATTCATTCTTCTGGCTGTTTTCTTTTTGCCCCGGATTGTCGTTGCACAGCAGGAGC
This sequence comes from uncultured Marinilabiliaceae bacterium, assembly GCA_964403175.1. Classification (GTDB taxonomy): domain Bacteria; phylum Bacteroidota; class Bacteroidia; order Bacteroidales; family Marinilabiliaceae; genus Marinilabilia. The sequence goes on from CAYOFH010000040.1 coordinate 12,563, forward strand.
AAAAAAGAAATGGAACTATACTGATAGAATATGCAGAATATCTGGAGGGTGCTGAAAAACGACTTGGCAAAAATGTACAGGCCCTTAAAGGAGATGTGAGATTGCGGCATATGAATACCCGGATGTATTGCGATAGTGCTATCCTTTTCAGGGACTCCAATAAAGTAGAGGCTTTTGGTTCTGTTCATATTATCCAGAATGATACCATTGATTTATACGGAGATAAGCTTTACTACAACGCGAACCAGGAAATTGCCAAAGTGCGTGAGAATGTGAGAATGGTTAATAAAAATGTTGTTCTCACAACCGACTATCTGGATTATGACCGAAGGGATGATGTGGCTTATTATTTTAACGGAGGTAAAATTGTAGACGAGAGTAATATACTTACCAGCACACTTGGGTTCTACTATCCACGCAATGGGGAGGTTAACTTCAAAGATAGTGTGGTCTTGATTAATCCGGATTACTCCATGTATAGTGATACTCTGAAGTATTACACTAAAACCGAAGTAGTTGAAATTGTCGGCCCCACAGATATTATCAGCGATCAAAATACGATTTATTCAGAACTCGGATTTTATGATACCAAAAAAGATGTAGCCCGGTTATTGAAGAATAATTATATTGATGGTGGTGAACAGACACTGCGCGGAGATACCATTTATTATGACCGGAAAAAAGGACTGGGAGAAGTTTTTTCATCTATGGAACTGGAGGATACTGCGAATAATGTCATAATTACCGGGAATTATGGGTTTTATAATGAGTTGAGTGAACAGGCCATGGCCACCCGAAGAGCAGTGTTGAAGCAGATTTATGGTACCGATACACTTTTTTTGCATGCGGACACTCTTCGTGCCGATCCGACGGAAGATGATCCGGAAAACAAAATAGTCCGGGCTTTCCATCATGTCCAGTTTTTCCGAAAAGATCTACAGGGACGTTGTGATTCCATGGTTTACGACTTTCGCGATAGTACCAATACCTTTTATCATGAGCCGGTTATTTGGGCACAGGGGAACCAGATGACTGCCGAAACCATTAAACTTTATACCAGAAACCGTGCTCTCTACAAGGCCGAGATGATTAATAATGCTTTTTTGATCGCCCCTGAAGATACATTGCAATACAATCAGATTAAAGGGAAAGTAATGACAGGTTTTTTCAGGGATAATCAATTGTATAAAATCGATGTTAATGGAAACGGACAGACTGTATACTACCCAAAAGACCAGGAATATGTAATTGGTGTTAACCGGGCCGAAAGCAGTAATCTTACCATATTTCTTCAGGACAGAAAAGTAGAAACTATTATTCTCAAATCTCAGCCTGCAGGAAATATGAATCCCCCATTGATGTTAGATCGTAAAGCCACACGATTAGATGGATTTGCCTGGTTGGAGAATTACCGGCCCAAAACTTATGAATCCATTTTTGAATTTGAGGAAATGGAGATCGATGTTAAACGAACCGATTACAGCGGGTATAAGTTTGACCAATAGTCAGTTTTTAAGAGAGAAAAAACTAAATGGATTTTTTGGAGTGCTGGATTCTCAAATAGTCTTTTGAAGTGGCTGTAGTGCCGTGGGCGAGCCTTTTACTCGGGATGAAAATTCAGCTTACGGGCATCATGTTTTACAAGCAAAATAATTCACCTGCATTTAAATTACTTCTTTCTGCAGCACTTTTTTGGATGACCAGCAGTTAATATACAGGTACCAAAATTCAAGGGGTCATAAACAAGACCCCTTGTTTGGTTGTCATTCATGAATGGACGAGTACCTAGTATTCGTCTTCATTAAAGAAAAAGTCATCTTTGCTGGGATAATCCGGCCAGATATCCTCAATGCTTTCATAAATTTCGCCTTCATCCTCAATTTCCTGAAGATTTTCGATTACCTCAAGCGGGGCTCCGGATCGAATAGCAAAATCAATTAGTTCATCTTTGCTTGCCGGCCAGGGAGCATCCTCAAGTTTAGAAGCCAATTCAAGAGTCCAATACATATCAATACCAATTTAACTCTTTATAATATATTGTTTTTTTATTATTCCTGATTTTCTGCGAAATTAGAAAAAAAAAACAATCTTACAACTGTGGCTTCCATGGAATTTCATCATTTTGGTAAAAATTTGATAAATATCTGGCAAGGACGAAGAAATAATCTGATAATCTGTTTAGGTATCTGATCACCCATCCGGCCACTTCCGTGTTTTCTGCCATTTGGTTTACTCTTCTTTCGGCTCTGCGGCAGACAGTGCGGGCTATGTGGGCATAGGTGGCAGCAGGATGTCCTCCGGGTAAAATAAAATTTTTCAAAGGTGGAAGCCCTTCTTCCATTCTGTCCATTTCTTTCTCCAGCAATTCAATTTCCGATTCATCACAGTTAAGTTTTGTTCTGAGATCTGAAATATTATCGTCTGTGGCCAGATAGGCTCCGATCATAAACAGCTGTTCCTGAATGCCGATAATGGTGTTGTTGAGGCTTGTTTCATTTGGCCATGAGCGAATCATTCCCACGTGGGCATTTAATTCATCAATAGTTCCATATGCTTCCAGCCGATAATGGTGTTTATCCACTCGGGTACCTCCGATAAGGCTTGTTTTGCCTTTGTCTCCTGTTTTCGTATAGATCTGACTTTTCGCCATTGAATAATTTGTTTTAATGTTTCGTTTATGCACAACAAAGATATCGGGATATAGATTAGAAAAAACCTGATAAAATTTTGTTTTATGTTTTTCCCGGATGTGGATTACCTTTTTTGAAAGTCCGGAAATATAATTTTTAACAAGCGAAAGTATTTTCCGGAAAAACGGTATTTAGAATGAGTATAAATTGCCATATCCGGAAATAGTTACATTTCTCTGTATGCAGGAATATTCAAAGGGTCTAAGTGTTGGATATACAATAAACATATTTTTAGGAAAAAAAATACTTTTTGATTGTTTGTTTTTTTATGATTCCTTATTACTTTAGCACCCCTAAAGGTAAGTGTTTTGTTTACACATTGCAGAAATGTCCCATTTGTTTTTGGGGATAGCATGCAAATATAATATGTATTCATTAAACCCTCAAGACTACAGGCTAAAATGACGAGAAATAGAATTAATAATTCCATATCTGTTGACTGCGTGATCTTTGGATTTGATTTCGAGAAACTTAATGTACTTCTGGTAGAAAGAGTTTTGCTTGATCAAAAAACGGGAGATGAACTTTTTTCAGATCTTACTTTAACAGGTAATCATATTTTTGAACATGAAAGCCTTGAGGATGCAGCTGCCCGGATACTGTTTGACCTTACCGGTCTTGAAAATATTTATCTAAAACAATTTGGAGCTTTTTGTGATCCTGACCGATTGAAAAGGCCCAATGATCAGGCCTGGCTCAGAGCCAGCGGACGAGATCCTGAAAGCAGAATCATCTCGGTTGGTTACTATTCATTGCTTTCCACCGAGAAAGTAACGCTGAAATGGAAGGGACGAAACGTAAAATGGCATCCGGTGTCTGAGGTTACTGATCTTGCTTTTGATCATTTAACCATTTTTCAATCGGCATTGGAAGCTCTTCGCAGGGAGCTGCTTTTTGAGCCTATCGGGTTTGAGCTGCTACCTGAAAAATTTACTTTGTCTCAGCTTCAAAAATTATATGAAGTTGTTTTGGGCGTTGAACTGGATAAAAGGAATTTCAGAAAAAAAATTGCCCGTATGAAATACCTCATTCCTTTGGATGAGAAACAAAAGGGCGTGGCTCATAAACCGGCCCGCTTGTATATGTTTAGTAAAGAGGTTTATGATAAAACCCGTAAAGAAGTGTTTGACTTTAATATTTAGAATGAGGCTATGCCGGATATAAAGCAAAAATTAAATTTTAAAGAAAAAGTTGGCTATGCACTGGGTGACGCAGCAGCTAATATTGCATGGAGGGGTGTTGCTACTTTTTTAATTGTCTTTTATACAGATGTTTTTGGGTTGAACCCTGCAGCGGTTGGTTTGCTGATGCTGATTGCCCGATCAAGTGATGGAATCAGCGATGTGCTGATGGGTATTATCGGAGACAGAACCACGTCAAAATATGGAAAATTCCGGCCCTGGATTTTATGGACTGCTGTTCCATTAGGAGTTATCCTTTCCATGTTGTTTACCACACCTGATCTGGGTCCTACAGGTAAAATTGTTTACGCCTACTCCACATATATATTGTTTACCCTGATTTATACTGCCAATAATATTCCCTATGGTGCCTTAATGGCTGTAATGACAGGAGATGATAAAGAGCGGACAAGCATCGGATCTTACCGTATGGTGGGGGCTTTTGCAGGAGGGATGTTGGTTCAGGGAGCTTTGTTGATACTGGTGGCACATTTTGGGAATATTAATCCGTCTATTGATATAGTAAAGTTGGAAGATGAGAAATATGAAGTGACCGTTTCAACTCCTAATAATGTAGAAAATGTAAATATTAAAACGGAAGATGGTGTTGCTCTTTTCTCATGGATCGATCCTGAAATAGCTGACAGTGTCAATGTGCCCACGAAAGGGAAGAGTTTTTCTATGCAGGCCGACAAAGAGTATGCATTTATAGTGGAAGGAGAACCTGAGCTTGAAACTGGAAAAATCAGGATAATTGATCAAAAACAAGGGTATAGCAAATCGATTTATCTAATGTCGTTTGTGCTGGTGATTTCTCTTTTTATCACATTTGCCTCCACGAAGGAGCGGGTCTTACCACCCAAATCACAGAAAAACGATCTTCGAAGAGATTTGAAAGATCTGATTAAAAACAAGCCATGGCTGATATTGTTGGTTATTGGGTTGTTGTTTAATATTTACAATTCCATAAAGCAGGGTATTACTGTAATCTACTTTACACATTATCTTCACAATCAGTTGTTAGCCGGATCGTATATGGTAATGTTAATGATCGCTTCAATCCTGGGAGCTATGGCTACTTCACCACTTGGCCGCCGCCTTGGTAAACGTAAACTTTTTATTTATGCACTGTTGTTTTCGGGAGGTGTCAATGCACTGATTGCATTTTGCGGCCCGGAGGATACTACTGCCATTTTTGCGATTGGAATTATTTCGGAATTCGGAGCTGCTATTTTCCCAACCTTATTCTTTGCAATGTTGGGAGATGCAGCTGATTATTCAGAATATAAAAACGGCCGACGGGCAACAGGTCTTGTCTATTCTGCAGGGTCATTTGCCACAAAGTTTGGGGGAGGATTAGCAGGAGCCATCATTGGTGTTGTGCTCTCAGCTTTCCATTATGACGGACATGATGCGGTGGCCATTCAAAGTGCGGTGCCGGGTATTATTATGCTGATGAGTTGGATACCGGCTGTGATAGCTGTGATAGCTGCCGTGTTGATGCGCTTTTATCCGCTTGATCAGGATGCTCTGGATAAGATTACCACAGAACTGAATGAAAGAAGAAAAGCAGAGACTGTTTAAAAAAACACACAACTAATAAATACTATTTACAACGAAAATTATGAAGTTTGGATTTTTTGATGATGAGCGGAGAGAATATGTTATTAACACTCCCGAAACACCATGGCCGTGGATCAATTATTTGGGAAATGAAGATTTCTTTTCATTGATTTCGAATACAGCAGGAGGCTATTCTTTTTATAAAGATGCTAAGTTTCGAAGATTAACCCGTTATCGATACAATAATGTGCCTATGGATAATGGAGGTCGTTATTTTTATATCAATGATGGTGGTACTGTATGGTCTCCGGGATGGAAGCCTGTTAAAACCGTATTGGATGCATATGAATGTCGTCATGGGCTCAGCTACACCAAAATCAAAGGAGAAAAAAATGGTATCGAAGCTGAAGTTCTGTTTTTTGTGCCATTGAAATCATGGTGTGAAGTTCAGAAAATGACTCTTACCAATAAATCCGGGAAAAAGAAAAGTTTTAAACTATTCTCTTTTCAGGAATGGTGTTTATGGAATGCTGAGGATGATCAGAATAATCTGCAGCGTAATCTGAATACCGGTGAAGTAGAAATTGACGGGTCTACACTTTATCACAAAACGGAATATAAGGAACGACGCAATCACTATGCTTATTACCATGTAAATCAACCTATACAGGGATTTGATACTGACAGAGAAAGTTTTGTCGGGCTTTACAATGAGTTTTCAGGCCCTAAAGCAGTGCTTGAAGGGAAACCAGGTAATTCGGAAGCCCACGGATGGTCTCCTGTTGCTTCTCATTATTTCGAAATAGAGCTGCAAGCCGGAGAAAGCAAAGAGTTGGTTTTCCTCCTGGGGTATGTTGAGAATAAAGAAGAAGAGAAGTGGGAATCAAAGAGTATTATCAATAAAAAACCCGCCAAAGAAGCCATTGGTAAATTTGATACTGCTGAGAAAGTCAATGCAGCTTTTGAAGAGCTGAAGAAATACTGGGACAACCTGCTCGATGGTTACGTGCTGGACAGCGGCGATGAAAAACTGGACAGAATGGTTAACATCTGGAATCAATACCAATGCATGGTGACATTTAATATGTCCAGGTCAGCATCTTTCTTTGAAGTGGGAATTGGTCGCGGGATGGGCTTCAGAGATTCCAATCAGGATCTGATCGGGTTTGTGCATCAGATTCCCGAGCGTGCAAAAGAACGCATTATTGATATTGCCTCTACCCAGTTTGAGGACGGAGGTGCCTACCATCAATATCAGCCTTTAACTAAACGTGGTAATGATGCCATTGGTGGTAACTTTAACGATGATCCGCTGTGGTTGATACTTTCCACCGCTGAATATATCAAAGAAACCGGCGATTACAGTATTCTGGATGAAATGGTGCCTTTTGATAACGATATGTCTGTGGCCAAAAGCCACTTTGACCACCTGAAGGTTTCGTTTTATCACGTGGTCAATAATCTGGGACCTCACGGATTGCCACTTATCGGACGGGCCGACTGGAACGATTGTCTCAACCTTAATTGTTTTTCGGATAATCCAAATGAATCGTTTCAGACCACCGAAAATAAATCTGGAGGGACTGCTGAATCGGTGATGATTGCCGGTTTGTTTGTAGTGTATGGCGGGGAATATGTGAAACTTTGTCGCCAGATTGGCAACAATCAGGAGGCTGATCAGGCCCAAATGCATGTGGATAAAATGGTAGAGACCATTAAGAAGCACGGATGGGATGGTGAATGGTATCTGCGTGCCTACGACTATTTCGGGAAAAAGGTGGGAAGCAACGAAAATGAAGAAGGAAAAATTTTTATTGAATCTCAGGGATGGTGCTCAATGGCCGGAATTGGAAAAGATGAAGGAATGGTTCATAAAGCTCTGGATTCAGTAAAAGAAAAGCTCGATTGTGATTATGGAATTGTTCTGAACAATCCGGCTTTTACGAAATATATAATTGAGTATGGTGAGATCTCAACTTATCCTGCAGGGTACAAGGAAAATGCTGGTATTTTCTGTCACAATAATCCCTGGATTATGATTGGAGAAACCAATATAGGCCGGGGAGAAAGAGCATGGGAATATTACAAAAAGATTTGTCCTGCTTACCTGGAAGATATTTCCGAACTGCACCGAACCGAGCCTTATGTATACGCTCAGATGATTGCAGGTAAAGATTCGCACAAACCGGGAGAGGCTAAGAACAGCTGGCTGACCGGAACCGCAGCATGGAATTATTATGCCATTACCCGCTATATATTAGGGATAAGACCTGATTATGAAGGGTTGATGATCGATCCCTGTATCCCGTCGGATTGGAAAGGCTTTTCGGTTAAGCGGAAACTTAGGGGAACTACTTTTAACATTAAAGTGACCAATCCCAGGTCTGTAAGTAAAGGGGTTGCCAGGTTGACCGTTGATGGAAACGCTGTAAAAGGAAATATTGTGAACGTTTTTGACGGGAAGGCACATGATGTGTTGGTGGAAATGGGGTGAAAACCATTGCTTGTTATAGAAGCATCACCCAGCACTGATGTAATAAGGAAAATTATTAATACAAACAGATTTGAAAATGCTTATGTAAAATAAATAAAAAAGGGATGTCATTCGAAAAAATTGGCGTTGGATCGAATGAACACCCCGAGATTTTTAGTTCTAACTATTTTGTTAAAACCTGTAAAACGGCAAATTTATGAAAAAGATTCGGTCTTTTTTAGAAGGCGACCTGTTAAAAAAGGTCAAATCCGGTGGTAGAAAGATACTTACTGGTATTGCGATCGCTCTTGGAGCGACATTCCTATGTGCCTCCGTCGCGATGGCACAAGATACAAAAACGGTCAACGGAACGGTGACCGATAATCAAAATCTCCCCCTGCCCGGAGTAAACGTGGTTATTAAAGGAACCACGCAGGGTACCATAACGGATGTGGATGGTAGCTATGAGCTCCAGGCTGCGGGGGATGATGTTCTTCAGTTCAGCTTTATCGGATTTAGCACTAAGGAGGTTCCTGTGGGCGACCAGACAACTGTTAATGTTACTCTTATAGAGCAAATATCTGACCTGGATGAGGTTGTTGTTGTTGGGTATGGTGTGAAGCAGAAATCTTTAGTAACCGGTGCAATTTCGAGTGTGGGCTCTGAAGATTTGGAGACTACCTCAAACAGTAGAGTAGAACAAGCTTTGCAGGGACGGACCGCTGGTGTTACTGTGCTTCCTTCGTCTGGCTCTCCGGGAGCAGGTGCCAAAGTGAGAATTCGTGGTACCGGTTCCAATCAGCAGTCAGAACCGCTGTATATTGTGGATGGTATGAAAGTAGGCAGTATTGATAATATTGCTCCCGGCGATATTGAATCCATTGAGGTTCTTAAGGATGCTGCTTCTTCTGCCATTTATGGTTCCGAAGGTGGTAATGGCGTGGTTCTTATCACTACCAAAACCGGAAAAAAAGGTTTCGGGCAGGTCTCTTATAATTTCCAGTACGGGATGCAAAATGTAAGAACCGATATGGAATTGATGAATGCTTCGGAGTATTCACAATTTATGGAAGAGGCTGAGGAGAATATTACCGTTCCCAGTGGAACTGGTGATGGCACCGACTGGTTGGATGAGGTATTTGAAGAGGCCCCGATGCAAAATCATCACCTTAATTTTTCGGGAGGTGGAGAAAAATCCAATTACCTGGCTTCTGTTTCTTACAACCAGCAGGATGGTGTGATTGGTGGTGATCAGGCTTCTTATGAACGTTTGACTTTCCGTTTCAATGCTTCCTATGACATCAAGGATTGGCTTCAGGTCGGTAATACTCTGTCTTATTCACATGCTAACCGAAAAACCGTTGGAGAGGATGATGAATATCGGGGTGTTCTGAACAATGCGCTGCTGATGGATCCCACAACTCCGGTTTCCTATGCTCCCGGGCAGGAGACTCAGAGGGAACTTGACGCCTTAGAAGATGGACAAACTTTGTTGACTGATGATCAGGGAGGATATTATGCACTGGCAGTAAATGCTACCGGTGAGGTTAATAATCCCGTTGCTAGATTGAAAACTTACAACAACAATAACACCAACGATCAGTTACTTGGTACACTGTATGCCAATTTAAATCCTGTGGACGGGTTGACTATTACCTCCCGTCTGGGAATTGACTTGTCTTACAATCAATATCATCAGTGGAATAATAAATTTTATTTTTCTTCTGAGGATGTGAATTCAACAAACTCAATAATAGATGATCTGGATAAGAATTTCAATTGGTTGTGGGAGAATTTTGCTTCCTACAATCTAAGGGTTAATGATCATGATTTTGATTTCCTTTTGGGTTATTCTGCTGAGAAAAGACTGCATCCAAACTGGGGCTTAACGTCAAGTCCAATGGCTAAGGAAGGTGATCGTTTTGCCTATCATTCACATACTACTTCAAGAGCTAATGATTTGGTGGAAGGTGACTTGGATGAAGAAACAATGAACTCTGTTTTTGGAAGGTTATCCTACAACTATCTCAGTAAATATATGGTTGAAGCATCAATTCGTCGCGATGCATCCAGTGTGTTTCCAGAAGGAGATAAAGCTGCAATATTTCCGGCTCTTTCTGCCGGATGGGTTCTCTCAGAAGAAGATTTCTGGAATGACGGTTTTATGAGTTTCATGAAATTACGCTTCAGCTGGGGACAAAACGGTAGTACCTCAATATTGACAGGTACTGCAGGAGAGGAATTTTGGACTGTTTCAGGAATTTATTACCCCAACGCCAACGAAACAGGTTATTTTTCCGGTGCCCAGATTGAGCAACTTACCAATGATGAGCTTAAATGGGAGCGCTCAGAGCAGATTTCTGTTGGTGCAGATATGCGTTTCCTAAATCAGAGGATAAATTTTTCTGCGGACTATTTTGACAAGAGAACCAGAGATTTGATTGTTCGGGGAATGTTTCCATTGTCAGTAGGTAATAACCCTCCTTTTGTCAATGGGGGAGATGTATCTAATTCGGGTGTGGAGCTGGAACTCGGTTACATTGAAGATTTCGGTGACTTCAGTTTTGGTGCCAGTGTGAATGTATCAACTTTGAAGAATGAAGTAACACATCTCGATCAGGATGCTCCTATTGCAGGTGCAAATGTTCGGGGTTATGATATTACCTGGTTCGAGGAAGGTGAACCTATCTGGTATTTTAATGGGTACAAAACTGATGGCATTAATCCCGATACCGGAATGCCTAATGTTGTTGATGTTAATGAAGATGGCAATATCACTTCTGCCGATCAGACGAAAATAGGTGATCCTCATCCTGATTTGCTATATGGTGCAAGCCTGAATCTTGAATACAAAGGATTTGATTTCAGGATGTTTCTTCAGGGATCGAAAGGAAATGATATTTATACAGCATGGTATCGTCCGGATCGTCCAAAGTCAAATAAACCAAAATATTTCTTTACTGACAGATGGACTCCCTCCAGTACCAATGCCTCTATGCCTCGTGCACCCCGTGCAGGTGTCGACAATGAAGAGTATATTTACCGGAGTGACCTGATGGTGCAGGATGGATCTTACACTCGAATTAAACAATTGCAGTTGGGTTATTCTTTTCCTCAGTCTGTTATCGAACAGTTGGGATTAAGCAAAACCAGAGTGTTTGTGTCGCTTGATGATTATTTTACTTTCACCGACTATGTAGGACTTGATCCTGAAGCAGGAAGTACCAATACACAAAGCCAGGGAGTCGATAGGGGCGTGTATCCTATTCCCGGAAAGTTGCTGTTTGGTTTGTCAGTTAATTTTTAATCGCTCTAAATTCTGATAAATATGAAACGATATAAATTATTTTTGTTATGGATTCCGGCGCTTCTTTTGATTTTGACGCCGGCCTGTAAAGATGAGTTTCTGGAGGTGGATCCTGCAGGAAGATTATCAAGTGATGTTTTTCCTCAAAGTGATGAGGAGGTTTATTCTGCCATTATCGGGGGATATGCGAAAATGCAGTGGAATTATGGCCGTGACTGGCAAAGTGCTTTTGTAGCAAAAGTACTGGCCGGTGATGATGCAAATGCTGCAGGTGGTGGATCCGGAGATCAACCTCCGTATCAAAATATTGATGATTTTGTGAACGAGGCTGACAATCCTGTAACAGAAGCTGTATGGGAGGGGTTTTATCACACGATTAATCATTCTAATACCATCATTGAGCGGATAGAACCGAGCAATGCGATGAGAGAACGAGTGATTGCGGAAGCTAAAGCCATGCGTGCCTGGAGCTATTTTGAGCTGGTAAGCCTGTTTGGTGATGTGCCCTTCTATACAGTTAATCCATCTTCTGTTGAAGAGTATCATAACCCGCGGACGCCTAAGGCAGAAATATATGCCCAGATTGAAACAGACTTGAAAGAGGCTATGGAAGATTTGCCGTTAAAGTCTGAATTGGATGAAAATGAAAGGTTTCGCATTACAAAGGGAACTGCTCAGGCAATGTTGGGTAAAGCATATCTTTATCAGGAGAAGTGGGATCTGGCTCATGTGGAATTTCAAAAGTTGATAGACTCTCCTGATTATGAGCTGGAGGAAAATTTTTCTGACGTTTGGAAACGTGTTTCCGAGTATGGTGATGAATCTGTTTTTGAGATTGCTTATACTTCTCATGATGGATATAACTGGGGTGATTTTGGTTGGGAAGGAGTTGCTGAATCCAATATTCATGTTCAGCTGATGGGACCCCGGGCTCCTTTTTTCTCAAATTTGGATGTTCTGGATATCATTCCCGGCTGGGGCTTTAATCTTCCTACTGAAAAGATTGGAAACGCGTTTGCCGATGCGGGTGATAATGGACCACGCTACCAGGCTTCCTTAATGAGTGAAGATGAGTTCCTTGCTGCTGGTGGCTCTATAGTTGCTGATACGAACGAAGAAGGAGAACAAATCCCGGCATGGGATTATGAGAAATATCTTCGACTGAAGTATGCTACTTATGCCTCGGAAACCAATACAGGAGAAGGGGTTGTGGCTGAGTTGAACTATACTACCAACTGGCGTCTCATTCGCTATGCGGATGTGTTGCTTATGGCCGCAGAGGCTTACAACGAAGATGGTGACCCAGGTACTGCCATTGGCTATGTGAATCAAGTTCGGGAGCGTGCTGAGCTTCCTCTGTTGTCCGGATTGGGACAAGCTGACCTGAGAGAAGCTATTAAGCTTGAGCGTCAACTTGAGTTGGCTTTTGAAGGAGTCCGCTATCCAGACCTGGTTCGCTGGGGAGATGCTGCTGAAGAGCTAGCTGAAGATGGATTTAAGACAGGAAGAAATGAATTGTGGCCCATTCCTTTAACAGAAATCTCAGCTAATAATGAAATTGAACAGGAAGATCAGAATCCCGGTTTCTAATCATTAACCCTTGTTTTTTATAGCCTATATGAAAACATTAAGGGGCTGCCCATTTTGGACAGCCCCTTTTTTAGTTTATACGAATTCTTTGCAGTTAAATCAACACATATAACCAATTTTCTGAAAGAGTGTTTTATTTTATCATTTCTAAATTTTTCAGGTGGTAGTGTTTTTTTCGCCTCAAAGTCCGTTTGCTCTTTTGTTGGAAGTTGTTTTTGTGAATCAGATCTTTGAGTGCTTTGTGATAAAAAAATATTATCCTTTGAATATTATTTTCCGGACCGGCTTAAAGGTTGAGGAATCGTGGCTTTG
>CAYOFH010000041.1:0-24201 GCA_964403175.1 uncultured Marinilabiliaceae bacterium
AAAAGTATAACCCCGTATTGAAGCGTTATACTGTTCATCGTGAAATCAAATAAAACAGTAGATCATGGCTAAGAAAGCAGTAGCATCGGTACAAAAAGGTGCAGGTAAAGGACATACCAAAGTTATTAAAATGGTTAAGTCTTCTAAAAGCGGATCTTACACTTTTCAGGAAGATGTGGTTCCAAACGATATGACAAAAGACTTTTTCAAGAAGTAATTTCCTTTACTCACTCTGGTGAGACAAAACATACATACCCTTTTCGGTTTTCCGGAGAGGGTTTTTTTATTTACACTATTGTCCGAAAATATATTTTTGCAGGCTGGTACATTGAATTTAAAAATGTTCTAATATTACATCGGTTTTTTTATTGATGTAACCATGAAAAACAGGCACTTTGTCAGCATTCTTTCTCAACCGGACGACTCTACCTGCGGACCGACAAGCCTGCATGCAGTGTACCGGAATCTTGGAATGAATCTTTCTCTGGATGAGGTGGTGCAGAGTGTGAATTATCTTTCTGATGGGGGAACACTCGCGGTGATGCTGGGAATGGATGCTCTCAGGAGAGGCCTTAGTACCTGTATCTACTCCTATAATCTGAAGATGTTTGATCCCTCATGGGCCCATTTGTCTTCCGATAGCCTGATTGAACGATTGGAACTTCAATTACGCTATAAACAAGGGAAAAAGTTTTTCCAGGCAACCCGTGCTTATCAGCAATATCTGCAAATGGGTGGTCAAATTGTGTTTGAGGATTTGACCAGTTCCATCTTTGAACGTTATTTGAATCATGGAATACCTGTTTTGACCGGTTTAAGTGCCACTTATCTGTATAATTCAAAAAGAGAATATACTGATCATAAAGAAAGATCTGTTTTTCATGACCTGAAAGGAGAACCTATGGGACACTTTGTTGTTCTTAGCGGAATGGATAAAAACCATGTCTTTATTGCCGATCCGTATAAGGAAAATCCTATTTCGGGAAATAATTATTACCAGGTAAATATTCATCGCCTGATTAACTCAATTTTGTTAGGTATCGTGACCTATGATGCCAATATGCTTATTGTTATGAAAGAGTAGTTTTACTGTCTTTTAATCTTTCTTTTTTCCGTGAAAAAAATTATTGTTATCAATAAACCCTCCGATTGGGTTTTGGACATTCCAGATGTGGAGGTTATTTCTTCCCGATCTTATTTGAGCGATTACGGCTTTTCGAAACTCAGAAATGTCAGGGTTTTTAACCTCTCCAATGATTATGCTTTTCAAACCCGGGGGTATTATGTATCGCTATTGGCCGAGGCTAGGGGGCATAAAGTTGTTCCTTCGGTCAAAAATATCCTTGACATCAAAGAAAGGTCACTTGTAAAAAGTGTTTCGGACGAATTGGACACGTTGATGCAAAAGAGTCTTAAACGAATCCGGTCGGAAGAATTTGTGTTGAGTATCTATTTTGGACAGAATATTTCCAATCAGTATGCACGATTAGCCAAAGAGTTGCATAAACTGTTTCAGGCTCCTTTTTTAAGGGTGCGTTTTGTGCATAATGGCAGGAAGTGGGAAGTTTACTCCATTCGAACCATTCCCTTTAAAGAAGTTCCCGAACATCATTTGCCTTATCTGGAAAAGTTTGCAGTGGATTATTTCAAACGTAAACGATATGAGCTTGCCAAACCGGGAAAGTACATTTACGATTTAGCTATTCTTGTCAATCCTCATGAAGTGTCTCCTCCATCCAATAAGAAAGCACTCGCCGGGTTTGAGGACGCTGCGGTAAAACTTGGCTGTTATGTGGAGTTTATCACCAAAGAGGATTATGATCGAATCGGGGAGTTTGATGCATTGTTTATCAGAGAGACTACTGCAGTGAACCACCATACCTACCGTATGGCCCGCAGAGCCCAAAGTGAAGGATTGGCAGTGCTAGATTCTCCCGACTCAATTCTGAAATGTGCCAATAAAGTTTATCTGACAGAATTGCTTCGCAATGCAAAAATACCTACTCCCAAAACTTTAGTTTTATTGTCTGACAATCCAAAGGATGCTGATTCACTCGGATTTCCCTGTGTATTAAAATTGCCTGATTCTTCTTTTTCGCAGGGGGTGGTTAAGGTAAGCAGTAAAGTGGAATTTAAACATAAGGTCAAAGAAATGCTGAAGTCTTCTGATTTACTTATTGCACAAGAATTTATGCCTACTGATTACGATTGGCGGGTAGGGATTCTTAACAATGAGGTGCTGTTTGTTTGTCGCTATTACATGGCTTCAGGACACTGGCAAATTTACAACTGGAACAGCAAAAAGAAATCTGAAGTGGAAGGGAATTTTGATATTCTGGAACCTGAAGATGCTCCTCAGCAGATTCTTGAAACGGCATTGAAGGCTACACGACTGATTGGCAACGGGCTTTATGGAGTGGATATTAAAGAGTTAGATAATAAACCCTTTGTTATTGAAGTGAACGACAATCCCAATATCGATGGCGGGGTGGAAGATGGACTTTTGAAAGAAGAGATATACAGGAAGATTATTATGTTTTTGCTTGAACAGATAAATAGTATTACACTCAGGCAGTTGCCGGAAGATAAGAGCCGGAGCAGGCAGGATAATAATTTCTTAATTTAGCTTGGTAATTCATCATCTGCTTTATTATCTGTTTGGCAGATTAGAAAATACAAACAATGAATGAAAAACATCCTTTTCATCTTTTTGATGTTACCGGCGTAGAGCTGGAATATATGATTGTGGATCGTGATACGCTGAATGTACTTCCTGCTTGTGATCGATTGTTGCAGCAGGTTACCGGAGAGATTACTTCTGACTTTGAAAATGGAGAGATAGCCTGGAGTAATGAACTGGTCAATCATGTGGTAGAACTTAAAACCAACGGTCCGGTAACCTCCATCAATGGGTTGCATAAGCTTTTTCATGCCAATATTTTACAAATTAATCAACTATTACTTGGGTTTAATGCACAGTTATTGCCTGGTGGAGCACATCCATGGATGAATCCAGACACCGAGACTCATTTGTGGCAACATGAAAACAATGAGATTTACAGGCTTTACAACAGTATTTTTGATTGCCGGGGCCATGGCTGGAGTAACCTGCAAAGTTCTCATATCAATTTACCTTTTTACGGGGATGAAGAGTTCGGCCGTCTCCATGCTGCCATTCGAATGGTATTGCCGTTAATTCCTGCCATCGCCGCTTCCACCCCTTTTTTGGATGGTCGGTTTACTGCCTTTCATGACAGCCGGTTGGAAGCGTACCGCCATAACCAACAGAAAATTCCATCCATTGCCGGGGTGATTGTTCCCGAAGCTGTTTTCAGCAAAGAAGAGTATTTCCGGACTATTTTTGCTCCAATTATAAAAGATATTGCTCCTTTTGATAAAGAGAACGTGCTGGACAAGCATTTTTTAAATTCCCGGGGCGCTATTTCCCGTTTTGACCGCGGAGCTGTGGAAATCCGGGTCGTTGATAATCAGGAATGTCCGTTGGCCGATCTGGCTTTGGTGGACTCCATAACCGGATTGATAAAACTGACCGTTGAAGGAGTATTTGCTCCCTGGAAAAACCAGATGAAATGGCACGAAAACAGCCTTGCTGCAATTTTCCGGGAAACCATACGTCATTCTGGAAACACTCTGATTGATGATTATGAGTATCTGAAATTCTGGGGGTGTAACGAAAAGATGATGACAGCAAGTGAGTTGTGGCATTTTCTGAAACCCTTCCTTCAGCGTGTAATGATTCCGGAATATTACAAGGTGTTTTTGGAAATTCTGAATTCAGGAACGCTTGCTCAACGACTACTGAAGGCGATGGGCGATGATTTCTCAAAGGTCAGTTTCCAGAATGTCTATAGTGAATTAGGCCAATGTCTGGAAGAGAACAGGTTGTTTGGTGTTTAGGGGTTGGACCGGATCATAAACTATTCTGAGGGAATATATTCAACCGGCGTTTTATTGGTGATTTTAAAGATTTTTTGAGTGTTTTGAGTTAGTTCGGGGGCTTCTTTATGGTTACCTTTGCATCTTTATTAATCTCAAAATTTTTTATGATGATCAAGAAATTTATTTTAATTTCCAGGATGTTGGTTTTTAAGCGCTGGGAACATCGCAGCTATGCAGTATTCAACACTTTAAAGCGTGAGGTTCGAATCGGTATGCTTGCTGCTTCTTATTTTATCTGTCTTGGATTTATGAATACTTTTGCTCAGACAGAGACAGACACCATTACTCAAAAAATCCGTCTTGAAGAAGTTCAGGTTACCGCTCATAGGGCTCCTTCACTCTATTCGGAGGTGGGACGATTGATAACAGTGGTGCCCCGGAGCGAAATTGAAGCACTCCCCGTTCAGAGTGTTCAGGGCTTGCTCAAATACATGATGAATGTTGATGTACGTGAGCGGGGACCATTGGGCGTTCAGGCCGACCTTAGTCTGAGAGGAGGCTCCTTTGACCAGGTAATGATATTGCTTAACGGGGTGAACATTACAGACCCACAAACCGGTCATCATAATCTAAATCTGCCGGTGGATCTTAATAGTATTGAACGTATTGAAATTATAGAAGGGCCGGCAGCACGGGTTCATGGGCCCAATGCTTTTAGCGGAGCCGTGAATATTGTGACGGCTACATCTGAAGAAAACAAGACTTCAGCAAATATTATGGCAGGAGAGCATGGACTTTACAACACCGGAGCAACTGTAAATCATAATATTGGAAACACCACAAGTTATCTTTCAATCAACAAGGGGGGCAGCGATGGCTACATCGAAAATACGGACTTTGACCTTCTTAATCTCTTTTATCAGTTTAAATACCAAAAAGACCGGGAAAATTTAAATTTTCAGGCCGGTTATACCACCAAAGCTTTCGGGGCTAATTCATTTTATACTGCAGCATATCCCGATCAGTATGAGGAAACCCGTACATTCTTTTCTTCACTGGGTTTTGAAACCGGTAATACCATTAAACTTAAGCCAACCATTTACTGGCGTCGTCATCATGACCGATTTGAATTGTTTCGTGGGAAAAAAGACGCAGCCGACTGGTATAGTGACCATAATTATCATCTTACGGATGTTTACGGTGGAAACATCAATGCAACAATTCCATGGATTCTTGGTAAAACTTCTGTAGGTGGAGAAGTTCGCTCTGAGAATATCTGGAGTAATAATATCGGAACAGAGATAGACGAAGTACTTGAGGTTCCGGGTGAAAGTGGTGTATATTTCACTAAGAGCTACAATAGGGCCAATGCTTCACTTTTTCTGGAGCACAACTTTAAAGTGGGAAATCTTTCTGTCTCCGGAGGCATTATGGCTAATTTTAATTCCGGACTCGATTATAGGATGAACTGGTTTCCGGGTATTGATGTGAGTTATTGGATTTCCCCCCGATTGAAATGGCTGGCCAGCTTCAACGAGTCGTTGCGTATGCCTACTTTTACCGATTTATCATACAACAGTCCCATACACGTGGGGAATTCAGATCTGGAGCCTGAAGAAGCCTCTACTGTGGAAACAGGTTTGAAATATGTCAGCACTTCCTTTTCAGGACATGTGAATGGTTTTTTCCGCAGGGGAAAGAATCTTATTGACTGGGGCCGGCAATTGGGTGAGGAAGAATATACCACCACTAACGTAAACGAAATTAATGCTTACGGAGTGGAAGTGATGGGAACATTGTTTCCCGGAAAACTTGGAATTCCCATACTTGAGAAGGTGGAGGCAGGCTATGCATGGCTGGACCAGGACAAGAATCCGGAATCCGGTTATGAATCAAGATATGTACTTAATCATGTAAAACATAAACTGAATTTGGGAATTCAGCATGAAATTGCCGGAAATATTTCTGCCCGGTGGAACATTCTCTATCAGGATCGGGTAGGATCATTTCAAAGGTCTGCCGACAATACTCTGGTGCCATACGATCCCTTTATGCTGACTGATCTTCGAATTACGTGGAGACATAAATTAATGAGGGTTTATGCAGAAGCCACTAACCTCTTTGATGTAAAATATCAGGATATGGGCGAGTTGGAGCGTCCCGGCAGATGGATTAAAGGCGGCATACAATTCACTTTGGATTATTAATAACCGTACAACGGCTCTCTTAATTCACCAGGTGATGACTCTTAAATCCCATATTTTATTGAATCTAGCCTGAAGAAACATACATTTTATGAATCAGGGTCTTATATAATTCAAGAACCCCTCGTTTGAAAATGAGGGGTTCTTGATTAATATGCATTTTCGAAGTATCCGTCCAAACCTTCAGGGACGGCCAACAGTATGAGAATTCACCCTCATGCAGGTTTCTCACAGGATAAACTTTAAACTGCAATTACCACAGGGCTTACCAAAGACGGTGCCTGAAAGGGAATCAACGAAATCATAACTCAGAAACGAAACTTTAAAATACAAACACCACCTTTCACCGATACTTCAAAAACAGCCTTTCATAAAATAAAAACGTTTTTTCTGTTGCGAATTTTGGGTAATTATGAAACTATGTTAATTTTGTACTGTAATATCCATAAACTGATGTAGTGGAAACTTAAAGAAAAGGTTTAAATGGATTGAAACAATAGGCTTAATTTTAATATATGAACCAGCATTTATTCTGATTAATTCACGAATTTTCGTGATAAGATGTTAAGATTGTAAGAAATGCAATCAACCGCAAATAAATTTAGTAGTTGACATCTTAACAGTTTTTATGAATTAATAAGGCTAGATGTTTCTTTTGATTTACAAGAATTGGATGCAGGTTTACCCGAAATTTTCGGAACTCAAAAAATCCATCATTGTTTTTTTGTTTAAAATTAAGTCAGAAAAACTCATGAATTATTGAGCAATGGTTGATCCAAATACAGATTTGGTTGTTGAACTGGGTACCCGGGTTGACCGGCTGGTAGAATTGTACCGTGATGCGAAGCGGGAAAATGAAATGTTGAAAAATGAAGTGGCACAACTTACCAGTCAGTTAAAAGAAGCGGTCAAAACCAAAGCGGATATGGAAGAGCAGCTCGGACATGCAAAAATGGCCAAAGTGCTTGAGAATAATGCACCGGAAGAAGTTCAGCAAACAAAGAACCGGATCAACCAAATTGTGCGGGAAATAGATAAGTGCATTGCACTGTTAAATCGTTAAGTACGTTAAATGGATGACAAGCTTTCCATAAGAGTAAATGTGGCAGACAGGTATTATCCGCTGCGAATAGATCGCGATGATGAAGAAAAGATTCGGAAAGCTGCCCGTCTTATTAATGAGAAAGTTTTACAGTATAAACAGCGGTATCACGACAAGGATGTCCAGGATTTTCTGGCCATGGCCTCGCTTCAGTATGTTATTAAGATGTTGGAACTTGAAAACAAACATGACCATTCACCCATTGTTGATGCCGTTAAAGACTTGAACGATAAAATTGATGCAATCCTGACTGACGAATAACTTTTTATTAGAGATAAGTTACCCGCATTTTTCCTGAATACATGAATGCTTTTGGCATTAATGTTTTTTTGATTATCAGGAAAAGTTGCGGTTTTTTTGTATCATTAGTTAAACAAGAGACAATGGAAATAGTAATAGCAATAGTTGCCTTTCTGGCCGGCGGCGGTTTGACATGGGTGCTCATTTATTCTGCACTGAAGTCCCGTTCCCGAAAAATAATCCGGGAGGCTGAGATTGAGGCTGAAGTTATTAAAAAAGATAAAATACTTCAGGCCAAAGAGAAGTTTCTGCAATTGAAAGCAGAACACGAGAAGGAAATAAATGCGCGCAATACAAAAATTGTGACTGCTGAGAATAAATTAAAGCAGAAAGAGTCTACTTTTTCTCAGAAAATGGAAGAGTTGCAGCGCAAAAAGAAAGAAATTGATGTAATCAGGGAGAATCTGGATCAGCAACTTGAACTGGTAGATAGAAAAAGTGAAGAGCTGGATCGTACCCACAAGAAACAAGTGGAGCAACTTGAGGCTATATCCGGGATGTCGGCCGAGGAAGCTAAGGAGATGTTGGTGGAATCGCTAAAAGCAGAAGCCAAAACTGAGGCCATGTCATATATTAATGACATTATGGATGAGGCCCGAATTAATGCCACTAAAGAGTCTAAACGTATTGTTCTGCAAACAATTCAGCGCACAGCAACCGAAACAGCCATTGAAAATTCAGTAACCATCTTTCATATCGATTCTGATGAAATTAAAGGTCGTATTATTGGCCGGGAAGGACGGAATATTAGGGCACTGGAAGCCGCAACGGGCGTGGAAATTATCGTAGATGATACTCCCGAAGCAATTGTGCTTTCAGGATTTGATCCCATGCGCAGAGAAGTGGCCCGCCTGGCGCTTCATCAGTTGGTTACCGATGGACGAATTCATCCTGCCCGTATCGAAGAGGTGGTAAATAAGGTACGTAAGCAGGTGGAAGAAGAAATGATTGAGAATGGAAAGCGAACAGCCATTGACCTGGGAGTTCACGGATTACATCCGGAGCTTATCAAGCTGATAGGTAAGATGAAATATCGCTCCTCTTATGGTCAGAATCTGCTGCAACACAGCCGGGAAACTGCTAACCTTTGTGCTATCATGGCATCGGAACTGGGGTTGAACACCAAAAAGGCCAAGAGGGCAGGATTGCTGCATGACATTGGAAAGGTAAGTGATGAGGATCCTGATTTGCCGCATGCTATTCTTGGTATGAAACTGGCCGAGAAATATAAAGAAAAGCCGGATATTGCAAACGCCATCGGGGCTCATCATGACGAGGTGGAAATGACCAGCATGATATCACCAATTATTCAGGTATGTGATGCTATTTCCGGCGCCCGTCCGGGAGCCCGGCGCGAGGTAGTAGAGGCTTATATTAAGCGTTTGAAGGACTTGGAAACACTGGCACTTTCCTACCCTGGGGTATTGAAGACCTATGCCATACAGGCAGGTCGTGAACTGCGTGTGATCGTGGGCAGTGAAAAAGTCAGTGATCATGAAGCTGATCAGTTATCTGCCGATATTGCCAGGAAAATACAGACAGAAATGACTTATCCCGGACAGGTTAAGATTACTGTAATACGGGAGACGCGAGCTATTAATTACGCAAAGTAAGTTTAAGTAGATAAAAAAAAGCGGCAATTGCCGCTTTTTTTTTGGAAATTTACAGACAAAATACTTCCTGTATTAAAACAACTATTCGATCGTCATGTTTAGGAAGTACGATAACCTATCTTACAGGGAATAGTTTGGAATGAAACCAGCATGAAAATGTTTGTTTCAAAAAAACATGTGTAAACTCTTGCATTTGAGTTCTATTCGACCTTAATAAAAAATTCTTATCCGGATGAAACGAGCATGATATTTTTTAAGCATAATATTACAAAAGAATATGATTAAAAAATATTATGCGAGAGCGAAGCGGTTCCATTCGTTCTCAAATTTTTAATTAGTTTTTTATCAGGTAATTACAAAATTTTAAACGAATGAAAGAAATATCAGAAAAAAAAATCCTGGTAACCGGTGGGGCCGGGTTTATTGGATCCAATATTATTGAGAAACTATTGAAACAAAACAACCAGGTAATATGTCTTGATAATTTTTCAACAGGCAAACCCGAAAATATAAGTGCTTTCCTTCATAAATCTTCATTTATATTGATGGAGGGGGATATTCGTAACCTTGAGGACTGCCGGAAGGCGGTTGCCGGTGTGGATATTGTACTTCATCAGGCGGCCCTGGGCTCTGTACCCCGATCCATAAGTGATCCTGTTACTTCGAATGATGTGAATGTGGGTGGTTTTCTGAATATGCTTGTGGCCTCCAGAGATGCGGAAGTAAAACGCTTTGTGTATGCTGCAAGTTCCTCAACCTATGGTGATAGTGAGATAATGCCAAAAGTGGAGGATAAAATTGGCAAGCCGCTTTCACCTTATGCCATTACCAAGTATGTGAACGAGTTGTATTCCGATGTCTTTGCAAAGCTTTACGGCATGGAACTTATTGGACTCAGGTATTTTAATGTTTTTGGACCTCGGCAGGATCCCAATGGAGCTTATGCAGCAGTTATTCCCAAATTTGTAAGTGCTCTTATTGCGCATGAATCTCCTGTGGTGAATGGCGACGGAACTTTCTCCCGTGACTTTACTTATGTTGCTAATGTGGTTCAGGCTAATGAGCTTGCAGCAACTACTCAAAATCCGGAGTCGGTTAACACAGTGTATAATGTGGCCTGTGGCACCAGAACATCTCTTAATGAATTGATAGGATATCTTAAAAGTCTTCTTTCTCAATATGATGAGGCTATTGCGGATGTTCAAATTCATTATGGACCGGAACGACAGGGAGACGTACCTCACTCATTGGCATCGGTGGAGAAGGCCCGAAAACTTCTGGGATACAATCCTGATTATCAGGTTAGAGATGGTTTGAAAGAGGCTATTCAATGGTATTGGGAAAACTTATCTGTAAAAGTCTGACCTGATCTTTTCATGAAAAACCATGGTGTAATAAATAATTTATGAAATGAAGTTCAACGAAGTTAAAAATGCAGGATTAAAAACTCCGTTAAGAATATCTCCCGTATACATTGAAGAGTAGTTCAATTATTGTAAATTTGTAGTTTTTTGAAATTAGCACATTTAACCTTAATAACAGATGGCAAAAGTAGCACTTATTACCGGAATTACTGGTCAGGATGGCGCGTATCTTTCTGAGTTTCTTTTGAAAAAAGGATACATTGTTCACGGACTTAAAAGGCGTAGTTCACTATTTAATACCGAGCGGATTGATCATTTGTATCAGGATCCGCATGTAGAAAACCGGAACTTTTTTCTGCATTATGGTGATCTTACCGATTCAACCAACCTGATTCGTATTGTTCAGGAGGTACAGCCGGATGAAATTTATAACCTTGCGGCTATGTCGCATGTGCAGGTTAGTTTCGATACTCCTGAATATACTGCCAATGCGGATGGAGTGGGAACGCTTCGGATACTTGAAGCAATCCGACTGCTTGGGTTGACAAAAAAAACCAAATTTTATCAGGCATCTACAAGTGAGCTTTACGGACTGGTACAGGAAGTTCCCCAATCCGAGAAAACGCCGTTTTATCCCCGTTCTCCCTATGCTGTGGCTAAGCTTTATGGTTACTGGATTACGGTTAACTACCGCGAGGCCTACGATATGTACGCCTGTAACGGGATTCTCTTTAATCATGAGTCACCCATTCGGGGAGAGACTTTTGTTACCCGGAAAATTACCAGGGCTACCGCCCGAATAGCACTTGGCTTGCAGGAAAAGTTATATCTGGGAAATATGTCAGCCAAACGGGACTGGGGGCATGCAAAAGATTATGTGAAAGCCATGTATCTGATGTTGCAACAGGATAAGCCGGAGGATTTTGTAGTGGCTACCGGAGTGACCACAGAAGTGCGTGAGTTTGTAAAACTTGCTTTTGCAGAGGCGGGAATTGACATCGAATTCAGAGGAGAAGGACTTGAAGAAAAAGGATATGTGGTAGCGTGTAATAATCCTGATTATCAGCTTGAAAAAGAATTATGTGTAGTGGAGGTGGATCCCCGGTATTTTCGTCCTACCGAAGTTGATCTGTTGATTGGAGATCCTTCCAAAGCCAACGAAAAGCTTGGTTGGAAACCTGAATATGATTTGAAAGGCCTTGTTAAGGATATGATGGCAGGTGACTTGAAATTAATGAAGCGCGATAAGTTCCTGAATGATGGAGGGTACCAAACATTGAACTATTACGAATAATGGATAAAAACAGCAAAATATTTGTAGCGGGACATAACGGACTGGTGGGATCGGCTATAATAAGAGAATTAAAGGCCCTTGGATATAATAATCTTATCCTTCGTTCCAGGTCTGAACTTGATTTACTCGATCAAAAGGCGGTTGAGGGATTTTTTCTGAATGAAAAACCTGAATATGTATTTATGGCAGCAGCACGGGTTGGTGGTATTTTAGCCAATGATACCTACAGAGCGGAATTTATTTATCAGAATACGCAAATTCAGAATAACATCATTCACTTCTCATGGAAATCAGGAGTGAAAAAATTATTGTTCCTGGGCAGTTCGTGTATCTATCCCAAAGCTTGTCCTCAGCCTATGAAGGAGGAACATCTTCTTACCGATGTGCTTGAATATACAAATGAGCCGTATGCTATTGCCAAAATATCAGGAATGAAAATGTGTGAATCATATAATTTGCAATACGGAACAGATTTTATCTCTGTTATGCCTACCAATTTATATGGGCCAAATGATAATTACAATCTTTTGGGATCGCATGTGTTACCGGCTTTAATCCGGAAAATGCACCTGGCTGATATGCTTATGAATAATGATATTGAAGGCATCCGTAACGATTTTAGACAAAGACCCGTAGAAGGTATTAATTTTACAGCCTCCGATTCGGATCTTGTGGTTAGTTTGGAGAAGTTTGGTATATTTCGCATTGAAGACAAAGTGGAATTAAAATTGTGGGGAACAGGGAAACCAAGGCGTGAATTTCTGCACTCCACTGACCTTGCCAGAGCATGTATTTTTTTGATGAATGAGGTGAGTTTTGAGGATATTGTAAAGGAAAGAGGTCTTAAAGAGATCAGGAATACTCACATAAACATTGGAGTGGGAGAAGATCAATCCATTGCAGAACTTGCTTCTCTGGTGAAGAAAATTACCGGTTTTAAAGGGCATATTGATTGGGACGATACCAAGCCTGATGGTACTTTCAGAAAATTGCTGGATGTTTCGAGATTGAATAGTCTTGGCTTTAAAGCATCAATTTTGCTGGAGGATGGTATTAAGTCTGTTTATCAGGAGTATAAATTAAAATAGTTTGTATTTATTAATCAAAGTTTTATGAAAATGAATCGATTAAATCCCTATTTGTTCTTGATGGCTTTTATGTTTTCATTTGTTTTTGCTGCTTGTGGCAGTGATGATGATGATAACGGTGAAGATCCTGTAGATAATGAGAATCCGGTTATTAGCATTACATCACCCGGAGAAGATGAAACATTTAACAGAGCTATAGATGCCTTTGTAGTCACCGGAGAACTTACCGATAATGTTGCCCTTGATACCTGCTTTTTTTCACTGACAACTGATTTGAAGAGTTCTTCATCTTTAAAAAGTATTGATGATCCACAGGTTTGGCAACCAAACCCTAAAGGTTTTGAACTTTCCGGTAAGAGTCATTCTTTTTCAGGAGAGGAAGTGTTCGGTCCCATTCCTGACGATGCCATGGAAGGAACTTACACTTTGAATATTGAAGTTATTGATGCTGCCGGAAACAGTGCTACAGAGAGTATCTCTTTTTTGATACAAGCAGAGTAGCTTAAAAGATTTTTGCTTTTGCAAAACAGATATTTAAGACATTTGTACCTTTTGGTACAGATGTCTTTTTTTGTTATTATTGTATTACAAATTAGCCAGTTATATTTTGTATGAAGCTGACAGTTAACCGTTTATGAATTGAAAGTTCTTTGTGTTAAAATAATGAATAATAGTAAAATATGATTTATCTGTCATCCAACTTCTAAAGTTTTAACCATTTGTCGATTATGAACTTTGATAAAATTATAGACCGATCAGGCTCCAACGCCATTAAGTTGGAATTCAGAGAGCGTTTATTTGGAACCAATGATGTGATTCCCCTCTGGGTGGCCGATATGGATTTTAAGGCACCGAAGGAGGTTTCTGCTGCAATACGTGAGAGAGCTGAACATCCGTTATACGGATATACCTGTCGTGATGAGGATTTTTTTCGGTCTGTAGTAGACTGGCTGGGGAAAAGACATCATTGGTGTGTGGCGCGTGAGTGGTTGGAGTTTATGCCCGGAGTAGTGCCTACATTAATTCTTGCAATTCAGGCTTTTACTAATAAAGGAGATAAAGTTATTATTCAACCGCCGGTGTATCCTCCGTTTTTCGATGTTATCAAGGATCACGGAAGAATGATTGAAGAAAATCCCTTGTTAAATACCGAAACATGCTATCGCATGGATTTTGATCATTTAAAGAAGGTTACTGCTTCCGATGATGTAAAAATGTTGATTTTGTGTCATCCGCACAACCCTGTTGGCAGAGTATGGAGTCGCGAGGAGCTTATCACACTTGGGCAGATCTGTTTAAACAATAATGTATTGATTATCTCGGATGAAATTCATGCCGATCTGATTCACGGAGATCAACCTCACATCCCTCTTGCATCTATTAGTCAGGATCTTGCAGAGAACTCACTTACCTGTATGGCTCCCAGTAAGTCTTTTAATATTGCCGGATTAAATACTTCTTATATTGTTGCTCCAAATGAAAAAATCAGAAGGGCTATGCAAAAAAAACTTCAGGCCTATCATTTGTTTACAGGCAATATGTTTGGGGCTGAGGCATTAAAAGCAGCTTACCAATATGGAGAGCCCTGGCTTGAAGCATTGCTTCATTATATACGGCAAAATATTGAGTATGTGCTGGATTTTGTAAATAGTAATATGCATGAAGTTTGTGTTCATGCTCCTGAAGCAACCTATTTAATGTGGTTGGATTTTTCTGCATGGGGAATGCCGGATGTTAAATTGAGGAAATTTATTATTGAGGAAGCTCGTCTGGGACTAAACTATGGTCCGACCTTTGGAACTCAGGGACAAAATTTTCACCGGCTAAATGTGGCTTCTCCGCGGACAACTATTGAACAAGCTATGAAGCAACTGCTGCAGGCAAGGAATAAAGTTGTAAAATAGGAAAAGCATGAAGCATATATAGCCTCTTGACTAAAAAACTACTAACTTGTTTCTCTTCTGTATTTAATGAATTTCTTGTTCACTACGGGAAATAAAAATACTGCGGCCAGAATAGTCAGTGTTCCTAAATAGAATCCTGCCGACATGAGTTCAGAATCTCCAAAGAAGACGAAAGCCAGTAATATACCGTAAACAGGCTCAAGATTGATGGTTAGAACTACAGTGTAAGCCGATAATACATCCATTACTTTAACACTTTCTGCAAAGGCATAGGCAGTGCAAACAACTCCCAGAAGTATCAGGAAAAGCCAGTCGGTCCAAACCGGTAGTTGAAGTCCGGCATTGAAAGTATCACTAACCAGCAGGTAAAGTGTAATTCCAATAAAGCCGCCGCCCATTTCATAAAAACTGATCACCAGGGGCCGGTGTTTCGCAATCATTACTTTGTTTAAAACAGTAAATAAGCCTGCCAGAAAAGCTGATATAAGTGCTGTTATAATTCCTGTGATGTGATCGGGCTCAAACTGAAAAATCATATATAGTCCGGCAATAATCAAAATTCCGGTTACTACTTCGAGCCAGACCAGAGGACGACGCACCAGGGCGGGTTCCAAAAGGCTGGTAAAAAGTGTTGTAGAGGCAAGACACCCAAGAGCTACAGATATTGTGCTGATTTTTATGGCATGAAAGAAAGTTATCCAGTGAAAGGCCACTACAAATCCAATTCCAATTAGGCGCAGAAATGTTGGCCAGCTAACCCCCAACTTACGACCTTTGACTTTAAGGATTATTCCCAGTGTCAGAAAAGCAATCAGCATACGGTACCAAACCAATTCATCGGCATTGAGAGTTATGAGTTTTCCTAAAATAGCAGTAAAACCATAAATGAACACTACAAGATGCAGTTTTAGCAGGTTTTTCGTGGTGGATAACATGTGAGATTGAATTTTTGCAAATTTGTTGTTAATTTTTTATTCCAGCAATGATCTTTTCTCTTTTTAATTGGTACAATTATTGATGTGCTTCATTTCGTGAAGGTTATCAGGCAATTTAATACTTATTTTCAGCATTAGGTTTCGAGTTTGCGGCTTCTGCCTGGCAAGTTATTATCTAGTCTATAAAACCAATAGTTCGTCAAACTCTTATAAAAACCTAACGTTCAAGCGTTTGCAAGCGAATTAGTTTTTACCTTAAAGTACAGATTTTCAATGTTATTGATTTAGCTTAAATCTTATATCTAAAAGTCTAACGATCTATTGTAAAACAGGTTAGTATTTTATTTCTGAATTCTAATTTCTAAAAATTCCCACCATGCAAAACAAAAAATTATTTTCCGGAATTTTATTTTCCCTTTTGTTCGGATTAGCATCTCTGGCTATTGGTCAGACAGAAAAGGTTTATGATCAGGTTGATAAAGAGCCTGTATTTAAAGGTAAACCACGCAGTGTATCCGCTTTTCATCAAAGGTTTATGGACTATCCTGATGAGGCAAGGTTTGATCTGTTGGAAGGAACGGTCGAAATATCTGCTATTGTTACAGATGAAGGTAAGCTTTTGGAACCTGAAATTGAGAAGGGTGTTGATCCCTTACTGGACAGTGAAGCATTAAGGCTGGTCAGGTTGATGCAGGATTGGAAGCCGGCACGTAAAGATCGACAGGATGTGAATTCCCGCGTATTGATACCGGTTGATTTCCAGTTATCGGAGGAAGAACGTGCTTTTATACAAACCCTGAAGGAAAAAGGGTTAGATGAAAAAATGCCTTTGTTTGTTATTGATGATAAGATTGTGAAAGAATACATTGTAGTGCCCCAGTATAATGTTAAGTCAGTAAGGGTGATAAAAGGAGAAAAGGCTGTTGAAAGATATGGGCCGGATGCAGAGAACGGGGTCGTAATTATTACTACAAAGCGGGGTACGCCGCCGGTTAGGTAGAGTCACTTGCAACGACAATATCATTAAGACATGGAGAAATGGAGAGTGTTCGTCTAAATTATCATCAAAAAGTCTAGCTAAACTGTTCCATCTCGCTAAAGAAAAACCAAGCCTCCCGTAAAGCATTTTCGTCACTGTCCGATCCATGTATTGCATTGTGGGTCTTGGATCTGGCAAATTTCTTTCGGATCGTGCCTTCTTCTGCCTCTGCCGGATCGGTGGAGCCTATAAGTTTCCTGAAATCAGCCACTGCATTTTCTTTTTCCAAAATGGCAGCCACCACCGGACCCGATTTCATGAATGTGACCAGTTCATTAAAAAAGAGTTTTTCTTTGTGTTCCTCATAAAAAACTTCCGCTTTTTCCTTGGGCATTTGTGTCATTTTGAGGGCAACAATGCGAAAACCGGCGTGTTCTATGTGGGAGATTATATCTCCCACATGATTTTCTTTTACGGCTCCGGGTTTAATCATTGTTAGTGTAAAATTTCCTTTTTTCATTCGTATAATTGTTACCTAAGTTATTGGCTGAATGGAACCCGCATGCCAGAACATTATACATGTTCTATTGTGGTAATCGTTGCCATGCTCGTTTCATCAGTAAAAAAATTAAATGCTTGTTCGTAAGTATAAAAATATGAATTTTTCCGAAAGGAGAGTAATTTATTACCTTTGTATCTTTAGATATAAATGCCAATGACTTTTAACAATGAAAATTTATCCCGATTTCGGGAAATGATCGATAATGCTTCATCAATTG
The DNA here is from genome assembly GCA_964403175.1 of uncultured Marinilabiliaceae bacterium. GTDB lineage: Bacteria > Bacteroidota > Bacteroidia > Bacteroidales > Marinilabiliaceae > Marinilabilia. The sequence goes on from CAYOFH010000041.1 coordinate 17,463, forward strand.
TTTTGATTCCCCACAAAAGCTCTGACGGAGATGCCATTGGGAGTGTTCTCGGGTGGAGTCGTTTGCTTCAGAATAGAGGGAAAAATACTATTGTAGTTGTTCCTGATGAAGTACCTGAAAACCTTCGATGGATGGCTGGTTATTTACAGATTGTGGTACATGAAAATAATCGGGAAAAGGCAGAAAAACTTCTGTCAGACGCAGAATTGATGATGTTTCTCGATTTTAATGATGTTAAACGCACCGGAGATATGGCGGATGCTGTTTCGGGGTTGTCAACCCCACGGGTGCTTATCGATCATCATCCGGATCCTGCTGATCATATTGCCGATGTCATGTTTAGCGATGTGTTTGTCTCATCAACATGCGAATTGTCTTATCATTTAATCAATGCACTGAACTGGGAATCTCATATTGATCTGGCAGTGGCAGAGAGTTTGTATGCCGGAATTATTACCGATACAGGTATGTTGAGCTACAATTCCTCCAATCCAAGAACTTATCTGGCTGTTGCTGATCTGGTGGGCAGAGGAATTGATAAAAGTAAAATCCATAAAGAAATATTTCAAAACAATTCTCTTGAGCGCATGCGTCTTCTTGGGCACGTTCTTTGTAATAAATTGGAGTTAATGCCTGACTGTGGAGCTGCTTTTTTCTCATTGTCAAATGACGATTTGAAAAAATACAATTATAAACCTGGCGATACCGAAGGATTTGTGAATTATCCCCTGGGATTGAAAGGGATTGATATAGCCGCTCTTTTTACCGAAAAAGAAAAAGGAAAATACGTTAACGTTTCATTAAGGTCAAGAGATGATGTGCCTGTCAATTTGTATTCTGAACAGTATTTTTCCGGTGGAGGTCACAAAAATGCCGCCGGGGGTGAATGGAACGGTACATTAGAAGATGCCTTACAGAGGTTCCGGGATACATTGCCTGGTTTCATTAATAAAATTAAAAAGAGATGAGATTTTTGTCGGTTGTTTCCAAAGTCATGGTGTTCATTTTGATGATGTCAGTTAGTAGTTGTTCAGGTTCTCAAAACAGGAATGAAGACAATCAAAACACTGAAATACCATTGGAAACTTATATTAAAGTAAATCGTTCACTCGTGGCTAAGGAACAAGCCAGAATTAAGGCTTATCTCGATTCACAAAATATTGAAATGGAAAGGACAGGTACCGGGTTATGGTATATTATTGATATCCCCGGTAACGGGCCCGATATAAAACGTGGTCAGATTGTGACCATTGAGTATGAGGTAAAATTGCTCGACGGAACAGTTTGCTACGATTCTGATGAAAAAGGTCCACGCGAGTTTGAAGTAGGTCGGGGAGGAGTGGAATCCGGTCTGGAGGAGGGTATTTTACTGTTGAAAAATGGAAGTAAAGCAAGATTTATTATGCCGCCTCATTTGGCGCACGGCCTCATTGGTGATGATGATGAGATACCTGCAAGGGCAATAATTCGTTACGATATAGAGGTAGTTGACGTTAAAAACTGATTTTTTTCAGGTATAGTTGGTTCACTACCGCCCATTTTAAACAAATCTACATCACAGGATCTGTTGGCTTGTGATAATTCAGAAAAATAACTTTATTTGCGATTAATAATATAAACAAGAAAAACTACATGAAGCAGAATATTTTTAATTTGCTGATAATAGCCTCAGTGATTGCCGGGAGTGTTTTAGTAACATCCTGTGACGAAGGATACACCATCAACACGAAAGAAATGATTCAGGATGAGCAGGATCTGATGAAAGAATATCTGCTTACAGTTGAGGATACTCTTGCCGCCGACGGGGATTCGATAAATCGCCTGGAAACGGATGGATATTTATTTTTTGAACTGCTCGAAGGAACCAGCGATTCTGTTGAGGTTGGAAAAAAGGTGGGTTTTCGTTATGTTTATTATGAAATAACCCGTGATTCTGTAGGTGTTCCTTTTATTTATCCATACAGTTCCAATTACCATAGTGAAAATCCCCGAACCTACACCGTAGGAGAGGTAAATCCTTCCGATGGATTGTTTTCCGGAATTGATTTGGCTATCCGCCACATGACTTATGGCTCCAAGGCCAGAGTTTTTGTATCTTCCAGCCTTTGGACACAGGACTACACCCCCCGGATTATTGACCTGGAGGTAACTTACGTGGAATAATTGTATTTTTTTACGCAACCATTATTCTTTTTTTCATCTTCTTTCTGAAGTAAACCGATTAAAGTATCAGAAAATAGTTTATATGATGATACTTTTCGAGTTAATAACATTGTTAAATTAAATATCAGAGGAGAGAATTATGAGAAAGTTTCTTTTTGCATTATCTGTTGCCCTAATTTTTGGAATTGGATTCACTTCCTGTCTTGATGACACTCAGGAAAGTTCACCTGTACAGTATCTTGAAATGGGCGTTGTAAAGATGGGAGCATCAGATGAAGTACGTGTTCTTACGGATTCAGGACTTTTGCTGGAATTTGTGAACTATCCTGCGGAATTTGAATATGAAGAAGACACACGGATAATGGTAAATTATTCGGTAAATGAAGAAGGCGACGAAGCCGATGAGTATGATTACCTGGTAGATGTTTACAGTATTCAGGAGGTCAAACTCAAAGATATTGTGGAACTGAACGATGTAAACCGTGATACTATAGGTGATGATCAGATTTTTATCGATGATATATGGGTAAGTGGTGATTTCCTGAATATTGACTTCTCGTTTTATGGAAATGGCGAAATTCATTACATCAGTGTCGTTAAGGATCCCGAAGAGCAAACCGATGACCTTTCGAAAATCTATTTGGAAGTCCGACACGACGGGCAAGGAGATGAAATGCTGGAACGTTATCGTGGAATTATGAGTTTCCGATTGGAGTCTCTGCAGGTTGAAGAGTTGACAGAAGTGGACTTGATTTTCAAGAATCAGGGATTTTATGCTATGCCCTTTTCACAGATAGAGGTGGAATATAAGTATGGTACAGCAGAAGAATAATTGTCATTAATTTATAAAACAAACAGGGCCACACCCGGAGAATGTAAAAAGTTCTTCCAGTGTGGCTCTTTTTTATTAGTGAGATATCCGAAAATACAACCTTCTTCAAAAAAGTCCGTTAATTTCTTGTAATATATAGGCATCACTTTCATACAAATTGCTATATATTTTCATCAACAGAGAGATTATCAGTACTATAGCACTTATCTTAAATCTCATATCTAAAAATCTAACGATCTACTGTCTTGATATTTGAATGTCTTTTTATAATTCTTGGAACGAAGCTCGGCGAAGTCAATATTGCAGGTTAATTAGTGTTAGATGGAATTTATTCCTGTTAAGTTTTGTAAAAAAAGCAAATTTACGGTATTATTGCAATTCGAATTTCACACACACAAATTAAATAGAACTTATGGAACAGAAAAACAGTAATTACGGACTGGGCATGGGTGTTTTCGGTGCCGTTTTCTTTATTTTTGGTTTTGCCACGACATTTATTATCACGATGACAGCGCCGGTAAAAGCAATTTTTGATTTGCCGGAGTGGACGGCTCAGTTATTATCTTCAGCATTCTTTATTACCTATCCCATTTTATCTATTCCATCGGGAAAACTGGTCTCACGAATTGGTTACAAATGGACTGTGGTTCTTGGTTTGCTTTTGATGGGTGTCGGAAGTTTACTTTTTTGGCCTGCTGCCAGAATTCCTTCATTTCCGATGTTTTTGATTGCAACATTTATTTTAGCGGCAGGAGTTGTTTTTCTCCAGGTGGCTGCGAATCCTTATGTTACAGCACTGGGACCCGAGAGTTCAGCTTCCAGTCGTTTGAACCTTACTCAGGCGTTAAATTCAGTTGCAACGATGATTGCTCCCTGGATTATTGCTGTAGCTATTTTCAGGGGACTGGGATTACCTGCTGATGAATCATTAATGACTCCGGAGCATGGTCTTGCTGCTGCCGAGCGCGTTCCTTTCCCTTTTATAACCATGGCAATTATTGTTATTGCAGTAGCGGTGGTTTTATTTATGATTAAGCTTCCTGTCCTTACCAGTAACAAAAAGGAAGGCGAAAGAAAGAGTATTTGGCAGTATCCGCACGTTATTCTGGGAGCTTTTGGTATTTTTGCTTATGTAGGTGCTGAGGTAGGTAATGCCGGTTTAATTGTGAATTATCTGAGATTTTCCGGTGGCATTGATCCTGAAAAGGCTTCTACCTATGCAGCTATCTATTGGGGTGGCGCTATGGTTGGCCGCTTCTTCGGTGCTATCATGTTCTCTGAAATTAAGAGTAAAGCCAGAAAGTATATGATGGTGGCCGGTGTTCTGATATTGGCTCTGGTTTCGGGAGCTTTTGTTACTGCCGATACTTCTGAAGGTTTTTCAATAGCAACATGGAATTTTGGTGCAGGACAAATATTTACTGTTATTGCTTTGGTTAACTTCCTGATTATGCAGCTGGGCAGAGGAAAAGCTGCCCGTACATTGGCTGTATTTGCTCTGGTTGCAGCTGCACTTTCACTTATCACCACATTTACAACGGGTGAAGTGGCATTGTGGACAATTATTTCGATTGGTTTATTCAACTCTATTATGTTCCCCAATATCTTCTCCCTTGCTGTAAAGGATCTTGATGGAGATGAAATGGCCTCTGCTTCCGGTATTATTAATTCACTGGTTGTTGGTGGTGCGGTTATTCCACCACTGATGGGCGTGATTGCCGACTCGGTAGGTTATACATGGGCATTTATTGTACCAGCTATCTGTTACATTTACATTTTCTTTTATGCTACGAAAGGTCATGCTATTCGCACATCCTAAGACTGAAGAATAACTACATAAAGGCCGGAAGCATTATGGCTTCCGGCTTTTTTTAGTTATATTGCATTACCGGAATCAAAATTGTAATTGCTTGTGAATCAATCTGTGTAAATTGATGTATGATTACACTAAAATATTGTTTATCAAATTAATATAACCTGGGTCTTTTTTGTAAGTCTAAAGATCTGTTATATATTGTAACAAATTTTAATGCGTTTTTAAAAATTATAACTATGAAGAAAATTGCAATAGGAATTGATATTGGCGGAACCAATACCGTAATAGGGGCTGTGGATCAGGATGGAAATGTGATGATCAATCGCACTATCGATACACCCAAACATGGGGATTTTGATAAGTACATGACCGATCTGGCTGCCGAAATCAATGAACTGATTAAATCATTGAAGCTGATGAATGAGACTACTGACATTCTTGGTATCGGAGTTGGTGCCCCCAATGGTAACTATTACAACGGAACCATTGAATATGCTCCCAATTTGTCATTCAAAGGAGTGGTTCATCTGGTTGATTCGCTAAAAAAACATTTTCCCGACTCATATGCTATAGCTCTGACCAATGATGCTAATGCAGCTGCTATCGGTGAAATGGTTTATGGTGGTGCCAAAGACATGCAAAACTTTGTGATGTTTACCCTCGGTACCGGTGTTGGTAGTGGTATTATTGTTAACGGAGATCTGGTATACGGACATGATGGTTTTGCCGGAGAGTGTGGCCACACTACCCTGGTTCCCGGCGGAAGAGTTTGTGGCTGTGGAGCTCTCGGACACCTTGAAGCTTACTGTTCGGCACCGGGAATGAAACGTACCGCTTTTGAACTTATTGCTCATTACAATGCTGAAGACAGTTTGTTGGCAGACAAGTCTTATAAGGATTTAACTTCAAAAATGATTTATGATGCCGCTGAAAAGGGTGACAAAATAGCTCTTGAAGTATTCCAAAAAACCGGAGAATACCTTGGACAGGGACTCGCCGATACGGTACATCATCTGGCACCAGAGGCTATTTTCCTCTTTGGCGGGCCTACTGCCGCCGGTGATTATATCTTCAAGCCTGCATACGAGAGCATGAATCGTCATTTATTACCTATTTTTCAGGATAAAATAAAAATTTTGCCTTCCAAATTAAAATTAGGTGATGCTGCCATCGTTGGTGCCAGTGCCCTCGTTTGGAAAGAGCTGGAGAAATAAAATACTGTATAATATTTATAGAAAAATCGTTTCGTAACTTTTGCGGAACGATTTTTTTTTGAGAGGATCAAAGTCTTGTTCAATTCATAGCCAGGTTGATCATTTTTATCAGTATAAAATTCGTCTAAGTTATTGGTCTGTTCGGACATTTAAGAGCCTTTCCATCTTCTAACTTTTAGCCTATACTTCCATTCCCAATCATCACTCTCCATGCTTCATGCCCACACCTGTTAACAAATTGCTAAATTTCTATTTTGCAATATTTCCCCTCATCTGTTTTTTTAATTTTACACTGAAATTTTAATTTTTCCTGATGCAAGAAAAATCAACAAAAGATAAAATCTACAGACAGGCCACCAAGCTATTTGTAAAAGTGGGTTTTTCGGCCTCAATAAATGTTCTGATTGCAAAAGTCGGGATTGCTAAAGGAACTTTTTATCACTATTTTGATAGTAAAGATCAACTGATCGTTGATTTGTATAAGGCTATGATGTTTGAAATAGAGAAAGACTGTGTTACCGAATATAATCAGGAATCGGCCCGGGAATATTCTTTCAATGTGTTTGGGGCAATCGTTAAATGGTTTATTACCAACCCCGAAAAGTTCAATTATATTGTAATATTTGAAACCAGTCCTTACATCAAAAAAGTGGTAGGACGTGTGGATGAGACGCTCATAGGGCCGCTTCAGAATACCATGAAGAAAGTAGATAT
>CAYOFH010000042.1:0-5669 GCA_964403175.1 uncultured Marinilabiliaceae bacterium
GGCCCGCAAGGCCTTGTGCAAGAATCTTTTAACCAATCATTTATAGTTAAAAGTGGTTTTATATTAAAGTACAGACCTTCAATATTATCCGATTAAACTTAATTCTTATATCTAAAAATCTAACGATCTATTGTAAAGGAATACAAAATAATAAAACCTTTTTTCCCGTTTGTAGTAAAACACCTAACAAGATTAATTAACTAAAAATCTATTGCGATGCTCAACTAAATGCAAACCAGCCCGCTGAAGCGGGTTAAGATGGGTGTTTGTGGCTCCCTTTAAACACCCTGCTGAAGCAGGGTTCATAAATTGCGGCTAACCTCCCCCACCAACCGGCTTCTCCCGTAAATACCAGCTAACCGACTTTTTCAGCGTGCACTAATTAATTGATAACCACTAAAAATTGCAGGTTGCCTGCTTCAATAAACAGATTATCAATATTATTTCCTTCATCAAAATTATCTGCGTTAGATAGCATTTCCTGATACGTGAACATTGCATACGAAGATTTATGAATTATCAGGCAAATTAAAACCATTACATTATTTTTGTGTTCTGATTCAACCTGATTTAGTAAGATAAATTATATGGCGAAAGGCCCCTACATACTGACAATATTTTTGTTTTTTCTGAGTGGTGCTCTGTTCAGCAGCCCCGGCAACACCGACAAAACGAAATTCCTTGAACAAATTTCATGGAAAACAGCCCCGGAATATCCCGAAATGCCTTTTGCCGGGAGTGGTTTCTTCGATGATACTTCAGGTGTTCCGGTGTACAGAACATCCTTTCCGCTTCCCGAAAACATCTCATCGCAGAATCTGAATATTGAAGAAGCCCTCTTTGTCCCACTTAGTTGGGAAATTTCAGAGGACAATAAGTACCTGACAGATGTTACGGATGAAGATCTTACGGAAAACTTCACCTTCCGGATAGTAACCATCAGAAAAAAGGCATTCCTTGAAATAGAGGTAATCCCTTTCAGAAGACAGGAAAATCAATGGGAGAGACTGTTGCAGTTTTCTGTAGAGCTTTCATTTTCATCTTCTTCATCAGAAAAGCTGAAATCTGAATCCTCCAGGTACGCCGGTTCTTCCAGACTTTCGTCGGGTAAATGGGTAAAAATTGGCAGCAAAAAACAGGGCATCCATAAGATCCCCTACTCAACACTGCAATCCTGGGGGTTTTCCACACCTTCCAAAGTTCAGGTATATGGTAATGGAGGAGAAATGGTTCCCATGGACAACAGCAGCGAACGTCCGGATGATCTTCAGACAGTCAACTGCCTACATTCGGATGAAGCCATTTATTTTTACTCTCCGGGAACCTGGAAATGGCATTATAATGAAAACGATGAAATGTTTCATTTTGAAAGACACAAATACTCTCAAATGGCATTTTTCTTTCTGTCGGAAACCAATGAAGAAATCCGGACACCCGAAAAACACGAAACCCCACAGGGGACAATTTCAAATACCACCAATTCCTTCGATGCACTATATTTCCACGAGTCGGAAAGCGAGAATGTATTAAAATCAGGGAGCCAGTGGTTTGGAGAGAAATTTAACAACTCTATAGCTATGGAGAGAAGTTTTGAAGTGGAAATGCCCAACATAATAGCACAAGAGGAAGCAGTATTTTACACTCAGGTAGCCGGCCGCTCCAATTCAGCTCAGTCCTTTAGTATAGACATCAGTGAATCTGCTAATCTGACGGTTTCCGTTAATACAGTATCCCTTAACGATTATCTGGGATATTATTTACGTCTTGCCAGTGGAAAACAAACATTCATACCCGGCAGCAGCCGTTTCAACATTAACTACAGCTATACCAATCCAGCTTCCACATCCATTGGATGGCTGGATTACTTTGTAATTAACGGTAGAGGGCGCCTTTCCCTTGACAATGGCTCATTGGTATTTCGTGACAAATCAGTGGTTGCGCCGGGAAACATTACCACATATGAAGTTTCCGGAGCATCAGGATCTGATCACGTCTGGGATATAACCAATCCGGCACAGGCGATCAGTATGCAAACTGAAACCTCCGGACAGACACTGACTTTTACTGCCCGTTCTCATGAAATAAGGGAATATGTTGCTTTTAATTCTTCTCATTCTTTTCCTCAACCTGAATTCATTGAGAACATTGACAATCAAAACCTGCATGCCACCGCTCCGGCGGAGATGATAATTGTAGCTCCCAAACAATTTTTGGGACAGGCAAACCGACTGGCCAGGCTCCACAATCAGCATTCAAACCTGAGTGTAGTGGTTGCCGAAAGGGATAAAATATATAACGAATTCTCATGGGGCCATCCGGATCCGGGAGCCATCCGAAGCTTCCTCAAGATGCTTTACGACAGAGCAGGCGACAACACTGCGAAAACACCGAAATTACTCTTACTTTTCGGTGACGGCACTTACGACAACCGAAATATTGATAATACTCCTGCCGCCCCTCTGCCTACCTATCAGTCAGATAATTCCATATACCAAACCAACACCTTTGTAACTGATGATTTCTTTGGTTTCCTGGACGATAATGAAGGCGCAGACCTGAGGAATGACCGGTTGGATATCGGCATAGGCCGTTTCCCTGTATCCACCAGCCAACAGGCTGAAAATGCTGTAAATAAATCGGAAACATACCTGTTGAATCAGGAACCCGGCAAATGGAAAAACAAAATTACCTTTATCGGGGACGATGGTGATTTCAATATCCATGTGCGGGATGCAGACCGCCTGACGCAAAAAATTGCAGCCAATCATGAACAGTTTGATTTGAACAAGATATATTTTGATGCCTTTAAAATGACTTCGGGAGCTGTAGGAAAAGAATTTCCGGAGGCAAAAACAAGGGTTATGCAAGCCATTTCGGAAGGAACCCTGATTCTCAACTACACCGGTCACGGAAGCGAGAATAATCTTGCACACGAAAAAATCATTACCAAAACCGACATCAATGGCTGGCGCAATAAAAACAAACTACCTCTATTTATTACCGCCACCTGTGAGTTCAGTCGTTTCGACAATCACAATTTTACATCGGGTGGAGAAGAAGTTTTTCTAAACCCCAATGGGGGAGGTATTGCCCTTTTATCCACCACCCGGATTGTATATTCAAGCCTTAATTTTACACTAAACAATGCCTTTTATAATCATGCTTTCGAAAAGGATGAAAACGGGTTACCCCTGCGAATTGGAGAGATGATGCGCCGAACCAAAACGGAATCAGGTTCCAATACCAACAAACTTAACTTTACCCTTTTGGGCGATCCGGCCCTTCGCCTGATATATCCGGCCAATAAAGTTACCACATCAGACCTCAACACCATTGATATTTCAGAACAACCCGATACGATCAGTGCTTTGTCAAAAAACCGCATAAGCGGTATAATAAAAGATCCATTGGGAGATCCGTTAACAGATTATTCAGGAATTGCCAGTATTACTGTTTATGACAAAGCGGTCAACAGAAAAACATTTGGAAACGGAAGTAATGAGCCCTTTGATTTTAAGGAATTCACCAATATCCTCTTCCAGGGGGAAGCAACCGTCACCAACGGAAAATTCTCATTCGAATTTGTTGTACCCAAAGATATCAGATACAATTTTGACAAAGGGAGAATAAGCTATTATGCGATTTCAGATGAGGGGGAAGAAGCTGCAGGAGCATTCACCGATGTGATCATTGGAGGCATTAGTAATGATGCAGGCCAGGACGAAAAAGGCCCGGACATAAATTTATACATGAATCATCCCGGATTTAAATCCGGACAGACTACCGGTTCCCGCCCAATGCTTTATGCCGATTTGTTTGATGAATCAGGCATCAACACTTCCGGAATCGGGATTGGTCATAACATAACCCTCGTCATTGATGAGGATACGAATAATCCACTGATACTAAATGATGCATTTAACGCAGATACCGATCATTTTCAAAAAGGGACTCTTGCCTATCATCTTCCAAAGCTCGAGGATGGCACACATACCGTCACACTTAAAGTTTGGGATAACTACAATAATTCTTCGACAGCCACGTTAAGATTCAGGGTTGCAAACAATCATGGATTAAATGTCCGTGATTTATCTGTCTTCCCCAACCCTGTTTCACCCGGGCAGGAGGTAAATCTAAGCATGCAAACAGATGCCCCGAATGCATTAATCAAAGCGACTATCCAGTTTGTGGATAATTCGGGGAAAGTAACAGGAACCGTGGAAGATGAGATCATATCATCAGGCAATATGATAGGGCCCTATAAGTTACCTATGGAACAATCGGGCTGGAATTATTCGAATATCTGTTTCGTGCGCATAATTCTTAAGCCCCAAAACGGAGAAGAAACCCAGGTAGTTGCGAAATTATTACCTACCCAATAAACACAAAGAAAAATACTTACGATGAACAACAAAACAATCAGTAAAGCACTTTTCGCATTTCTATTTCTTGGCCTGATGCAGACGACAACAGCCCAGGATGACGAAGTCAACCTTAGCGGACAACAAAACATCATAAGCACAGCCGTTTCGTTTCTGGACATCGCTCCTGAGTCAAGAGGCGGGGCAATGGGAAATTCAGGGGTGGCCATATCTCCCGATGTAAATTCGCAACATTGGAATCCTGCAAAATATGCTTTTATAGAAAAAGAATCCGGAGTTGCTCTCTCTTATACCCCGTGGCTGCGAAAACTTGTAAATGACATCAACCTTTATTATCTGACAGGATACAAACGGCTCGATGACATGCAGACTGTCAGTGCGTCAATTCGCTATTTTTCCTTAGGCGATATTACTTTTATGTCGGAAGAAGCCGTTGAGCAAGGTACTGCCTCGCCCAACGAGTTTGCAATAGATGCAGCATACAGTCGTGTTCTCTCTGAACATCTTTCAGGCTCTGTGGCTTTTCGTTACATCCGTTCCGACCTGCAGATCGGGCTCAGTGGATCTTCCGGAAGTGACAATTACCAGGCAGGGAACTCATTTGCAGCAGACCTCTCCTTTTATTATCAAAATGAAATAGAACTGGGCGGAAACGATGCCAACCTGAGTGCCGGTATCAACATATCCAATATTGGTAATAAAATTTCCTACGATGGTAATATCGAACAGTTTATCCCAACCAACTTAAGACTGGGCACAGCTTTGAGAAGCCAACTCGATCAATATAATGAGCTTACCGTTTCACTTGATTTTAATAAACTTCTGGTACCTACCCCGGGCAATCAAACAACAGAGGATAATACTTCTGTATTTCAAAGTGATGATGTATCTGTCATTTCCGGAATGTTTCAATCATTCAGCGATGCTCCCGGAGGAATGGAGGAAGAACTTCAGGAAATCAATGTAAGCTTTGGTGCGGAGTACCTATATAATCAACAATTTGCTGTCAGAGCAGGATATTTTCATGAGCATGAAAACAAAGGTAACCGCAAATATTTCACTGCCGGTGTCGGCCTTAAATTTAACATGCTTTCTATAGATGCCTCCTACATAATCCCCATGGTTCAAAACAACCCTCTGGCAAATACTGTACGGTTTACTCTCGGACTTGATCTGAATCAGATGATTGATCAGTATTGAGCTGGAGTCTCGAAGTTGGAAGTTGGAGGTTAGAAGTTAGAAAAAACCGGAATGAGATAACTAATTTTAGAGAATGAGGCTGCACGA
>CAYOFH010000042.1:5769-16191 GCA_964403175.1 uncultured Marinilabiliaceae bacterium
GAAGTTAGAAAAAACCGGAATGAGATAACTAATTTTAGAGAATGAGGCTGCACGATGATTTTTCGTTGCAGTCTCTTTTTTTTGTAAATTTGTGATATAAAAATTAAGATATGTCCATACGTATTGGAATGGGATATGACGTACACCAAATGGCCGAAGGTTACAAGCTGTGGATTGGTGGCATCGAAGTCCCTTACGAGAAAGGTTCCGTGGGCCATTCCGATGGCGACGTGTTGATTCATGCCATTTGCGACGCATTACTGGGAGCACTGAACTTACGGGATATTGGCTTTCATTTTCCCGACACCGACCCCGGGCTGAAAGGCATCGACAGTAAAATTTTGCTGAAAAAGACCATGGCGATTATCCGCGATAAAGGATATGAACTGGGAAATATGGATACCACCATCTGTCTTCAGCATCCCAAAATCAACCCTTTTATCCCCGGGATGCAGAAGGTACTTTCCGATGTAATGGGAGTGGATGTTTCTCAGGTTTCCATAAAAGCCACTACCACCGAAAAGCTTGGTTTTGTGGGCGAAGGAAAGGGTATTTCGGCTTATGCGACTGTTTTGTTAGTTGTTAGCTCTTAGCTCTCAGCTGTTGGCTGGTGGCTCTGCCTCAAAAGAGAATGAGAATAATCAACTATGCGGGTTCCATCCGCCCTTAAGAAATAAAAGTTAAACGAATGAAACGGGCATGACAATGTTTCCCGCAAAAGAACATGTGCAAGTTCCTGTATGCGGGTTCCATCCGGCCTCAATAAATAAATATTATACGGATGAATATTATTGAATCCAAAGACCATTTTCAGCAAGTTGTAAAAAAAGAAGCAGCCGTACTGGTTTATTTCTCTAACCAACAGTGCAATGTATGCAAGGTATTGAAACCGAAAGTAAAAGATCTGCTTGAGGAGAAATTTCCAAAAATGGCAATGTATTACAGTGACACTGTTAACCAGTCGGAAGTAGCTGCGCAGAACAGGGTTTTTGCGGTACCCACAGTACTGGTATTTTTTGATGGCCGTGAAACGTACCGGTTTAGCCGGAACATTGGTCTCGGGGAACTGGAACAATCCATAGAACGGCCCTACTCAATGATCTTCGAATAGGTATACTTTTCCGCCCTGGCGGTAAAATCCTTTGCCGTGGTGCATGATTTACTGAAGTATCAGAAGGAGTGGCATCCGCAGCTTACCGGGAATACCGACAGGAATAGCTTTTTTAAAGCAGCATTATCCATGGTAAAATTGATTCACACGGTTGGTTTGTTTTATTTGATATTACCATTAATCCGAAAAACATGCCATGACAAATCACAGTTCTTCATCGGGTTTTTTCCTTTCCTCCAGCAGTTGTCTTTCAATATCTGCAATGTTGTATAGCAAAATTAACTGTTGCTTGTCTGCCGCAGGATAAAGATTGCTCTGCAAAGCATTCTGAATATCCTGAACAATAAGAGAAACCTTTTGAATTCGCTCCCCGGTGGAATCTTCATTATCGAAAATCTGCACTACCTCCCTGCCGGCAACCAGTAATGACGGATCAACATTTCTCTCCACCTGCCGATGAGCTCCAAGGGCAGAAATAAAAGAAAGCAAAGCATGATTGAGATGAGTAAGTTTAAAAGCTTTCCGGCGGAACTTACTGTATTTGCGTGGCTCGGCCTGCATATCCTGCCAGGCCAGGGCCAGCGCGTTATCGGCCTGATGAGCTTCTCTGCGGGCTATCCGATACTCCAGATTATCGCCTGAAGCACCGGATTCATATTCAGACAAGATTGATTTCAGATAAGTAATATTTTTTTTGAGAGCAGCGGCCAACAGTCCGGGTAATCGTTTATATTGCCACTGCGGCCACAGAAAGCGGACTGTTCCAAGGGCCAGAAAAGCTCCGATAAAGGTATCAATCAACCGTGGCAGCATTACAGGCACTCCCCTGCTGGAGATAAGATTAAAGGCGCACAATACAAAAATAGTGATGAAAACCACTGACACCGAATACTGCTTTTTGAGCCACACAAAGAAGAAATAAGCTGACACCAGCATCAAAACGACCTGACCCGGCAGTGTAAGAAGGTTTACAATCAACACACCGGCAACCACACCTGTAATCGTACCCAGCACACGTTGAAACAATCGTCTTCGGGTTTCACTATAGCTGGGTTGCAGCACAAATAAAATGGTAAGAACAATCCATTCTCCTTTATCCAGGTTAAAATATTCGCTGATAAAAAACCCCAACCAGAAACACAGTGCAAGCCGGATGGCATAACGCATCCGCGGGTGCTGAAATGTTAGCTGGGCTTTGAATCTCTTCCACAACGAACGGTCGTCACGCGAAAGTCGTGGCAAAACAGATTTATTTGGGATTTCTTCTAATCGTTGAAAAGAAACACCCGCCCTTGTAAGATTACTCACCAGAAGCTGAAACGGATGTGTTTTTTCAAGCTTCAGCTGATCTGTTTTTACATTAAGGGCCTCAACCATCCAGTTAAGGGATGCGGGATTTCGGAATGCAGTTCCTGTCAGCAGACTGTCAGCAAATTTTTGCGAAGCATGTGCCAGTTCGTGCAAAGTATGTCCGGCAAGTTCTATGACCTCAACGTTTGAGACTTCATTACTCAACAAATCATATCGTTCATGGGTACTGGCCGCTCTTTCGTGAAGAGCCTGCAAAATCATAAAATAGTGGAATCGTGACTTAAGCTGAGGGTCACTCTCATTGGCATCCCTGTAACTGTTCAAAACCTCTTTTATCCGTTCCAGAGTGCTTACCATTTCAACATTTAATAAGGCCAGTCGTCCCCTGATTTCTCTCTGTTGTTTTTTATCACTGGGAAAAAGGCCGGATTTCTCATCCATATATCCGGCAAGTGCTATAAACCCACGTCCCAGTTGCTCGTCAAGCAAACGATAAGGGCGATAACAGAGCAAAATCAAAGAGATAACTCCATAAAACAATGCTCCTCCCGGAAGCAATATGGGCTGCCAGTACCAGGCAGGACTTATTTCTGCTCCAATCATTGCATATATTCCAATCAGAATAGCCCCGAAAGTCACGCCCCGGTATCGTTCGCCCATTCCACCGGCCAGAATAAACACAATGGTAGAAAGTCCCAAACCCAGTCCCAGAAGCACAGGCCAGGGACTTAACAATTCAACCGACAAGCTGGAAAACCCGAATGCAAAAACTTTTAACAGCAGCGACTTAACACGTCCCTTTGGATGGTCATCGGTTTCAGACAGAGCACCTGCCAACACACCAAGTGCAAGTGTAACAGCGAAAAAAGAAAATCCTGCAATCTCCAGCGGAATAGTCACTACAGCCATCACCAGAGTGGCCTTTACTGCCATTAAACGATCGGGATAACGCCAGAATTTTTGGCGCCATATTTCATAAAAAGAATGTATTCCAAAATTTATCATATATTTTTTTCACTTGATAAACCTTCGAAGATCTGCAGAGTTCACTTCTTCCGGGACATACAAAAGCAACAGAGCGGGCAATTACTTCACCTGCATCATTTACAATCTGAGAATCCAGGTATTCCCCAATGGCAATCACATCAAAACACCACCATGACATAGATAAGGGACAACACCACCGCTATCAGAACCAGCAAAGCGAAAAACCGAACCGATAACTGCAAACCGCCCAACAGAGGCATTCGCCTGGTAGCCCGGTCAAATGAACCCAATCTGGGAGGCTGATCTGCCGGTTGGTCAAAAATCTCCATGTCTTCGATAATCTTTTTTGCGCGTCCGGCATCTTCAGCCTTTACCTGAAGCTTTATCCCTCCTACTGCATTGTGAATATAGGTCTGAGAAACCAATTCATCCTTCACAAAACATTCAATTCCTTCAGATTCAAGTTTACTTCTTACCAGTCCCATTTCAGGAGCATAACTAAATGTGGCAATTGTTTCAAGTGATTGGCTCATAATATCGCTGTTTTATGTGTCCTACAATGGTTAGATATTCAGAAGATATATGTTCAGACAATTGGTAACCTCACCCACTTCCTTCGAAAGACTTAAGGAAAAAATCATTGGAAGCAAAGCCATCGTTTATCATTTATCAACGCAGTTTATACGTCATTAAATTTTATGGAACCTCTGTTTTCTTCATCGGGGGCATAACTGTATATTTCCCGTAACAGTGAAGCATATTTATTGTAGATAATGCGACGCCGTAATTTCAGAGTTGGCGACAGTTCTCCGGTGTTGGGTCCCCATGGTTCACAAACCAGGCGGAACCTTTTGATTTGCTCTGTTTTCCCCAGTCGTTTATTGAACTGATCCACTTCTTTCTGAAACAGTTTTTGTATTTTGGGATGGTTTACCAGTTCCTGGTTATCACGAAAATGAATATGATGATCATTAGCCCATACATGAAGATACTCAAAATTAGGTGAAATAAGTGCACTGGCAAATTTTTCATTTTCTCCCACCACCATTAGCTGCTCAATAAAAAAAGACTCCTTTAGCAGGTTCTCAATGGCCTGAGGAGCAATATATTTACCACTTGAAGTTTTAAACATTTCCTTCTTTCGATCGGTGATTTTTAAAAACCTGTTTTTGTCGAAAGCTCCTATATCTCCGGTGTGAAGCCAACCGTCTTTTTCCAGAACTTCACTGGTATTTTTCACATCTTTATAATAACCCATCATTACACTGGGCCCTTTCACGAGGATTTCCCCATCCTCATCAATCTTAACGTCAATATTTTTAAGAACCGGACCAACCGTTCCAATGCGTAAGGAATCAGGTTCGCTCAAATGATTAGCTGCAATCACCGGCGAAGTTTCCGTCATTCCGTAACCCTCCATCAGAGGAATTCCTGCAGCAAAAAATAAGCGGCTCAGACGAGGTTGCAAGGCGGCACCTCCTGAAATCACAAATTTAAGATGTCCGCCAAAAACTTTCTGCCATTTTGAAAACACAAGTTTTCGGGCAGCCCATAGTCGTAATCCATACCAAAAGTGATATTTCCCATCTACACGGTAGTGCTCTCCAAGTTTGAGTGACAAGAAGAAAATCATTCGTTTTATGCCCCGAAAATCTTCTCCCTTAGAAACAATCCTGTCGTAAATCCGCTCAATCACCCGCGGCACAGTTGCAAAAGCAGAGGCTTTTATTTCAGCCATATTCTGAGCAATGGTGCCCAGGTTTTCGGCATAATAAATGCTGCATGCTTTCTTTTGGAAAAGATAATTTACCATCCGCTCATACACATGACAAAGCGGTAAAAAACTCAGCACTCTGTCGGAAGGTCCCAAAGGATAAAGATTTTCCACCCCTTCCACATTACTCATAACATTACGGTGTGAAAGCATGACCCCTTTGGGCATGCCTGTTGTACCGGAGGTATAAATAATGGTCAGCAGATCGTCGGGCCTGACAGAAGCAGATATCTTTTCGAACTGTTCTTTATATTTTACTTTGGCATTAAAGCCTTCCCGGGTAACTTCAGTCCAGTTGGGAATATCTTCGTAATAATTAAAAGTAAAGACCTTTTTTATCCGGGCAATCTTTCTGGCAATGGGCTGCAAACGCTTATAAGAGGGCAAATCATGAACTATAAGCATCTTAGCATCCGAGTGAGAAAATACATATTTGTACTCCTCATCACCTAAGGTAGGATAAACAGGAACATGAACAACACCCACCATGGCCATTCCCATATCCACAAAGTTCCATTCGGGCCGGTTATTAGAAACCGTAGCTATTTTGTCTCCTTTCCGGAAGCCCATTGCCAGGAGTCCAAAGGCAAAATTGCGTGCATTCCGGATATAATCCGCTGTACTGAATTTTACCCAGTTACCTTCCCGCTTCGCAACTAATATATCAGGTTTTTCATGGTTAAGTCTAAGGTTTTCCAACAAATCAAAAGTCCTGTCCATCCTCATTGCAATAATTAGTTTCCCGGCTTCATCTGCCGGACATTATCCAAGTATTTCTTTAATCAATGCTTTAGCCTTCGAAAGAGCACTATCCAATCCGGCAGGATTCTTCCCTCCTGCCGAGGCATAAAAGGGTTGTCCACCCCCGCCACCTTGTATCTCTCCGGCAACTGAACGAATCAGTTCCACCGCATTCATGTTTTTCTCACCGGCGAGTTTATCCGACAAAATAACTGCCAATTGTGGTTTTCCTTTTACTTCTGTCCCCAATACAGCAACCATCTCGCCATCGATTTCATTGCGGAGCTGAAAAGCCAGGTCTTTAAGATTACCCCCCAATTCGGGCTTAACCTGTTTCACAATTACTTTTACATCATTAATATCGATGGCGTCGTCAATGATTCCCTGTTTCTCGATCTTCAGGAAGTTCTGCATCATCGCTTCCAGCTCTTTGGATAACTGTGAATTCTGACTGATAAGATTTTCAATACTCTTACGCAGCTGCCCTTTACTTTTGAGCAAACTGCCAATTTCTTCCAAAACATCATTCTGATTATAGGTCAGTTCTTCTGCTTTATTGGCCGTAACTGCCTCTATACGACGAATGCCTGCAGAGACAGAACCTTCACTGACAATGCGGAAAAATCCAATTTCGCCGGTAGCATGTACGTGTGTTCCACCACAAAGTTCCACAGAGTCACCAAACCCGATGGTACGAACCACATCTCCATATTTCTCGCCAAACAATGCCATCGCCCCCATTTCCCGGGCTTTATCCAGAGGCACTTCCCGATGCTCCTCGATCATAATATTACCACGGATATCGGCATTTACCTTCTTCTCTACCATGCGAATCTCTTCAGGAGAAACTCTCTGAAAGTGAGCAAAATCGAAACGCAAATAATCAGGGTGTACCAAAGAACCTTTTTGTTCCACATGATCACCCAATACACCTTTTAATGCTTTGTGCAACAAATGCGTAGCTGTATGATTGCAGGCTGCTTGTTTTCGTTTGTCTGCGTTTACTACCGCCTTAAATCCGGATTCCAGATTTTTTGGAATACTTTCGGCTATATGAATAATCAGGTCATTTTCTTTTTTGGTATCAATAATATCAATTTTCTCATCCTTACCTGCGATGTATCCTGAATCGCCTATCTGCCCTCCGCTTTCAGCATAAAAAGGAGTAAGATTAAAAACCAGTTGAAATTGTTCTTTATTTTTGACTTTAACCTTCCGGTAACGGGTAATATAAACTTCTGTTTCCAGAAAATCATAACCGACAAACTCCTCTTCTTTGTCATCACGCAACTCAACCCAGTCTCCGGTTTCCACAGCAGCCGCATTTCTGGCTCTGGCCTTTTGCGCATTCATCTCTTCTTCAAATTCACGACGATTTACCACCAGTCCTTTTTCAGACAAAATAAGCTCTGTCAAATCCAGAGGAAACCCAAACGTATCATAAAGTTCAAAAGCAACTTTCCCGTCAACAACTTTATATTTCTTTTTCAGGGTGTCATCAATAATTTTGTCGAGTAAAGAAATTCCGGTGGCAAGTGTTTTCAAGAATGATTCTTCCTCTTCATGAACCACTTTATCAATCAATCCTTTCTGTGTTTTCAACTCCGGGTATGCATCACCCATGGTATCAATTAAAACAGGAAGCAGCCCGCTAAGGAACGGTCTGCGAACATTCAGAAATGTATAGGCATAACGCACAGCCCGGCGCAAAATTCTGCGTATAACATAACCGGCTTTATTATTGGAGGGAAGCTGTCCGTCGGTAATAGAAAAGGCAATAGTACGAATATGGTCGGCGATTACCCGCATAGCGACATCCCTTTCATCAGAGACCCCGTACTTCATATCGGTAAGAACGGAAATCTGCTGAATAAGAGGCTGGAAAATGTCAGTGTCATAATTAGACCCTTTATCCTGAAGCACCCGGCAAAGTCTTTCAAAGCCCATCCCGGTATCCACATGTTTGTGAGGTAACGGATTTAATTCTCCGTCAGCTTTCCGGTTAAACTGAATAAATACAAGGTTCCAGATTTCAATAACTTCAGGATGATCTTTATTAACAAGCTCACTGCCCCTCTTTTTTATACGTTCCTGCTCATTCCTCAGGTCAATATGAATTTCCGAACAGGGACCGCAGGGGCCGGACTCTCCCATTTCCCAGAAATTATCTTTTTTATTACCATTGATGATGTGATCCTCGGGTAAATATTGTTTCCAGCAATCTGCAGCTTCATCATCCCTCTTCAGACCGTCACTGCTGTCGCCTTCAAATACAGTAGCATATAAACGTTTTTTATCAATTTTCAATTCACTGGTCAAAAACTCCCAGGCCCAATCGATTGCTTCTTTTTTAAAGTAATCACCAAAAGACCAGTTTCCCAACATTTCAAACATAGTATGGTGATAGGAGTCATGCCCTACCTCCTCAAGATCATTATGTTTACCAGATACCCGAAGACATTTCTGGGCATTGGCCACCCGTGGACTGACAGGCTCTTTATTACCAAGAAAAATATCCTTGAACTGATTCATTCCAGCATTGGTAAACATAAGTGTAGGGTCGTTTTTCACAACCATTGGTGCCGAAGGCACTATTATGTGTTCTTTGGATTTAAAAAAATCGAAAAATTTCTGTCTTACCTCAGTTGCTCTCATATACTGTAATTTGTTAATGTTTGGCTGAAAACGAACATTCCGCCAAAAAAATTAAACCTTTTTATGTTTTCTCCGTACAATAGTCCTCAAAACATGTATGCTTTTTTGAACAAAGACGAAACATAATTACCTGTTTTGCAGAACTCTGAAAAAGTCCAAAGGGACAAATTGTTTAACATGGGCCAAAATTCTTTTCAATGATGTTAAAAATTTCAGACCCCACAAAATTAGATTAATCCTCTAATAAATAGGTGCTGAAAAAATTTTTTTCTATTTTTGGACAACAAAAAATTACCGTATGTCAAAAGTTAAGTTTAAATACAATTCTGAAACGTTAACTTACGAACCCGTTGATCAGGGGGGGCGTTACATCATCCGTAAAGTTTTATCAATCTTTGTTTTATCCGCTGTTTTAGGGGTTTTCTTCTTTCTTGGTTATTCCTCCTTTTTTGACAGTCCTCAGGAAAAAAAGCTTGTTCGTGAAAACTCCCGTCTGCAATCGCAGTATGAAATAATGGACAAAAAACTTCAACAAATTCAGGTTGTGCTTGATGACATACAACAGCGAGATGAAAAAATTTACAGAGTTATTTATCAGGCCGATTCGATTCCAAACTCCATCCGAAGAGCCGGATTTGGTGGTATGAACAGATACAAACACCTGGAAAACCTGGAAAATGCCGATCTTGTCATAAACACCTCGGAGAAATTAGATGTCATCATGAAACAGCTCTACGTTCAGAGCAAGTCATATGATGAAATCATTGACCTTACGCTTCGCAAAGAAGAAATGTTGCGTTGCACTCCGGCAATTCAGCCAATCTCCAATAAAGACCTTCGTCGCACAGCCTCCGGTTATGGATGGCGCATAGATCCCATCTACAAAGTTAAAAAATTTCATAAGGGTATGGATTTTTCAGCTCCCACAGGAACTGAAATTTATTCCACAGGTGACGGCGTAGTCAAACGTATCGTTCGTTCGCATGGCGGATATGGCAATCATATGGAAGTAGATCACGGGTTTGGATACTCCACTGTATATGCTCATATGCATAGTTTCAATGTTAAGAAAGGTCAGAAAGTCAAACGTGGCGATGTAATTGGTTTTGTTGGCAACACAGGCAAATCAACAGGCCCCCATCTCCATTATGAAGTACGGGTAAAAGGACGGCCGGTTAATCCTGCCCACTATTATTTCCAGGATCTGACCCCTGAACAATATGAAGAAATGATTTATATTTCGAGCAACAGTAACCAGACATTTGACTAATCAGGTGTCCGTCTGTAAAGCACCATTTGTTTCGTTACGCTTGCGTGTTTGAAGACGGGTAAAAAATGCATCACAAACTGCAACTGTCAAATAATCCTTGCAGTCTCAAAAAAAAAGAATTAAAATTGTAATTGCTGTCTGAACTTTATCAGGCAGCAATTCTTGTATAATGACTCATGTAAATATCGAAAACAATGCCTTACAAAGAGCCAAAAATCGAAAAGCTTTATTATTCCATTGGCGAAGTTGCCTCTATCTTTGATGTGAATACTTCATTAATTCGTTTCTGGGAAAAGGAATTTGATATTATTAAACCCCACAAAAACAAAAAAGGCAATCGACTATTTACTCAAAAAGACATCGATAATTTTCATTTGATATTTCACCTTGTAAAGGAACGGGGAATGACTCTCAAAGGAGCTCAGAAAAAACTTAAAGAAAACAAAGAAGGTACAGAGAATAATTTTGAAGTGATTAAACGCCTGAAAGACATCAGGGGACTCCTGACAGACATTAAAGACAGCATTTAACAACTGATACGGGTTTTGAGTTGAGGGTTTTGAGTTGAGGGTT
>CAYOFH010000042.1:16291-23617 GCA_964403175.1 uncultured Marinilabiliaceae bacterium
AAAGGAATCGCACTTTCAGGATTCTGAAAATACACGACTTACCATTTATGACACAACTAAAAGAAATTATAGAAGTAATTGAATCATTCGCTCCTGTTTCTTTTCAGGAAGATTACGACAATTCCGGTTTGCAAACCGGCTATCCGCAAATGGAAATTAACGGAGCACTTGTCACTCTTGATGTAACGGAAAAAGTTATAGCAGAAGCCATCGAAAAGGGCTGCAATCTTATTGTATCCCATCACCCGTTAACCTTAAAAGGAATTCGCAGTATAACCGGGAAAACTGAACCCGAAAGGATTATTATCGCAGCAATTCAGAATAACATTGCCATCTATTCGGCACACACCAATCTGGACAGGGTGGAAAACGGAGTAAGTACAATACTGGCACATAAATTAGGATTGGAAAACATTAAGATACTACAGCCTGGTGAAAATCTGTTGCTAAAAATGGTAACTTTTGTACCTTCTCAATATTCAGATGAAGTGCGGGAAGCTATTTTTTCAGCCGGTGCAGGAGTAATTGGCAATTACGACGGATGTAGTTACAACCTGACAGGAAAAGGAACTTTCAGGGCAGGAAAAAACACCAACCCCTTTGTGGGAGAAAAAGAACAATTGCACTTCGAAACTGAAGAAAGAATTGAAACGGTAGTTCCTGCTTACCTGAAAAACCAGGTTTTAAAAGCACTCGTGGAGGCCCATCCATACGAAGAGGTAGCTTATGACTTTTATCCTGTAAAAAACCTTTGGAGACAAGTTGGTTTTGGTGCTGTGGGGAACCTGAAAAAAGAAACCACAGAAGAAGATTTCCTGAAATTCATTAAAAAAACCACAGGTACCGGCTGTATCAGGCACACGGAACTCAGAGGGAAACCCGTCAAAAAGATCGCTGTTTGCGGCGGCTCCGGAAGTTTCATTTTAAAACAGGCCATAGCGTCAGGTGCCGATATGCTTATTAGTGCCGATTTCAAATATCATCAGTTTGCCGAAGCCGACGGAAAAATCGTGATCGCCGACATCGGACATTATGAAAGTGAACAATATACTAAAGAAGTTTTTTTTGAGCTACTTACAAAAAATTTCCCTAATTTTGCAACCCGTTTGTCGAACGTTTCTACCAATCCCATAAAATACTATTAGCAGAATGGCAAAAATGGATACAAAAACAAAAACCGGCGAAAAGACCGTTGAAGACAGGTTACGTGCGCTGTTTAATCTCCAGAGAGTAATGTCGGATATTGATAAAATCCGCACACTCCGGGGAGAATTGCCCCTGGAAGTCCAGGACCTGGAAGATGAAGTTGAGGGGCTGGAAACCCGTATCAATAACCTGAATGCAGAAATTAAAAGTCTGAACAACAACATTCAGGATAAAAAGAACGGGATTAAAGAATCGGATCTTCTGATCAAAAAATACGAATCGCAGCAATCGAGCGTCCGCAATAACCGTGAGTTCGAATCTCTTAACAAAGAAATCGAATATCAAAATCTTGAAAAGGAGCTTTGTAAAAAGAGAATCAAGGAGTTTGAAACAGAGATGAAAACCAAGCAGGAGGCTGTTGCCAGTTCTGAAGATCTGCTTAATGACCGTAAATCGGATCTCGAATCAAAAAGAAAAGAGCTTGAAAACATCGTTTCCGATACACAGGAAGACGAAGATAAGCTGAAGAAAAAAGGAAAGGACATCGAAAAGGACATTGACGATCGCCTGCTCACTGCTTTCAAACGCATTCGTAAAAATGCCCGCAACGGACTGGCAGTAGTAACCGTTGAACGGGATGCCTGCGGGGGCTGTTTCAACAAAATTCCACCCCAGCGCCAACTTGACATACAGTCGCGCAAAAAGGTTATTGTCTGCGAATACTGCGGACGTATCCTTGTGGACAGTGAGTTGTAAATCATTGTTGAAAATCATTGTATAAATTTCAGCCTTCATATATTTTTTGATCTTATCCGGCCAATAGCACCGTAAGTACAAAATATATGAAGGCTGTTTTTTTTTTTCTACTGCTGCGGCTTTCTTTTCATTCCAGGTCTCCGGCCCTTAATGAGCCTTTGGTCATTATAGCAAATCAAGGTTTTGGCTAAATTCGCAAGTGTATTTCAATCCGGTCTTCTAAAGAATAACTCATGACAAATCGCATTCTCCTTTTAACTCTCTTATTTTGTCTGAGCTTCCGGTTAGTCTCAGAAAACAGGGCAAATAAAGATACAATAACGGTGACCGGCGTGGGGGATATTATGCTGGGGACAAACTTCCCATCTGCAAAATACCTGCCCCCAAACGATGGGAAATACCTGCTGACACCGGTAATAGAAGAACTGAGACATGCAGATATTACCTTTGGCAATCTGGAGGGAGTTTTACTTACCGGCGAGGGAGAATCAAAAAAATGCAATGATCCCTCGAAGTGTTATGCTTTTAAATCTCCCGATCACTACGGAGAGTACCTCAAAGAAGCCGGATTTGATGTTTTAAGTCTGGCAAACAATCACAGCGGTGACTTTGGACCAACCGGCCGCAAAAACACCATTAGAGTTCTGAATGATCTGGGAATTCATCATGCGGGATTAATCCAAAATCCCTACACCATTTTCGAAAAAGATTCTATTGTTTATGGCTTTTGTGCCTTCTCCCCAAACACCGGAACAATACAAATAACAGATTATCCTACTGTTAAATCCATTATAAATCATCTGGATTCAATCACCGACATAGTTATTGTATCGTTTCACGGAGGAGCAGAAGGAAAGGAACACAGAAACATAAGCAGAAAGACAGAGATGTATCTGGGGGAAAACCGCGGCAATCCTTATGAATTTGCCCGCGTAGCCATTGATGCAGGAGCTGATATCATTTTCGGTCACGGCCCGCATGTCACCAGGGCCATAGATATCTACAAAAACCGTTTTATTGCATACAGTCTGGGAAATTTTGCCACCTATGGTCGTTTTAACCTTTCCGGTTCCAACGGAATAGCACCTATTATTACGGTCTCTGTCAACAGGGATGGAGAATTCCTTGATGCCTCTATTGTTTCAACCCGCCAGCAAGGAGCCGGCGGGCCGAGAATCGACTATAATAACAGAGCTGTTAACGAACTCATAGATTTAACGGCAAAAGATCTGCCTGAAAGTGAAATCGTAATAATGAAAGAATTCAGGCTAATTCCCTGATTCCCGGCAGGAGGATACACTACCAGCTTCCACCGGCTCCGCCGCCGCCAAAGCTTCCACCGCCAAAGCCACCAAAACCGCCGCCGCCAAAGGAACCTGACCCTGAAGAAAAACTTCCCCAGCTCCCTGAATGACTTCGACCGCCTGAGCCTAGCATTCCAAGCAACATCCAGAAGGGTAAACTATGTCCGACTGAGCTGTGACGGGATTTCTGGCTTCTAAAAGCTGAAATAAAAAATATTCCAACCATTATCAGTATAATGATGACTGAGGGAAACCCCTTGCCCCCTGTATTCTCCATATAACCATCAGCGGTGTATTCTCCACGGGTCAAATTGGCAAGTACCTGTACCGCGGAAATAACACCGCCTGTATAATCGTTTTGCTTAAACCGGGGTATCATCTCATTATCAACAATACGATTAGCAACGGCATCAGGAACAACGCCTTCAAGGCCATATCCTGTCGCAATAAATGCCTGACCTCTTACTCCTTCAGATTTGGGCTGCACCAGTATCAGAATCCCGTTGTCTTTGTCCCCCTGTCCTATCCCCCACTTTTCGGCAAGCTGAAAAGCATAACTGCCTGCATCATAGTCACCAATATCCTCAATAGTTACCACAGCTATCTGGGTACTGGTTTGCCGGGCAAAATCAACCAGCGTATTCTCAAGCCGGGGTACAACATCATCATCCAACACTCCCGCCAGGTCATTAACAAGCCGGGGTGGTTCAGGACGTGGTGGAAAGTCATCCTGTCCAAATGAAAACAATGAAATCAGTAAAAAGCCGGCAAGTAATAATATTTTTTGTCTCATAAATAATCTGGTTTTGAGTCTGATATAAATATTCACCGACTCAAATTGAAAATGAAAAAAGTTGCTGCAAAAAAATAATCTTATCCGAATGAAATATCGTCTGACAACTCATTTACATCATCAGTCTGATAAGGAAAATGAGCTTTAAGCTGCTCGCCGCTTTTGAGGATTCCCTGAACGAGTCCACCCGCAAAGTCTCCTTTTCGGAAATGATCAAGCATCAGGTCCTTTATTTCATCCCAAAAACCGTCAGGAACTTTTGCATTAAGTCCGGCATCACCTAAAATGGCAAACTTGTGGTCTTTCACTGCCAAATAGAACAATACACCATTCCGAAGTTCGGTTTTGTGCATTTTCAGCTTTTTGAAGATAAACGCCGCCCGATCCATAACATCTTCGGGACAGCTTTTTTCCAAATGCACACGGATTTCTCCGGATGTATTAAGTTCGGCTTCTTTGATAGCGTTTACTATATCTTCCTTTTGTTCTTCACTAAATAAGTGTTTAGCCATATATTATAGGTTGTTAAATGTTAGGTGATTTAGTCAGTAGTCAGTAGCCAGTAGCAGAAACAGCTCTTAACTTCCGGCTGTCAGCTCTTAGAAAATTAGTCGGCAGGCAGAAGGCAGAAGGTGCCCGAAGCTCAATGCTGAAAGGAAAACTAAAGCCTGTGTTTGCGACCTGCCTAAAACTGCACTTCGGGAACGGTATCAGCCCCCTGGTCAGCTTCAAAGTACGGCTTCCTCTCAAAATCGAACATTCCGGCAATAAAATTTCTCGGAAAACTTCTTATATAAGTATTGTATGCCCGGGTAGCCTCATTAAATTTTCGGCGTTCAACAGCTATACGATTCTCTGTTCCCTCCAGCTGTGCCTGCAGATCCCTGAAATTCTGGTTGGCTTTAAGGTCGGGATATCGCTCCACCACGACCATCAGACGTGATAAGGCAGACGAAAGTCCCTCCTGTGCTTTCTGGAAATTCTGCATTGTCTGCTCGTTCAACTCATCTGCATTCACATTCATACTGGTTGCTTCAGAACGAGCTTCTATAACAGCAGTAAGAGTTTCCTGCTCATGTTCTGCATATCCTTTTACGGTATTTACCAGATTGGGAATAAGATCGGCACGCCGCTGATATACGTTTTCAACCTGCGACCAACTGGCTTCTACATTTTCATCCAGTTCGATCATCGTATTGTAACCACAGCTCGATAGTAAAGGAATCATTAAAGCAGCAAAAAATATCCATTTAATTCTTCTCATATTTTTCATTTTTATTTTTTTAGTTTCTACGCCCCTTCTTTTTCAAATTTGGTTCCATAATCATAAATAAATGCCAAAGTGTCATTATTCTTTTCTGGAAAACACCCATAACAGAGCGAAGGCAAGTCCTCCGTTAAGCATCAATTTTTCAAACCCCAGACTGAACCCAAACCACTCAAGAGAGTGAAAATCGATAATTCCGGTTAATACCGGTGTAAGAATTGCAATTACCGGTACCATCCTATCCTTTACCCTCCTGCGGGTATATAATCCAAAAGCAAACAATCCCAATAGCGGGCCATAAGTATATCCGGCCAGGGTATATACCGTATCAATAATACTATCCTGCCCGGCTATACGAAAAACAATAATAACCAATCCTGTAATCACAGCAAAACAGAAATGGACAAACATCCGCACACGCCTGCCGGATTGAGGGGAAAGTTTTTTTATCTGCAGTATATCAACCGAAAAAGAAGTAGTAAGGGATGTCAGGGCCGAATCGGCACTGGAAAGAGCCGCCGCCAGTAGGCCCAGAAAAAACAAAACCCCGACCGAAAGAGGCAGAAAACCACCGGTAGCGACTAAAGGGAATATATCATCGGCTCTGGATGGCATTTCAATGCCTTTAAACTGCATAAAAACAACCAGAAGTGCCCCTAACGAAAGAAACAATAAATTGACCGGCACAAAGGCAAAACCATAGGTCAAAACATTTTTTCTCGATTCTTTAAGGTTTCGGCAACTAAGGTTTTTTTGCATCATATCCTGATCAAGGCCGGTCATTACGATAGTTATGAAAATGCCGGAAAAAAACTGCTTAACAAAGTGCTGTGATGAATGCCAATCGTCAAACTCAAACACCTTAAAGAGTCCGCTATCTCCAATCGCTGTTATCATTCCCGCCGGTCCGAGATCCATCTGTTCTCCGATATAATATATGGTTACCCCCACAGACACCAAAAACAGCAAAGTCTGTAAGGCATCTGTCCAGATAATGGTTTTGATTCCTCCTCTGAAAGTATATAAAAAGATAAGTGCAATTAGAACCATTACAGTAGTTTCAAAAGAAACCCCCATATTATCAAACAATGCAATCTGCAGCACAACAGCCATCAGATACAAACGGGCTGATGCACCCACCACTTTACTGGCTATAAACAACAGCGCACCAGACTTATAAGAACTGGTACCAAAACGACCATCGAGATAGGAATAAATGGAAGTAAGATTCAACCTGTAATAAAGAGGAAGCAATACAAAAGCGATTACGATGTATCCTACAAAGAATCCGGCCACCATCTGCATGTAGGTAAATCCCACGGAAGTTACATATCCGGGCACCGAAACAAAAGTAACTCCCGACAAAGAAGCACCAATCATTCCTATAGCAACAACAAACCATGGAGAACGACGGTTACCCAAAAAAAAGCTCTCGTTGTCGGCTTTTCGGGCCGTAATAACCGAAACGGCAATTAAAAGTGCAAAATAAACTCCTACCAGGGACAGTATAAGTAATGGATCCATAAATTTGAATTCTTGTAACTCACAAAGTTCACAAATTTAATGGAAGATTGGAGAATCAGGAAAAAAAGAACGTGTAAAGAGCATGAGGGATTAAATGATGCAATGGTGGGATAGCTGAATGGTGAAATGGTTAAAGAATAATTGTTCGGGGCTTCCAACATCTCTCTCCGTGCCTTCCCCGGGGCATCATCGTACCTGCTTCGACCTTTGTTCGACTGTTGTCCGACTGTTCTCCGACCCTATAGAGTCGAAGAACAGTCGAAGAAAGGCCGAACAAGACCCGAAGAAGGTACGAAGAAGGCACGAATAAGCCCTGGTTATATCACTGATATTAAGCATTTTAGCCACAATTCAGATTATCATAATATCATAAAGAAACAATTCAGATATGAATAAAAACGTTATAAAAATAACCTTCAGAAACCGTGTTTGCCGAAGAAAAGCCGAAGATAAATAGAGAAAATGGATAATTTAGAAACAGGGAAAAAGCTAAGATAGTAATCGTACCCAAAAACATTCGATTTTTTTGACATCAT
>CAYOFH010000043.1:0-22921 GCA_964403175.1 uncultured Marinilabiliaceae bacterium
GCAAAGAAAATTGATGAAGGAAATAGTGAACTATTTTCAAGTCAATTTTATTGAGAACGCCTGTATTTAGCAGGTAGTTGGACATTGCAATAGATAATTTATGAATAATCCAGGTTAAATAAGGTTTATTTTCTCTTTTATTTTTTTTGCAAGATGCTGTTTTTTTTCAATATGTTCAAATATATCACATACTGCCGGGTGTTTTTCAAATGCACCTCTCACCTGTTCAAAGTCGGTGTGGCGGATGTCATCCTTTCCGTCCATCCCAAAGCTGGTTTGAGCTTTCAGGGTGAATTCCTTATGAGCATCGGACAGCATCATGTTGTCAAGATCGACCACCGCTTTTTCCCATTTATCTATAAATTTCAGTAATTCTTCCTTACTGATAGTTGATAAATCAATTTTTGCTTCTTCTCTGAAAACTTTAAAACTCCAGTTCCATACCCAATGATAATAATTGTTGTGCCAGCTTTCAAAGGTATTGTTTAATTCTTCAAATGAATTTATCTGATCTTTTTCGATTTTCTCAATCAGGGCAAGGACCTGTTCCTGAGGCACTAAAAGTCCTGCCATATCCACCCAGTCTCCTGTTCCCTCTTCTGATTCCTGCCGCAAAGCAGTCCGGGCTTCTGTTATTGTTGAGAATTGAGCCAGTTCAAGCTTTTTTAGAAGCCCGTTTCCCAGGAATTTCAAAAGCCCGATTTCATACATCTGGATTCCCCGTTCCAGAGCTCTTGCTTCAATTCTTACACTGTTGTACATGAAATACTCTGAGGTGCTTCCTGATGTATTCCGGAGGTTTTGAAGTGTATGTTTCCCATTAATCATCTTTTGAACAGAATAGGGACTCAAAAGGTTGAAAGTGATGTAGTCGAGCTTCTCCGCGTCCAGTCGTTTATCTCGCCCCGGCCATTTCCTGGCATCGCGCATGGTTCCAACACTGCGTAGATTAATACCCGGGGCCAGAAAGCTTTCGTCATGATTTTCAATTAAATAAGAAAACGGAAAGACAGACGTGTCAGGATTTCTGTAGTGGCGGCCCATTACAAGTGAAAAGGGTCCGATTTTAGCGGGCCATAACAGATATGAGTCACTGGTGGTTTTACTTCCGCGTTCCACGACACCCTGATGAACCGGTCCCAGCTTGTACATATGATTACTCTGGTTCGATCCGCTTCCGGCATTCAGAAATGAGTAATATCCGGCAATCAGAAGCGTTGATTTATGATGAGAAACTGTGTACGGGCCTGCAAATATGGAACAAGCCTCTCCGTGAAACCCCTGGCAGTTTGCAAAAAAG
Organism: uncultured Marinilabiliaceae bacterium; assembly: GCA_964403175.1. GTDB lineage: Bacteria > Bacteroidota > Bacteroidia > Bacteroidales > Marinilabiliaceae > Marinilabilia. Next base: position 1,301 of record CAYOFH010000043.1, read on the forward strand.
ACGGAGTTCTCTGCTGAATAGTGCTTCCCAAGGATACAGCCCTGTCCGATGAAGCACTTGGAGATGAGAGTTGCATCTGTTACTTCCGAACCACTTGCTGCCACAAAATCCTCGGCAATCACTCCCGGCCCGAAATAGGAAGGGTGATCAGCGGAACTATTGATGGTGCCGTTTACCAAACGGTAGATACCTTCAACAATAGCATTGGGACCAATATTGACGTTTAATATGGTTCTGGAATTGAACAGGCGCGCATTATCAGCAACCTGTCCTTTATCCGATTGAACCATGCTGCAATACTGTTCCACCATTTTTGTGAGTTTGTCAATCAACTCAGGCCTGTGACGATAAAATGCCATCAAATAGGCAGTGTGTGCCGAGAGTTTATTGAAAATGGGAACTTCACGACCCCCTGCTTCATTGAGAACTGCCACTCTTTGTCCGTTTCCAAACCGGGATTTTCCCTCAGTGGTAAGTGCGTCCACATTTTCAATTATCACATTGTTACCTATCGTATAGTTTGCAATCTGATTTCTTACCTGGCTGATATACACATTATCCCCAATGATCGAATTGTGTATGGTTGCATACGAGATCCCCGCGTGTTTTACCACACCTCCCGGGAAATTGAAACGGCGGTCAAACTTTCCCAGTCGTATTTCCCCGCTAAAATCGGTATGTCGGATAAAGGCAGTTTCAAAGGGATCCTTTACCTGAACGTCAGCCCAGTTTGATGACCTGCATCCCTGCTGTTCAAGTCGGGAAATTTCTTCTGGCGTGAGGTTTCTGTATTTTCCCATCTTTTTGTGTTGTGGCTTTTGGTTTACAGTTTGCGAATTTATGAAGAAAATACCATAAATGCACAAAAAAGCCCGCTCCTTCATTCGGACCGGGCTTTGTCGGATTTATTCAAAATCGGTTTTATAGGGTACCACTGATCATGAAAGTGGCAGCAAAGGCCAAAATAGCATACAGCTCGGGGAATACGGCAAGTACCAGAGTACTACCAAATACATCATGTCCCGATCCGATACCTGCAATACCATTAGCGCAAACCTGCCCCTGACGAATCCCGGACAAAAGGCCTACTAAACCAAGGGCAATACCTGCACCCAAAACTGCTGCTCCCTGAACTGCTGTAATGTCGGCAGTTAAAACTCCTGTTCCTGAAATCACAAAGTAACCGGCAAAACCATAGAGCCCCTGTGTTCCGGGAAGTGCACTGAGCACCAGGTAGTTTCCGAATGCATCACTGTTTTTCTTCATTGCGCCCAATGCGGCATTTCCACCATACGATACACCGTATGCACTGCCGGCTCCTGCCAGCGCAATCATAATACCAATGCCTATGTAGGCCAATACAATTGGAGTCATATTATTCTAATTTTAAGGTTATTATTTTTTATATTATTGTGCTTTTTGAAATGGTTTGTATTCTTTCCCTCCACCAATAAATCCTGCATTTTTATAAAATTCCACAAATGTCAGACGCAACGGATGGACAAATGATCCCAGACCCGACATAAAGATATTAATTCCATGACCAATTACCAATATCACCAGGGTCACTAAGATTCCTGCTACCGGAACATCAGGCGCCATATCAAAGGCCAGTTGGTTGAATACCTGACCAAGGATAGCACTTGCCAGCCCCAGTGCAAACAATCGGATGTAAGATAGCAAATCGCCAACAACACCGGTTACCATGTTATATGTATCCCATAAACCGGCTCCGATATTTACAAAAATATTTCGCTTGGGATGGTTGAATATCAGAATCCCCATGGCAGATAAAATCACAAAGCCCATGTGAAGGGTTCCAAAGAACAATCCTTCTGACGGATTTTTCTGATCCAGATAGTAAAAGATTCCGGAGGACACGATGAGTGTAAACCATCCCCAGGTAGCAAGCGAGTATCCGATTCCGTGCTGTCTTATCTGATTGATGCCCTTTAGGATCATTCCAAAGAGAATCTGAACAGCTCCGAATATCAATGCCAGGTTAAATAACTGATCGTTATCCAGAAATAGATTTCTGGCATCAGCTAAAAATGCCGGGGGATTTTCTACCAGGTTCATACCAAAGAATGTCCCTGTGATAGCCCCAAAAATTACTGTGGCAAGTCCCAGAAACTGAACAAGTGTCAGGATTGGACGCATTTTCTTCTCCGCCTTGGGCTTGTAGATTGTTGCCGCTAAAATAAGCAACAAGCCATAGCCGGCATCTCCCAGGCAGAATCCAAAGAACATCATGAAAAACGGAGCAAAGAAAGGTGTCATGTCGAGCTCCACATAGGAGGGCAGAGAGAACAATCTGCTTACCGGTTCAAAAAGTTGTGCAAAACGATTGTTTTTGAGAAGGATAGGTGGCTTTTCATGGTATTTTGCAGGTTCCTTTAGGTAATAAATGTCCTGTTGGTCCACTTGTTGTTCCAGGTCTTTCATTTTTTCTTCAGGTACCCAGGCTTCCACCAGTCTTACTTTGCCATCAACTTCATCAACAGTATGGAATCTTACATTTAATTCTGAAACTTCTTCTTCCAGTTCATCCTGATATTTTACTAAATGCTGAATTCCTCCTGCCGCAATATGATTGAGTTCCTTCTCCAGGGAGTCAATTTTCTTCTGTGCAAAGGTTATTTCCTTCTGTACTTCACTAAGAGTATTTTCGGGCAAGTCTACCTCGTCTACGTCAGTCATATCTTCCGGTAATTCCTTGTTGTCCTTATCAGCAACCCAAACAAAGAAACAATAACCCTCGGTTTCTGATATCAATTCAACGGGGTATTTCTCAGGCCAGGAGGTATCATATTTTGCTTCTGCACAAATAAGATATCGAATGTTAATTCCTGCGTCCGAAAGTTTTTTAATGTTTTCCCGGGAGAAATAACCCCAGGGCTCCAACTGCTTCTCTTCTTTGTGGAAAAAAGAAAGGTGTTGCCTTGCCTGTTCCAGTTTCCCTTCAATTTCTTTGATGCGTTCGTTGAGTTTCTTTCCAGAAGTTTCAATGTTTGTTCCGTTGCCCTCAGCCTCTTCATTTTTTTTGCGGGCTTCGAGGTTTTTGATGGTTTTCGATAAATCACTGATTCTTCGGTACAGGTCTTGTATCTCCGGAGTTGGTTCCTCCTGATGTTCTACGATGTGGGCCACACCAAGATCTTTGAGTTGCTCCAGGAAATTATCGTAGTCGGCATGAAAGACCAGAAACGAATATTTGAACATTGGTACTATCATGATGCCACCTCCATGTTTTCTTGTCTGGTTTTTACAATTTTTTGTGCGGCTTTCGACAGGTTTTCCTGATCTTCCAGAAAACGTTTTATTTTGCGGATGGCATCCTGGAATCCCGGAATTTGAACTTTCTCGTAAAGATTTACTTTCTGGGTGGTTTTCTTTCTGGCAAAATCCAGAAGATCCATTTTACGTTCAAAAACCTCTCTTTCGAGTGCAATTTGCACCAGTTTTTTGAGAATGGCAATTCCATCAGGAAACCAGCTTGGCCGCTCAAACATGTTGTAATCGCGTACTTCAAAATTTACCTTGTCCAGAATGGGGGTCTGAACACCGGCAATCTTTTTAGACGTAAGTTCTACCCCGCTGATGCTTACCAGGGCCGGGTCGAATTCTCCCCACAGGCGCATCATGTCATCGTATAGACCGAGTTCTTCTTCCAGTGTCTTGTCCAGTTCTGCAGCTTTGTCCTTGGCTTTTTTTACTTCAGCGCGCAATGCCGACTCTTTATTCTTGAGTGTGGGCAAAGCACGTTCCCTGACTTTGAGCTGTTTGGCAAGTGACTGTTGTGATGTTTTATTATATTGAAATTTTATGGCCACGTTACTCTTTCTTTTGTTAGTAAATGACTGCCCGGTTGTTATTTGAAAAACAGGCAGTTTTGACCTTTCATAAAAGGAGTTTTACAATCCCTTCAATATAGGATCTGTTGGAACCTGCAATTTATTTTAGTTTCCGGCCTCCGGCTTTCCCTTTATTCCTGAGTTTCTTTTACCGTTTCCCCTTTCCAGTACTTGTCGGCCATTTCCTTCTTAAGTCCTACTTCTGCTTTGGAAAAGTATTTACCGAAAAGATCCCATGCGATGTCAAGCATTGTATTGGTATCTACATTTACATCGATGGCTAAAAGTTGCTCTGAGTAGTCTTTTGCAAAATCCAGTGTTCTCTCGTCATAATCAGTCAGGTCAAAGCCGTTTTCCATCTTGGTGCGTGCATTGGCAGCATCGGCATAAAGGCGAATAGCTGCGTTCATGACCTGGGGATGATCCTCACGTGTTTGTTCTCCGATAACCAGCTGCTTTAATCTGGAGAGTGAACGGAACGGGTCTACGATTACTTTGCCAATATCGGTGTCCCTGCGCAGGAACAGCTGACCTTCTGTAATGTAACCTGTATTGTCAGGGATCGCATGCGTAATATCCCCGCCTGAAAGGGTGGTTACTGCCACAATAGTTATGGATCCACCCGACGGAAACTGAACAGCTTTCTCGTAAATGCGTGCCAGGTCGGAATACAGAGAACCAGGCATACTGTCTTTGGACGGAATCTGATCCATTCTGTTGGATACAATACTCAATGCATCGGCAAAAAGCGTCATGTCGGTAAGCAATACCAGTACACTCTCATTTTTGTCTACTGCAAAGTACTCAGCCGCGGTAAGAGCCATATCGGGAACTAAAAGACGCTCCACCGGCGGATCTTCGGTGGTGTTTACAAAACTTACTATGCGGTCGAGAGCTCCTGCATTGTCAAATACCTGTTTAAAAAAGAGGTAATCGTCGTTGGAAAGTCCCATTCCGCCAAGTATGATCTTATCGGCTTTAGCCCTGAGAGCCACACTGGCCATTACCTGGTTGTAAGGCTGATCACTATCGGCAAAAAATGGAATTTTCTGTCCCGATACCAGACTGTTATTAAGGTCGATGCCTGCAATTCCTGTTGCTATAAGCTGTGAGGGCTGTTCGCGGCGTACCGGGTTTACCGATGGACCGCCAATTTCCCTGATTTCGCCTTCAATGTCCGGGCCACCGTCAATGGGAAGTCCGTAGGCATTGAAAAACCTTCCGGATAATTGGTCACTTACTTTTAACTGAGGTGGATTGCCGAGGAATGTGATCTCTGCATTGGTGGGAATTCCTTCAGTTCCTGAGAATACCTGCAATACCACCTGTTCGCCCACGATTTTAACTACCTGGGCCATTCGACCGGCTACTACCGCCATTTCGTCATATCCCACATCCTGGGCTTTCAGCGATACTGTGGCTTTGGTAATATTGGTCAGCTTGGTATATACTTTTTGAAATGCCTGACTGCTCATATCTTTTAATCTGAATTGTTTTTAATTAGACAGCTTGTACTTCCTCTTTTGCTTCAACTGCATGTTCCCGGATCATTTTGTCCAGTTCTTTTTCAAAATTCCTGAATTTCTCTGATTCGAATTCCGAATAGTTCATCTGTTTCAGTTGGTTGATGAGGCGCTTAAAGAAGTTTCCGACCTGTTCAAAGTTATTGAATTCAAATGCTGTATCAGTTATGCTTAACACTTTTTCCAGCATATATTTCTGACGTATCAGCGGAGTGGATGCGTCAATCTTATCGAAGGCATCTTGTTGAAGTACCACGAAGTCAATTAATTCGGCTTTCCATAAGCGCTGGTGAAATTCGATGGGTACACCATCATCTCCCAGGATATTGATCTGTTCGTCGGCTTCTTTTCCGCTAAATAAAATGTCTTTGGCTTTGAGAACATTGTCCAGCCAGTTTTCGCCCATGTTTTTCTCCAGAGATTCCTTAAGTTCGGGGTATTCCAGATATTTAGAATAACTCTCGATGGGATCAATGGCGGGATAGCGTTTACTGTCGGCTCTGTCCTGAGACAAACCGTAAAAACAACGTGCTGCTTTCCGGGTATTTTCAGTTACAGGCTCTTTTAGGTTACCACCTGCAGGGGATACTGTACCAATAAAGGTAATAGAACCTGTTTTGTCGTTATTGAGGTAAACAAATCCTGCGCGTGAGTAGAAATTGGAAATAATGGCCGAGAGATCCATTGGGAAAGCGTCGGGCCCGGGAAGTTCTTCCAGTCGGTTGGACATCTCTCTAAGGGCCTGTGCCCAGCGCGATGTGGAGTCTGCCATTAGCAAAACTTTCAGCCCCATGGCCCGGTAATACTCGCCAATGGTCATGGCTGTATAAACCGAAGCTTCGCGGGCAGCCACAGGCATGTTGGAGGTATTGGCAATGATGGTTGTTCGCTCAATCAGTTTTTTTCCTGTGCGAGGGTCCTCAAGTTCCGGGAATTCTTTAAATATTTCCACTACCTCATTGGCCCGCTCACCGCAGGCGGCTATGATTACAATGTCTGCTTCCGCCTGTTTGGATATGGCGTGCTGAAGAACAGTTTTTCCGGTACCAAACGGACCGGGAATAAATCCGGTTCCTCCTTCGGTAATGGGGTTTAATGTGTCAATACAGCGAACACCGGTCTCCAGTAATTTAAAAGGTCTTGGTTTTTCCTTATGAATTTTAATGGGCACTTTTACCGGCCATTTCTGAACCATGGTAACAGAGACTGAGTTGCCATCTTTGTTTTCGAGAACGGCAATTTCATCATTGACGGTATATTCTCCTTTACTGACAATGGATTTTAAGGTGTATGTACCTTCCAGCTTAAAAGGTGCCATGATGCGATGTGGCATTCCGTTCTCTTCCACTTCACCAAGCCAGTCTCCCGCAATTACATCAGCGCCTTTTTCGGCCAGAGGGTTAAAACTCCATTTTTTTTCCCGGTTCAGAGGATCTGTGTATTCTCCACGGTTCAGGAAAACACCATCCATCTTGTCCAGGTCGTTTTGTAATCCGTCATAGTTGCGGGAAAGCATACCGGGGCCCAGGTTTACCTCAAGCATATGCCCCTCAAAAATAACCTTGCTGCCGGGTCTTAATCCGCGGGTGCTTTCAAATACCTGGACAAAGGCCTGATTTCCGGTCACTTTGATAACTTCTGCCATTAAGGTTTCCTCCCTGTGTGTGATGAAGCAAATTTCATTCTGACCCACCGGGCCGTCTACATCTACAACCACCAGATTGGCAATGATTCCGGAAACGGTTCCGGTTGTTTTATCGTTTTTTTCCATAGGTCAATGTATATTCTTCGGGGAATTCAAATCCCGACTTCAGTTCGCTAAATAATTTTTCAAACATTTCACGGCCTTTTTCAGGATCCAGGTGAATCCAGCGTTCAGTGATGAACAATTTTTGCACAAAGGCCAGCACTTTTTCTATTGTAAAATAGTTAAAGAAAGTGGCATCTTCAATGAATTGCCAAAGGTTTAGGTCCAGTTTTAACTCCCGGTCGGTAAGATTATCCATTTCGAAAATCTGAAGGATATCTTCAATGTGTTCCACTTCTGATCTGAGCCCGAAATCTCTGGCACGGCTTTTCCTTAGAGCATCGGTAACCTCGTCGTTTCCTATGAGTGCCTGCTCATATTTGATCTCGTGCTTTCTCCCGTTAAGAGCAGTTAGTACGTTGGCCGTATTTTGTTGATATGTGGCCAGTTGTTTTATGAATGAATTGGGTTGGTTTTTCAGGTGCTTATAGTAGTCAGCACTCAATCTCCTGGATGCCTCGATTTTGCTCTCCGGCGCATCTTCATCATGCATTGCAAGTACAAACTCGGCAATATAATCGGGGAAGGCTTCCAGACCGGCTGTGTATGCCAGCTTTCTGTCTGCCAGAGGTTCCATTTCTTCTTTACTGAAGTTTCCGCGGGAGTCCCATTCTTTATCTTCTTCAAAAAAGAGATTCAGAAGATTTTCATGGTCAAAAGGCAGATAAAAAAGTTTTAGTAAAGCAAAGTCTTTGGGAGCTAACTCGTCTTCCATCATATCTCTGAATTCGGCCGATGTAAAAGAAAGTTTCTTCTCTTCAGGCGCGAGATCCGGTAATCCGGCAACAAGATAATAGTAACCTTTCGACATGTTTATTTCTTTTCAAAAAGTAATTCGGTAGATTTAGGACGCAGATAGGCCTTGAAGAAGTTGTTGAAATCCTCCTCAGTGAAACTGATAATATAGCCTCCCTCGGCCGGCCCTACTTTAAATCCGGATTTCATGTTTTTGGAAAACGAAAGTTGAAGTCCTTTATTCAGATGACCGGCAAGTTGTTTTTTTAAACGCTCTTGCATCTCTTTTTTCTGGTTCTCCGGGAGAATAACTTCAAGATCCATGCTTTCCTTTTTGATCCAGCCGTCAATAGTTTTTTCAATCAAATCACCCAGATAATTTTTATCAGAGAAAAGTTCTTTGGTCGCAGGCTCAACGGCTTTCATGGTTACCAGTTTGGAAATGTCCTGTTTTAATGCGGCCATTGCCTGCTCAAGAGCCATTTTCATTTCCGATTCCACATGTTTTTTTATTTCTCCGGCTTTTTTCTCGGCATCTTCTATTTTTTGTTCAGCTTTCTTTAAAGCCTCTTGTTCTATAGCCGATGCCTTTTCGCGTGCCTCTTTTATAATGGCTTCTGCCTCCTCGTTTGCTTTCTGGACCCCCTCATTATAAATTTTTTCGGTCAGATCCTGAAGTTTTTTTGTCATAGGTTCAATTTTTATTGTGAAGAAACGACTTTTATTCTGATTGTTATGTGAGTTTTATGCCTCTAAAATAGGTTTTTTACAATTATCAAACAAACTATACGTTTGAGACTGATTTTTATTATTATGGCATTCTTAAAGATTAATTATCTGGCAATCAGATGATTTTATTGTTTTAATCTTCTGTATTTATAAATACAGGCATTTGTAACAAATTTACCGTGATGTCTGAATTAACTGCTGAAGTGACATTTCTTTCCGTAAACGAAAAAACGCCTGATGCCGTAGGTGGCAAGAGGCGTTTTTTGTATAATGAGATGTGGTGTTTTATAAAAGCTTAACAAGAATTCAGGTTTTCAGGGTGTCTGTATTTTTACATATTTCATCCTGATTTTTGGAGTTGGATTACCCTCGTTATCCGAATTTTTTAACAGTACTTTCCAGGGATAGGAAACAGGGTCGGGAGTGGAAAGATAATATGGCCCGCGTATTTCGGGATTTTCTATCATCATTTTAAAGGTTTCACCTGACATTCTGAATTGATAGGTCGCCGTTTCATTATCATAACCACCACCTGAAAACTCCGGGGACCATGTACTATCGTCTGATGGATTATAAGAATACCGGGGTTGGTTGTAATCTCCGTCCTGGTTTTTTCTATACAGACGTAATGACTGGGGAATGCGTGAATAAAAATCTTCATCGGCATTCTGAAGACCAGTATCAGCTTCAAAGAAAAAATCTACCGCGCTGATTCCATAATATTGTTTAAGGCTATCTGTGTTGGATTTGTCTTCCCAATAGTCAAAAATATTTTCTGTTTCTCCCTGTTCATTGGTAATTTCCACTTCATTAAAGTCAATTTCCACCATACTTCCTGCCATACCCTGTGCTACCAGATGTTCGGCAGCCGGATCTTCAAATGCTACTTTTTCCTGGTGGTCATGAGATAAACGATTGATACGGAGACACTCAACATTAATGGGGAATACATAGGAGGTTGCAATCGTTGTATCAACCTCATTGGTAACGGAATCAATGACATCGTAGGAATAGAAAAGTTCCATGTTGGATTCGGACGCCAGGAGATCTATTAAAACCAAAGAGCCCTGGGATTCAGTGTCGACCAGACTTGATTGGATAAAAAGGCTTCCAAAAGCTTCTCTGAAAGCTTCTCTCCCGGTCATGATATCATCACTGTAATTAAACACCTCATTGGCCAGATTTTCATCCAGGGTGAACTGCCATTGATGAATATAGTTTTCCTGGTCCCATGTGGAATCTGGAAGTGCATCCCAGGCACTGCTTATGCGGGTAGCCAGAGGAGTTTCATTGTAATTTCCTTCTACCGGCATATCGGAATAGTAGTCCTCGGTAAATGAAAGTTCGGTATTGTAACGGTGAACGCTCACTTCATGCCGGGCATTTTTATTGCCGATCCACCAGTTTTCCATATATGCCAGGTTTAGAACCAGGGAATCTACCGAGTACTCATGCCACTCGTCAGACTGGTTTAATTTCCCCTCTATCTCACCAATGGTTGCCTGTGTGATGAAAGAGGCTTCAGTCCTGCCGGTAAACGGATCTTCCAATTCACCAATGATGGCATAATTGGGATCGTCGGATTTGAGTCTGACCGGATCGATGTTGCGCCCTTGCAGGAAGGATGATTGATCCGTTCCCGAAAAAAGATCTTCGGAGGGCAAAACATCCAACCCCAGATTTCCTGATTTGTCTTCGCAGGATGTGAAAAGTGCAAGTGTTGCCAGAATAAGGGGCAGGTATTGCCGGAGACGTCTTTTGTTCAGCATAAAAAATCCAGTCTGTTTTGATCGTTCAAAATGTGATATGATGTAATTACAAATTATCGTAAAACTCGTTGTAGGCATCCATATATTTTTCTTCTGGCTGATACTCCAGAAATGGCTTGCCGGAATCTTTGATGTATTGAACTATTTCAGGATGGATATTTTCCGATCCCTGAATAATCCCGTCTGAATTGTCAATCGCCAGCTTGGTAAGATTAACAAAGCTTGCCGGATCCAATACTTTCAGATCATTATCCGAAACACCCTGGAGTTTTGCCTTTTCTTTAATCTTTGGGTTAAGATCGTTACTGAAAGCATCATCGAAAACAGAATAAACAACTTTGGTTTTTGCAAAATACGGATCGTCGTTCATTGCTTTCTTGATGTATAACGGAGCCAAAGCGGTAAACCATCCCTGACAATGCACAACATCCGGTGCCCATCTTAATTTTTTGGTGGTTTCTAACACCCCACGGGCGAAAAAGATGATTCGCTCATCGTTATCCTCAAATTCCTTGCCATCATCGTCAACAACTGTGTTTTTTCTGGAAAAATAATCTTCGTTGTCAATGAAATATACCTGCATGCGGGCTGCCTGAATAGACGCCACCTTGATAATCAGCGGATGATCTGTATCATCAATTATCAGATTCATTCCTGAGAGACGTATTACCTCATGAAGCTGATTGCGCCGCTCATTAATATTGCCAAAGCGGGGCATAAATGTTCTGATTTGCTTTCCTCTGTCCTGAATTCCCTGTGGCAGGTTTCTGCAAAGGGCCGACATTGAGTTTTCGGGCAGGTACGGGGTTATTTCCTGTGAGATGAATAAGACCTTGTTGTTTTCCATTTTTTCAAGGATATATTAAGATAAATATTTCACAAAAGTACAAAAAATATGCTATCCTCCCAAAGTTGTTTATTCCGGAAAGTTTGCTTTTGTATTGGTTTTCAGTTAATACACATTTTTTGAAAGATGAATGTTTTATCCCACGATGCTTTTCTTCTTTTTTAGATTAGGAATAATTTTTTACTTTGCTCCGTTTTTCATGTATGCTGAAGCAGATTGTTTCATGGATACCTGCTGATCACGTATATGATCCGAAAAATTTAACGATCTATCATTAATATGAAGTTGATAAAAACGAGCCTGGAGCTGAACGAAAGACTAAATCAGTTCAGGCAGAAAGATAAAACCATAGGGTTTGTCCCAACTATGGGGGCTTTGCATCAGGGACATTTGTCGTTGATCGAAAATGCCGCTGAACTATGTGATCTGGTGGTGGTTAGTATTTTTGTGAATCCCAATCAGTTTAATGACCCCGGCGATCTGGAACGCTATCCACGGGATTTAAATCGTGATATGATGCTTTTGGAACAGAGCTCTTGTGAACTTCTGTTTGTTCCGTCTGTTGAAGAAGTATATCCGCAACCTGATACAAGGGAGTTTGATTTCGGTATTTTAGATTCAGTGATGGAAGGCAAACACCGCCCCGGTCATTTCAATGGTGTAGCTCAGGTGGTAAGCCGTCTTTTTGATATGGTGAAGCCGGATAAAGCTTTTTTCGGACAAAAAGATTTTCAGCAATTGGCAATCATACGGGAGATGGTTCGTCAACTGAATTTTGGAACGGAAGTTGTAACTTGTCCTATTATTCGTGAGGAAGATGGACTGGCGATGAGCTCAAGGAACACACTTTTAACAAAAATGCACAGAAAAAGTGCCCCGCTGATAGCCAAAACTTTATCGGTATCTTGTAATTTTGTCCACGAAAAAAGTGTTGCTGAGACAAAGAAGTTTGTTTATGATCAAATTAATCAGGATGAAAATCTTGATATTGAGTATTTTGAGATAGTTGATGGAGATACTTTGCTGGAAGTTGACAACTGGGACGAAAGCACTTATATTGTAGGGTGCATCGCTGTTTTTGCAGGGGAAATAAGGTTAATTGACAATATACTTTATAAAAATCAGGACAGCAAAAACTGATTTTGTGTCTGATAATTTCAGGCAAAGAATTTTTCCGATTAAGAGAGCATGGAACTTTTAATTTCTTTTCTAATTTTAGGTATAAAGAAATAACTGTTTCATTCGACCGTAATTAAAAAATGAATTCAGATGAATGTTGAGGTTGTAAAATCTAAACTACACAATGTAACGGTTACCGAAGCCAATCTTAATTATGTGGGGAGTATTACCATTGACGCTGAGTTGATGGAGGCCTCAAATATAATTGAGAATGAGAAGGTACAGGTTGTTAACAATAATAACGGTGAGCGACTTGAAACATATGTCATCAAAGGTGAGCCCGGTTCGGGAGTTATTTGCCTGAATGGTGCCGCAGCCAGAAAAGTTGCCGTTGGAGATATTGTTATAATTATTACTTATGCTTCCATGCCGTTAGAGGAAGCCAAAGCATATAAACCGGTTTTTATTTTTCCGGATACAGCTACCAATAAGCTGATTTGAGTTAGGATTTTTTATAATCAGATGAAGAACCCCGGGAAACCGGGGTTTTTTTATTGTCTCGTTGTTGACAATAAATCAAACGATGGTTCATACGAATGCAGGAAAAGAATTGCCTTTTTTGCATCAGGCGGACGGATTAAAGTTTCCGGTAAAAGCTTTGCTGAAGTGTTTAGTTGAATTGATATTTACAAATGTCCTTAATGAAGAAGGCTGAAACGTAATATGTTTGTAACTGGCTCTAACCTTAATTGAAACATATTTGTTATAAAGTAATATTGAATACATTGTAAAGACATACTAAACTCAATTATAATTGAATTTAATTCGACTTTAATATGACTTTAATATGACTTTGATATGACTTTAATAAAAACCAGTTAAGATTCAGGTACGTTGCTTTTTGTGAGAAGAATGAGGCTGTTATTTCAGGATTGATCCTGAGCATAGTGAGTTCTTGTATAGAAAAAATTGATCTGTTTACTTTTTATCATGGGAGATCAACCCTTTCGATCTGTGTGATAGAATTCCTTAGTTCTGAAATGTGAGAGAAAATATTTAAGTTTGCTTTTTAACTGAATAATTATGGCCAAGACTAAATCTGTTTTTGTTTGTCAGAATTGTGGTGCTGAATCTCCCAAATGGGTGGGGAAATGTTATGCCTGCGGAGAGTGGAATACTTATGTGGAAGAAATTGCTATTACAGGCAAGACCAAAGATAAGCGGTTGTCTCTTTCGTTGGGGAAAGATAAGCAAAAACCTGTCAATGTGTCATCGGTTACAGTGAGTGATATTCCCCGGATTGACACGGGGATTACCGAATTAAACAGGGTTCTGGGTGGAGGAATGGTTCCCGGCTCTCTGATCTTGTTGGGAGGAGAACCCGGAATAGGTAAGTCAACGCTGGTTTTGCAAATGGCATTGAAGCTTAAAAGTCAGAAAATCCTGTATATTTCAGGTGAGGAAAGTCCACAGCAAATCAAATTGCGGGCTGACCGGCTAAGTGACACGGATGGAGATCATTGCTTTCTGGTGGGAGAGACTTCTCTTGAGCAGATATTAATGCATATTGAAAATGAAAATCCCGGCTTTGTGGTTATTGACAGTATTCAGACTATGGAGCGCGAATCTATAGAATCGGCACCCGGGAGCGTTTCTCAAATAAGAGAATGTACTGCCTCCATACTTAAAGTTGCCAAAGAGAAAAATATTCCGGTGTTGCTGATTGGGCACATAAATAAAGAAGGTAATCTGGCCGGGCCCAAGGTATTGGAACATATTGTGGATGTGGTGTTGCAGTTTGAGGGAGACCGGCAGTACATGTACCGTATTCTGCGATCTGTCAAGAACCGGTTTGGTTCCACCTCTGAAATAGGTATTTTTGAAATGCAGAGTTACGGACTGCGCGAAGTTAGTAATCCTTCGGAGATGTTACTGGCTCAGCATGATGATGATATGAGTGGAATTGCTATTTCCGCTGCTATGGAGGGAGTCCGCCCTTTTATGATTGAGGTTCAGGCACTGGCAAGTTCAGCAGCTTATGGTACTCCGCAACGATCGTCTACCGGTTATGATATACGTCGGTTAAACATGCTTTTGGCCGTCTTGGAGAAAAGAGCCGGTTTTAAGCTTGCTGCCAAAGATGTGTTTCTTAATATTGCCGGTGGACTGAAAGTTAGCGACCCTGCGATTGATCTGGCAGTGGTGGCCTCCATCTTGTCATCCAATACCGATCTTGTTGTGCCGAAGGACACCTGTCTTACCGGTGAAGTTGGATTGTCCGGAGAGATCAGGCCGGTAACCAGGATAGAACAACGTGTTAGCGAAGCCGAAAAACTGGGGTTTAAAGCGATTGTTGTTCCCCGGTACAATAAAGGTTTTAATCCCGACAATTATAATATTAAGGTAGTGCAGGCGTCAAAAATTGAAGAGGCTTTTCGGTTTTTATTTGCGTGATTGTGGAGCTATTTCAATCCAGAGAGCTCATTTTTATTTAATATTACTCTTTTCAATACTTCGTTAAACTTTCATAAAAGCCTGAAGTTCAAGTATTTGCAGGCGAGTGAGTTTTTATCTTAAAGTACAGATTATCAATGTTATATGATTTAGCTTAAATCTTATATCTAAAAGTCTAACGATCTATTGTCTTTTAAGCTTTTCTAAATAACCACTGAAATCTTTTTAAATTGATCAGCCCAGCCAATTATTCCGCCAAAGAATATATTACTACAACAAAGCATAAATGATTGATGTTAAAAAATACTTCCTCAGCAAAAAAAAACGTACCAGGTTTGACCGGTAATTGAGAAGAAATGGTTATTGAGCTTTTGCCAACCTTTTATCAGAATATAACTTGCCTAAGTTATTGGTCTGATGGAACTCGCAGAATTGTATTTTATATATGTCCTGTTCTGCCAATCCTTATCATTCTCGTTTCATCAATAATGTTCAGCAGCACATTAAATTGCTTACTATCAATTTTGCGTAATCCACAATCATCTATTTCGGACTAGTAAGATAGGGCTTACTCTGCATAGTGAAATCAGCTACAAATATGAGGCGAACCGAGGGGTTGATTGAGCTTTTATCTGTTTGTAGGTATAAGCAATTTCCCTTGTTTCTTTTGCAATTCAATTCTTAACATGGATTATTGAATTGCGTCAAACTTCGTTTTATAAATTATCTATCACGATGTTCAACTACCGGCTAAATAAGGGCATACTCAATAAAATTGACTTGAAAATTTTTCATTATTCCCTTCATCAATTTTCTTTGCGGTGGCCCTTACTTTCCTGGTATTTGAACATTTCATAACGAAAACATATGAATTAACGAGGTTAAAACATTGCGTTTTATAAAAGAAAAAAATAACACTTTAATAAAACCAATTTTTGGATGGAGCCGGTAAAAAAGCTATAAAGTTTCAAATTACATGAGAAACAGCTGACAGAGGCTGCTCCGACTTTTTCACTATTTCCTTGTAGAACGGGGCGCTATTCATATGAAAATCATGTGTCTCTGCAACTTTTTTTTAGGGCATAAGATTAGCAAACTGCGCCCAGCAAGAGGGTAACTTTGCGTTTCCATTAATACTTTTAAAGCTGAGTCGTGCCTTCAGACGTTCCATCATGCCTCACCTTTTTTAACCATCTTGTTACTTATGGTTAATCTTCTGTTTATAGACCCGGTTTAATTTCGCCATGTAAACAAGGAACAGTAAACTCTTAAAATTGATGGAAAAAATGGACACAAAATTAAAAGTAGGTATTATTTTATTGTTGTTGGTATTTGGGGCGAGTTTCCAAATACACGGGCAGAATGTTAACGGGATAGTAAAACAAGCTAATAGTGATGAGCCCTTACCAGGAGTTAATATTTTAGTAAAGGGAACAGATAATTCCGGAACCACCACCAATGCTGACGGAGAATTTAATATAACTGTTCCAAGTCTTCAGGATACTTTGGTTTTTTCATTTATTGGATATGAAAAAACCGAGGTTTCGATTAACGGTCGGCGAGATCTTAATGTAGAGTTACATGGTTCAGAAACGGCTCTTGATGAGGTCGTCGTCATCGGGTATGGCACCCGGCAAAGAGGAAATCTTGTTGGTTCTGTTGGAAAGGCCAATGTAGAGGACATCATAACTCGTCCTTCTGCAGATTTAGGAAGTTCTTTGCAAGGCTCTGTTTCCGGTTTGAATATTAGATCGGTGGGTGGAGGCGATCCATCAGAGACGCCTGAGATTAATATTCGTGGTTTTAATTCAATTAACGGCGGTTCACCGTTAGTATTAGTTGATGGGATAGAAGAAGACCTTGCAAATGTGAATCCAAATGATGTTGAAAGCGTTAGTGTTTTAAAAGATTCACAAGCTGCAATTTATGGTTCCCGTGGCTCTTTTGGTGTAGTTTTGATAACTACGAAAAGTGGCAGGAAGGAAGATTTTAATGTTGAATATTCCAATAATATTGGAGTTACAACAAATACATCGCGTACCGATTTTGTGACAAATCCTGCTACCTATGCCCGATGGGTCGATGAGGCAATAGGTTCGTACCACAGTGGTTGTTATGTATGCTATGAAGAAGAAGATTGGGCCATTGCTGAACAAGTAGGGAATGGTGAGATAGAACCTTACTACGAGGAACAGCCAGACGGAACCTATAAATTTTATGGGAATACTGATTTTTATGACGTCCTGTTTAAGAGGTGGCGTTCACATGAGTCGCATAATATTTCCGTTTCCGGAGGTTCAGATAAAATGACCGGGGTTATCTCAGGAAGGATATATAAAAGGGAAAAAATCCAGAATATCCAGGATGCAGAGATGAAGCGTTATAATCTTCAGCTAAAATTAACTGTTAATCCTTATGATTGGTTAGAATTATCAGCTATAAGCAGGTTCAGTAGCAGGTATGATGAACAGTATGCCGGGACTAAAAACGGTTGGGGTGGAGAATTTGGTGTTAGTAAATGGCGTGATCTTTTTCCCAACCATCCAGCTTTTATAGATGGTAAGGGTGTGAGTGTTGGTCGAACGAGAAATGGTTATGTAGGACGTTTGGGGGCTTTAAAAGAAGGGGCGGCTCATCATCAATGGCAGCAAGAAAAGCAAACTAACACATTAAAAGCTCAAGTAACTCCGATCGATCAACTCGTGCTTAATATGGATTATAGTTATAGCATTGACAGGACGGATCCTACTTATTCGTATTCCCCCTTTTCTTACCTTTCTGGGGAGAAGCTTGAATTAGTTGAGGATGCTGGTCTTAACCGTCATAGCGAGTATCGTTGGAAGGATTATTATAGCGCATTGAATGTTTATGGAACATATACCGACCAAATAATAGATAAGCACAATGTGAGTTTAATGCTTGGCTTTAATCAGGAGGTTTTTGATCGGGATAGAGTAGGCATGAGCATAGAGGATCTTCTCACAAGGAATAAGGGAAATATAAACTTTGGAACCGAAATGTTGGATATGGAAGGTTCCACTTTAGAATGGGCTATTCAAGGCTATTTTGGACGACTTAATTACGATTATGATAATAAGTACCTATTAGAGATCAATACCCGTTACGATGCATCCTCCCGTTTTCCAGAAGAGAGTCGGTGGGGAATGTTTCCTTCTTTAGGTGTAGGCTGGCAAGTAAGTAATGAAAACTTTTGGACTTCTTCAGTTGACGAAATAATGTCCTCATTAAAGTTAAGGGCTTCATACGGGAAACTGGGGAATCAAAATGTGGGTGTAAACACCTTCCGTCAAATTATCGGGATGGGTAAAAAATCATGGTTGGTTGGTGGATCTGAAGTTAATTATGCCAGAGCGCCCCAACCACTTCCGGCAAGTATAGGCTGGGAGCAAATTACGTCAACCAACATAGGTGTTGACGTAGGATATTTGGAGGATAAACTTACGGCTTCTATCGATCTGTATGAGCGTAATACAAGAGATATGTATTTGCCGGGCGAGCCCCTGCCTGCTGTATTTGGTGCTTCAGAACCCCGAAGGAACTATGCAGCTATGCGAAATAGAGGCTTTGAATTGACTGTTGGCTATAATGATCAGTTTGATGTCATGGGTGACGAACTTTCATTAAATGTTCAGGCCAATGTTTCGAATAACAAAGGTGAAATTACACGATTTGACAACCCGAATGGCTTATTGAGCACCTTTTTTGAAGGGCAGGAGATTGGTGAAATATGGGGTTATCGAATTGAAGGGCAATTTCAATCGGATGAAGAAGCAGCTGCGTTTCAGGAAAAATTCGGACGAGAAAATTTGGTTGAAGTCTATCGGGGAATACTTGATTGGGGTTCGAACAGTGATTGGAACTACTTAAAAGGTGGCGACCTCAAATATGTAGATGTTGATGGAGATGGGGAAATCAACAATGGTAACAACACTTTGGATGATCCTGGCGATTTGCAAAGAATTGGAAATACCATGCCACAGTTTCCCTTTGGCTTTTCTATTAATGCCAGCTGGAAAAACATTGATCTGTCAGTTATAGGACAAGGAGTTGCAAAGCAAGATTGGTATCCAGATGGTCCGCTGTATTGGGGGACATTTCACAGACCGTACGTATCTTTTCTCAGAAAAGATATTTTAGACAAAGTATGGGATCCGGAGCATCCCAATGATCCCGATAGAATCTATCCGCAACGACAAAGAGCATATAATGCTTTAAGTGAAGGTCGGATGTCGGCTAACGTTAATGACTACTATTTAACGAATATTGGTTATCTCAGGATGAAAAACTTAACTGTTGGTTACACACTTCCATCACACCTCACTGATAAAGTTAATATAAAAAGACTAAGAGTCTTTGTGAGTGGTGAGAATTTATTCACCTGGAGTTTTGGAGGACTGACAGAATATTTGGATCCGGAGGAAGTGGGGGCCCATGTAAGTTATTCCGATCCGAATGGAGTTCGGGCAAAACCTCCGAGAGATACACAATTATATCCTATGGGTAAAACATATTCGGCTGGTGTTCAGATTAGTCTGTAACCGGTCTGATTGAATATCAAAGGAAAGCTACCGGAAAATTTCACGAATTAATTCAAAAAAATGCGTATTACAATGAACAGGATAGTACAAATATCGACAATAATAATGTTGTCCCTGATAATTTCAAGCTGTGAGGATGTTCTTAATCAGTTGCCTGATGATGCTGTAACTTCAGAAGAATTTTTCAACACAGGTAAAGACTTAGAGGTATATACAAATGATCTGTATTCTGTATTGCCTGAAAAATCGGTTTATATGGATGATGCCAGTTCCGATAACATTTTGGGGGTTAGTGCTTCCAGCAGAATTGAGGGAACACGTACCATTCCAACAGATAGAGGTAGCGGGGGTTGGTCTTGGGGTGATCTTAGAAAAATTAACTACTTCCTTGAAAATTATGACAGGGTTGATGATGCAGATGCCAGGACCAAATATTCCGGTATTGCCAGGTTCTTTAGAGCTTACTTTTATTTTGATAAAGTGAAGCAGTTTGGAGATGTTCCCTGGTACGGCGAAGTGATAGAACAGGATGATAAGGATATGTTGGAGAAACCGAGGGATCCGCGGGCATTGGTAATGGATTCCGTTCTTGCTGATATAAATTATGCAGTTGAAAATATTCCGGCCGAAAAGGAATTAAACCGGGTTACAAAATATACAGCCCTTCTTTTAAAAGCCCGGATTGGATTGCACGAAGGGACATTTAGAAAATATCATGGTTTGGACGATCATGAGAGATTCCTGGAAGAGGCTGTCTCTGCTGCTGAAGAACTCATCAGCTCTGAAGCATATACATTATACACAAATGGGGGTGAGGATCAGGCTTATCTGGACCTTTTTGCCAGATATGATCAGGATATGACTGAAACCATATTGGCTGTGGATTACGAGTTTGGGATAAAAACACATGATATAGCTTACCGGATGACGGCCCCAACCCAGGGTAGATGGGGCCTTGCAAAAGACCTTGTTAATAGCTATTTAATGGATGACGGAACCCCTTTTACGGAACAACCCGATTATGAAACCATGGAATTCTACGAGGAGATGCAGGATCGGGATCCCAGATTAACCCAAACTACAGCTGGCCCTGATTTTATGACTTATGGGTCGGATAAGCGTGAACCGGTTGATTTGGATATTACCCGAACTGGATATCGTGTCATTAAGGCATTACCTTCTAAAGGGCCTGAATGGGGTTCAGGAGGTTCATATAACGATATCATCCTTTTTCGTTTTGCTGAGGCTTTACTGATCTATGCTGAAGCGAAAGCCGAACTGGGAACGATCACTCAGGGAGATTTGGATATATCGATCAATCAATTGCGAGATCGAGTGGGTATGCCACACTTAATAATGGCAGATGCCAATGCTAATCCCGATCCCTATCAGGAAGCTATGTATGATAATATTGACCAGGGCCCTAATAAGGGGGTGATTCTGGAGATTCGCCGCGAACGGAGAATTGAGCTTGTAAATGAAGGATTTCGATGGGACGACATCATGAGATGGAAAGAAGGACAAATATTTGAAGACCCCATACAGGGTTTGTACTTCTCAGAATTAGGCGCCCATGATTTTAATAACGATGGGGATTATGATGTCTATGTACACGATGGAGATGCTTCCGGAGCACCTGATGAAGTGACTTCCATGATTAATGTTAACGAAAGGCCTCTTACCGGTGGCACCTCCGGAAATATGCAACTTTTCGACGGTGGCTTATTTGATGAATCCAGGGATTACTATTATCCTATACCTCTTGAAGATTTGGAGTTGAACGATAATTTAGAACAAAATCCTGGGTGGGATTAAGAAATACTAAAACCCTGGTGGTTTTTACATCACCAGGTTTTTTTTAATTTGAGTAGTAAATACTACGTTATTTTTCCAGTATATGAGGATTCTACTTATTATTTGTTGAGGTCCCGACGAAAATGGAAAATATTTCTTCATCTCTAAACAATAGTCCGTTAGATTTTTAAATATAAGAATTTAAATGAATCGTATGACATTGAAAGTCTGTACTTTAATCAATAGATCGTTAGACTTTTAGATATAAGATTTAAGCTAAGTCATATAACATTGATAATCTGTACTTTAAGACAAAAACTCACTTGCTTGCAAACGCTTGAACTTCAGGCTTATATAAAAGTATAACGAAGTATTGTTAATATAAAACACCTTTTAAATATAAATAATTGATTCAAAGATTTTTATAGAAG
>CAYOFH010000044.1:0-22722 GCA_964403175.1 uncultured Marinilabiliaceae bacterium
CTTAACCCGCAAACAAAAAATGTATTTAAAATATGAAACATTATCGCATAAAAATCAGGGATGACAAAGCTGCTTTTTTTGAAGAATTATTGAGATATCTTGATTTTCTTGATTACGAGCAGGTAGAAAGTTTTTCCGAACCCAGAATCTATCCCAATTTTGAATTAAAAACCAGGGAGGATAAAGAGGATAAAACCTCAGGAAAGAAATACTCAGTATCTTCCAAAGGAAAAGAAAATGAGGGAAAAGGTTCTTCAGCTGAGAGCCTCAGAGAAGTATTAGCAAAGATTGATCAAATTAGAGATCAATCCAGAAAAAGCAAATAGGAGCTTTTGAGCTTTTAAACATGACAATTAAGCCTCTTTGGTCTTTATGGACTGAAGGGGCTTTTTCTTTTGTTTACTAAAAATTCAGTTATGTGTTACAGAGTTCATTGTACTTTTCTTTTAAATTTGCAACCGAAATTTAAAGAAAAAATAATGTTCAAAAAATATTCTGTTAACGAGTTTCTGCTTTTACTTGTACGATTTTTGCTGGTTTTATTTCTTTTTTCATTGAGTCGTTTTACTTTTTTCTGGTTTAATTCCGATTTATTTGGAGAGATCTCTCTTAATTCATTTTTGAATCTTTTGATAGGAGGAGTCCGATTTAACTTAAGTGCTCTTTTATACTTGAATTCCATTTTTCTTCTTTTATCTCTTATTCCTCTGAAAGTAAAGTTTAGTGATTGGTACCAAACTATTTTGAAATGGCTTTTTTTTATTACAAACGGAATAGCATTAGCAGCGAATGTGTCTGATACCATCTATTACCGTTTTACATTAAAGCGCACCACTGCCAGTATTTTTGAAATTTTTGCCAATGAAGAAAATATGGGCTCTCTGTGGCTGCAGTTTGTTGTTGATTATTGGTACGCAGGATTATTATGGGGTGTTTTTATGTTATTTATGATTTTCATTTATAACCGTTTTAAACCCCGGTCAGCACTGAATACTTTTGGATGGAAATTATGTAGTTGTATCTGTTGTAACACTATTTCTTGCCGGAGGTTTGTCAATCGCAGGGATGCGGGGAGGATTCCGTCATAGCACGAGGCCCATTAACATTAGTAACGCTGCAAGATATGTGGATAAACCCGAACAGGTGGGAATTGTACTGAATACACCGTTTTCTGTATTCAGAACTATAGGTAAGTCTGTTTTTCAGCCGGTGAAGTTTTTTGAGGAGGATAAATTGTCAGCAATTTACACCCCTGTGCATCAACCAAAAAAAACAGCATCAGCAAATGTAAATCAAAAAGAGCGACCAAATGTAGTGCTGATTATTCTAGAAAGTTTCGGCAGAGAGCATATTGGTTCTTTGAACAAAGATCTGGAAGATGGAACCTATAAAGGATTTACCCCGTTTCTGGATAGTCTGATTTCCAAATCATGGGCATTTGAGCGGGCCTATGCCAATGGACGAAAATCAATAGATGCACTACCATCGATTGTGGCATCGGTACCATCTCTGGTCCAGCCTTATATCGTCTCTGAATATGCCAATAATAGGATTAATGGATTGGCCGGATTACTCGGTAAAATAGGATATGAGTCTGCATTCTATCATGCTGCACCGAATGGCTCTATGGGCTTTATGGCTTTTACCAAAATGGCCGGCTACGACCACTATATCGGGAAAACAGAATACAATAATAAGGAGGACTTTGATGGCATGTGGGGAATTTGGGATGAGCCTTTCTTTCAGTTTTTCGCCAAGGATATGAATCGCCTGAAAGAACCATTCTTTTCCACTATTTTTTCCCTGTCATCTCATCATCCATTTGCAGTTCCTGATGAATATGAAGGGGTTTTTCCAAAAGGACCGCTTCCTCTGCATGAAGTAATGGGATATACCGATATGGCTTTACGGAAGTTTTTCGAGTCTTCATCAAAGTGTTCATGGTATAATAACACTTTGTTTATTATAACAGCGGATCATTGTACAATTCCATTTCACCGGGAATATAAAACTCCTGTCGAGAGTTTTGCTGTTCCATTGTTGTTTTATATGCCTGGTTTTATTCCGGAGAAAATGGATTCCGGACTTGCACAGCAAACGGATATTCTGCCAACTGTGCTGTCATTTCTTGACTATCCATATCCTTACGTTGCTTTTGGAAATGATTTGTTTTCAAAAAGCGGGCACGATCGGTTTGTGGTAAATTATTTCAATGAATCATACCAGTTTCTTATACGAGACTATGTCATTTATTTTGATGGAACTAGAATTACCGCCATCTATGATACGAAAGATGATCCACATCAGAAGACAAACCTTAAAGATAATGTTGACCTTGCTGAAGAAGAATCACTCATTCAAGCATACCTTCAGCAGTATATAATGAGAATGATTTCAGACAGGATGTCTCTGTCGGAAAACAAAAATTAACTATTCATTTTATCATAATTTTTTATTTGACAACATTAAAAAAAAAGGAGTTTATCTGCTTGACCCACTCCCGTTGACTTGTGAAAAAAGAGTGATTAAAGTACAAAATTTTAACATTGTTCAAAAAAAATCGCATTTAGATGCATTTTTTAGGGTCTGGAATTTGGTAAACACCAAAAACCGTCTATATTTGTGGAGATAACAATAGGAAACTTAGTTTTTAACCCTAAAAATTAATTTTTATTATGAACAAAGCTCAATTAATTGAAGCAATCGCTGGTGAATCAGGATTGACAAAAGCCGATGCTAAAAAAGCACTCGATGGTTTTATTAAAGTAACCGGTGATGCACTGAAAAAAGGTGACCGGATTGCACTTGTTGGATTTGGTTCTTTCGGAATTTCCGAAAGAAGTGCTCGTACAGGGCGAAACCCCCAAACCGGTAAGGAAATCCAAATTCCTGCCAAAAAAGTTGTTAAGTTTAAAGCTGGTAGCGAACTTACTGATGCTGTAAACTAATTCTATTTTGGTTAAAAGAATAAGAAGGGGGTGTTTCTTGTGTTGAGATACCCTCTTTTATTTTGCTAAAAATGAAAAAGATGTTGGTTGGTATTATATAAAATACTGACTGCACAGATATTAAAAAGAACATTTGAGTAACAAGGGCTTTTTTCCTTGTTTTTTGTATAAAGGGAAAAAATTTCATGAAAAATCGAAAAACAATCGGTTTCTTGAATATCTGATTTTCGTCAAACATGATTATATGGACATTTAATAATGAGCCGGTCAGAATTATGGAGAATGGACTAAATAATTATTTTTAATCCAAATTCATGAATGATGAATGTTTTTAATAAAAAGACAATTATAGGTATCAATGCAGAGAACTAAATTATTTGTGTGGATGCTTTTTCGATTAGGGTAGGTGGGAATGCCTTGTATTTTATTGCTGTAACCTTTTAGTTGCAACATTTTCTTTTGGATGTACGTACTACTAAATGAAGAAAATGAAGCAGCTTGCTGAACCATTGCTCCTTTTTTTTTTCCTTAAGGCGGTTATAATACTTAATACCGGTTTTTTGATGAAATAAGTGGAAGTTGTTGATTAAAGAGGTCTTTTTTTAGAGCAATCGATAAAAAATGCTTTTTTAATGGAGGATTATTTGAGTATATTTTGTATTTTTGACCAAAATCTCTATCTATGAATTGTATCATTATTGATGACGACAAGCTGTCAATAAAAATAATTGAGGAGTTTGTGAGCCGCACAGAGAGCTTGCACCACGCAGGGTCATTTTCAAGTGCCGTTGAGGCCATCAATTCTCTCAACCATCCGGATGCGGAAAAAGTGGATTTGATTTTTCTGGATATTGAAATGCCGGAAATGTCAGGTATCGAGTTTTTGGAGTCACTGGACATTATTCCACAGGTTATTATTTACTCTTCTCAGGAAAAATACGCATTGGAATCATATGAATATGATGTTACCGACTACCTGTTAAAG
Organism: uncultured Marinilabiliaceae bacterium; assembly: GCA_964403175.1. GTDB lineage: Bacteria > Bacteroidota > Bacteroidia > Bacteroidales > Marinilabiliaceae > Marinilabilia. Next base: position 3,934 of record CAYOFH010000044.1, read on the forward strand.
CCGGTTCATTTTGGTCGTTTTATTAAAGCAGTGAACCGTGCCAGAGAGCGTTTTGAGAAGAAAGAGAGTGTGGTAAAGGAGAGTACTGAAATTTTCATAAAAAACAACGGGTCTCTGGTTCGCATAAAATATGATGATATCCTTTGGATTGAGGCTTTGGAGAATTATGTGGTGCTCAACACTTTTAACGATAAATATACAATTCATTTTACAATGAAATCAATTGCCGATAAAATGCCACCTGACAAGTTTATGCGCATTCACCGGTCTTTCATTGTAAATTTCAGTAAGATTAAGGTAATTGAGGATAATTCTGTGGTAATTAAAACCGATAGCGGAACCAAAGTTATCCCTATTGGAAAATCTTACCGGGATAAGTTGATGAACGACATTAATTTAATATCCAAATAAGTCTTTCTTGGAATACAGTTGAGTAGTAAAAGGGAAAAGCATTGAGAGTTGAGACTATCAATGCTTTTCCCTTTTTCTTTTATTTAATACTGAATTCTAATCTGTCAAAAGGCCTCTTCTGTCGAGCAAACTCCAGCCCTTGAGCCAGTTGTTTTCTCCAAAAGCACCTTTAAAACTCACCTGCTCAAACCATGAATTATCAGAAATATGAAGTTCACCCAGATTGTTGATTTCAGGAAAAAGATTCATTTCAGTAATGAATTGAGGATTGTAGTTGATTTGTGGATCATCCAACAGGTTTCCTGCATTTTCTAAATGTGGGTCAACAGTAGCATCCTGTTCAGTAATATCTGTTATATTATTGGAATAAACCCCCAGTATTTGCAATGCTGAATTATTTCCTACCATATAAAAAACATTGTTTAAAATCCTTATATGGCCATCTAAAAACTGCTGATAGCTGTCAAGTTGATCACCTGAATATTCAATATAGATACCTTGCTTTTGATGTAAAAACAGTGAGTTGAAAATAGTCCCGGCAGAGCTGTTGTCAAAACGGGCAGTCTGACCATTTTCATCCATTCCGCGACCGATAAATGTGCCGTTGGCAATTTCTGGGCGAGTGACAGGATATCCTTCATTGTCGCTTAATTCGATAAGTAAATCACCTGTTGCCCCTGCCTGGATGCCTGCAATGAATTGGCAATTTCCTTTATAGCCCAAATCAAAATCGAAAGCATCATCACCGCAAAAAGCTGATAAAAGATACCGTCCGTTCACGTTCCCTCCAAAAAACTCAAAGCCATCATCCCGGTTAGAAATTACTTCTACATATTCAAGAGTTGTACCGCGTCCTACACCTCCAAGAGTTAAACCGTTTATCTCATTACCCACACTTAGCTGAGTCCCTCCATGTCGGATTGAAACATACTTAATAATTCCGGAGTTGTCATTTTCATCGTTTCCTCCGTACATTCCTCTGGGATCATAAAAGGGAACGCCCTCTATCATTTGTTCGCCGGATAAAGTATTCACAGGTGCATTTCCAAGAATAATTACTCCTCCCCAAAGACCATTGGCTTCAATAGGAACTGAACCCTGAAGATCATCTCCTTCTACAGTAAATATGATAGGAGCTTCAGGAGTTCCTTCCGCGATTATCTTACCGCCTGAAGCTACAATAAGGGCACTGGCCTCAACATTCTGGCCGGTTTTGGCCCTGATGACAGTTCCCGGCTCTATGGTTAATGTCTGTCCATCATTTACGAAAACAATGCCATCGAGTAAATACTTTTTATCTGCAGTCCAGGTGGTGGTTCCTGTTCCTTCTCCGTTATCCGAGATTACATTAAATTCATTGGGTAAATCGTATTCCGATTCCCTGCATCCGGAACTCCCTGTCACCAGGATAAGTACCAGAAATATTAATATGGTGTTGATTTTTTGCATGACCGATTTTTTTAAAATGAAGCTTCAATATTGAGAAAAAAGGCCGATACTTCTTTTAAATTATTAGCCGCAGGGTAATGGTCCTGGTAATTAGCTGCTATTTTTACTGATTTGATGGGAATGAATTCAATACCCGCAGTTAAAGATGTTTCGTCTCTGGACAGATTCCAGGGTACAGTACTTCCTTCCAGAATATTGGATTCTACTTTGTCAAAACGGCCAAAGATCCAGATTTTAGGAAAAATTTTCATATCCCCAAGGATTGAAAAACCATTTATGTTATGGTCTTCATGAAAATTTCTGTTGAAATGAAGTGCATACTCTACGCCTGCAGAAAACCAATCGTTCCGGTATCCTGTAAAAAGAGAAGTCGTTCCCTGATTAACAGTTTTACTCGAAAAATCTCCGTAAATTCTGGTAACTAAGCCGTTTAAAGGTCTGAATGTAGCTCCCAAAGCACCCTTAAAGGTATCATCATTTTGAAGGCTGGAATATCCTTCTCCGTTGAAAAGAGCAAAGTCCACATCCACTTTATCTGACAACCAGGCTGCTTTTACACCTATATCTGCACTGGATCCGTATTTATATTCATCCATAAAGGATTTGATAATGTAACGGCGCTTCCAGAATTTTTCCTGAACATTAAACTGGGTGGTAGATTGTAACCCAAAAGTTAATTCCAGAAAATCAAACGGGGCATATTGCAGCTTTGCTACTTTGAAATAACCAAATCTCCGCAACAGGGAATACTGAGATACATCATTGGGAGAGCCAATGTCGATTTTAACCTCAGCAGAGAACTCCCCGGAAATTTGATATTCATATCCCAGGTAGGCTCGTCTCACTTCAAATGCAGTTTGATGCTCGGGTCCTGAAATGGAAGTGTTGAAATTGGTAAATATTTTTCCGAACACTTCACCTGAAGGTTCAAAATCGATTGGTTGCTCTTCCTGAGCTTGTATTGGGGAATAAAGAATTACTGCCACTACAAGTAATGACATTGATTTTTTAAATGAAAACATTTTATCCAACAATTTAAAATAAAGGGCCATATCCTGTGAAAATATGGCCCTTGTAAAGTAAAAGATCTATTTTTTGTGTGCTGCAACAAAGTCGCGTTGCGCTTTTATTAAGTTAATCAGATGCAAAAGCATATTCTGGGTTTCATGCAATACCGAAAGATAGAGCATGCTGATTTTTGTTCCGGCTTTTTCTTTCTTAATTCGTTTGAGCTGTTTTTTTCTCAGCCCTTTGATTACCTCAATCAGTCTGGTTTGCTCATTCACCAGATCCGGCAGGGCTGTAAAATCTGAATTATCTATCATATTGACCGATTTAGTCAGCATAGATCTGATTTTACTCTCCAGTATGTTGATCTCTTCGAACTGCTCATCATTAAACACTTTGTGATTATTGTCGAGATGTTCGAACAATGGATTGGTAATGAAAGCCAGCGAATGTGTTGTTTCCCGCAGGTAGTCAATTACCTGGATATAGAAAAGACCGGAATCAATGGTCTCTTCCTGTAATTTTCTTACGGTATTGTATATGTTCGACTTGAGTTTTTTGACCTTCTTATTTAGCGAAGAAACCTCTTTGGTGGTTTCTTTGAGATGCTTGCGATCTTCAGCCTCAAAGAAATTCAATGTGTCACCATAGTTCTTAGAGACCTCGTTTAAAATTTTTGAAACACTGGTACGACACTTTTCCAATACTTTTTCAGAAAGTATTTCTCCATCAATTTCTTCGATTTCCAGATCGCCGAATTTTTTTACTTCTGTTTCCTGTCGCTTGGAAATGATATGCGTACGATAAACCATAAATGCTGCTAGCAGAATCAAAAGTGCGATAGCATAAACACCGCCAAACATCATGATATTTGCAAAAATGAATGCCACGGTAGCTGCAGAGAAGGCCGTGAAGAACCATCCGCCAATAACTGAAACGACCCCGGTGATCCTGTAAACGGCGCTTTCCCGGCCCCAAGCCCGATCGGACAGTGAACTACCCATAGCTACCATAAATGTTACATACGTGGTGGATAATGGCAATTTCAGTGAAGTTGCAAAGGCAATAAGTATACTTGCCACAACAAGATTGACTGAAGCTCTGATTAAATCAAAGGATGCAGCGTCTTCTTTGGTTGACTTTTGCCGCCCTTCCTCATAGGTCGAACTGTCAAACTGCTTGTCCACGAAACTACTAATCCTTGCAGGAATAATTTTATTAACTGAATTGGATATTGCAATACTTCCACGAACTATTGATCTGGCAAACAGAGAGGAACCGAACCGTTCATCGCCTTCTGATTGACGACCAAGGTCAAGAGATGTTTTTACCACTTTTTTTGCTTTTCTGGAAGTCCAGAGTGTAATAACCATAATCAGACCGGCTATAACCAAAAGGTAAGAATCAGTTTTTACTTTTCCGGCAAGGGACCCCATTAGCATGTCGGGATTGGTACCTCCTTCAGCCATAAAACTTTTAAAAGACTCAAGTCCTGCCAGAGGTACACCGATAAAGTTAACCAGATCGTTGCCTGCAAAAGCCATTGCCAGAGCAAATGTTCCTGCAAGAACCGTAAACTTCAGAATGTTTAATTTAAACAGCCAGTAACTCACTTGCAGAATGACAGTCCAGAAAATTAAGCTGTAGATGATGATTAAATTACCATTAGTGGCAATCCAGTTGACTACTTCCTCTGACATGAAAGTGGCTCCTTTGGCCCCTTTTATTACCAAAAAATAAGTAATAGCTGTGATGGCAATGCCTCCCCATATTCCTCCAAAATATTTAATTCTTCCTTTGAAGTTGAAAGAAAACAAAATGCGTGCAATATATTGAACCACCATGCCGACCGTAAACGAAATTACCACAGAAATCAGAATTCCGGAAATTATAGCTAAGGCTTTGGCCGAATTAATGTATTCGCTCAGGTTCATTTCAGGATTATTCATCGATTTTATGAGTGCAACACCAATAGCGGCCCCTAGTAATTCAAATACTATGGACACCGTGGTAGAGGTAGGCAGACCAAATGTATTGAACAGATCCAGCAAAATAACATCGGTAATCATTACTGCCAGAAAGATGATCATGATGTTTTCGAACGTAAAGTATTGTGGATTAAAAATCCCTTTACGTGCTACCTCCATCATTCCGCCAGAAAAACTGGCACCAATAAAAACACCAAGGGCAGCAATGATCATAATGGTTTGGAATGATGCAACTTTTGCACCAATAGCAGAATAAAGAAAATTTACTGCGTCATTGCTGACACCAACTACCAGGTCGGATATGGCCAGCAGAAATAGGACGCCAACGAGAACTAAATAAATTGTTTCCATTTGTTGAAGAATAGTTAGTTTTTTTTCGGTCGCAAACATACTGTCTATAAACGACGGGAATGTTTTGCTCTGGTTAACTCTATGTTAAGTTTCTGTTAACAAAATGAATTAATTAATTGATATTCATGTGATTATTCCGAAAGCCTCATTCGTTCATTTACTCAAAGGTAATAAATTGATAACAGAAATATGATTTAATATGCCTGATGTTTTTGAGTATTTTTGAATCTTTGTACCGCAATAAAAAACTAATTAATGTATTGGAATACACTTTTGGACGGGATGCTGGTTGGTTTTTCTGCTTCTTTACCCCTTGGGCCTATTGGAGTATTAATAATTCAAAGAACTTTGCAAAATGGGAGGACATCGGGATTAATCTCTGGTTGTGGAGCAGCTATGTCGGATACTATTTATGCAATAATCGCTGGTTTTAGTCTGTCATATATTGTTACGTTTATTGAATCGCAGATTTTATGGATTCAGTTGGGAGGAGTTTTAGTTTTAACAGGTTTAGGATTGAAAATATTCAGAACTAATCCTGTTGCTCAGCTTCGGCGTCAAAAGACCGGGAGGCACTCTTTAATAAGCGATTTTGTGTCAACTTTTCTATTGACATTAAGTAATCCCCTTGCAATCTTTCTTTTTATTGCATTTTTTGCCAGTTTCAGGGTACTAAAATCAGAATATGGTCTGATCAATCATCTCATTATCATTACAGGTGTTTTTATCGGAGCCGGTATTTGGTGGACAATCCTGACCTCTGTGGTTGGCCTCTTCAGGAGAAAAATAAACCTTCGCCGCCTTTTCTGGATTAATAAAATTGCGGGTTTGGCTATAATTGTTTTCGTAATCACTGCATTTGCCATCTGGGTGGTACGTGAATATTATTAATCGGAAAAATGATTAAACCCTCTCTTTTCAACAGAATAAAGCTGATTATTTTTAATCCATTTGATTGTTCCTGGTTTTTTATCAGTAATTTGACCTATCGTGGTTAGCGGATATGGGAATTTCCTGTTGTATTTTTGGGTAAAGGTATCAATTCCGTATTCACTGATAGTTAGCAATAAGCGATAGTCCTCACCTCCGGAAAGTGCCAGTTCTGTTATATCCCAGTCATTTATTCCGCAAGTATGTTTCAATGTTTCTGATAATGGGATTTTATCAATATCAATGGTAGCACTCACTTCTGATTTGCTGAGAATGTGTTGCAGATCTGAAGCAATCCCGTCAGAAATATCCATCATTGCATGTACCTGTTTTTGTTGGCCCAGCCACAATCCTTCATAGATAGCAGGTTCAGGTCGGTTGTGCCACGATATTAACCGGGCAGAACTTTGGTCAGGGATAATGTCTTCCAACAATAATTTCAGTCCGGCACCTGAGTCACCCAAAGGACCTGTTACGCAGATATAATCATTGACCTTTGCTGAAGATCTTAGTTTTGCTTTGTCCTTCTTTACCTGGCCTGTCACACATACATTAATAATGATTTTGGCTGGAGACCTGGTCGTATCACCCCCTAAAAGAGGTACTTTATATTTTTCGCTCAAAGTCCTATATCCATTCATTACATCATCCACATATTCAATATCCGTGTCACCCGGTAAGGCAATGGAAAGAAATGAGGCAGTTGGGGCTCCACCCATTGCAGCAATATCACTCAGATTTACTGCCAAAGCTTTATAGCCAAGATCGAAAGGAGAAATAGTTGAACGTAGGAAGTGGATGTCTTCAATAAGTAAATCAGTAGTAACAATTTGTTCATACTCATTATCCATAGGCATAATGGCACAATCGTCACCAATACCATAAATGTTTTCCGTATTGAGGCTTACAAATTTTCCTGCAAACCGGTCAATAAATCCAAATTCACCTATTTCTGATAACTTCATGTTTAGATTATTAGATAGTTAGAAAAGGATATCACTTTTGCCTGGAGATATTAATTTTCTGAAAAGAAATTGTTTCTTCCGATCTCGGGCCTAATCGATATCGCAATGACATCGTTCAACAGGTTTTAAGCAGAGGCTGTCCTAAAAGATATAAGGTTAGATTCTTTTGTCACTCTGAACATAGTGAAGAATCATTTAAATAATAATGATTTTCAAAATAAAAAAAAACATTGACTATAGAAACTTTTTGGACAGCCCCTTCTTATTTTAATTACTCTTTGGGATATTTCTTCATTTTCAGTTTTTCCCCGGCGTCTTCTATCACATTACGATAAAAATCTTCATCATAACCCGGAGACTCAGTAGAATGGGGATTTCCATGTTTGTTTTTCAAAAATTCTCCATCCTTCTCAGGATGAATATTTCCATCCAGATATTTTATCATAAGAAACTGTCCCAGTTTTTGCCATTGGTCAACAGTGATTTTTGATTGATTATGACTGTATTCGGTCAGAAATTGCTTAGCCAGGCGGGGATCTTGTTCGTAAAGAGTGGTAGCAGTATTGTCAATAGCCGGTTGCAACTGCTCAAACTTGTCTTCCAGTTCTTTTTGTACCTTTCTGATGTCCTCGATCATGTAACTGTAGCGGCTATATGACATGTTTGATACCCAATTGAATACCCAAAATGCAGCATCCCAGGAAAATTCCAGCATGTCGCCATTGCCTTCGGCAAATTCGTAAGGGGCGCTTTGGATCCCTGCATACATGGGAACATAAACTGAAGCATCTGCATCATCAACACCAAACCACAGAATTCCTCCCACAGGATCGGGCAACCAATTACGCATCTGGGCAACAAAAGAGAAGCCTGTTTGCTGGGTAGCAATGGCGCGCTCATTAAAATACTCTTCTCCATCTATCTCCCAGGTTAGCGGACGCCAACGGTAGGGCACCTTGTAGGCACCTGCTCCTGCATCTTTTGTCATATCCAGTGCTGTACCTTCAAAATGGTCGCGCATGATATTCATCACATCACGTGCAGTTACTTTTTTCTGTGGCTTAATGAACAAAGGCATTCTTTCATCTGATTCGCCCATGATGAAATCCTCATATTTATCTGCTTCCTCAGCATTTACATGGCGAAAAGCACTCCACACTCTGGCTTCGCAAAATCGAATTGCACCATAATCTAATGGGGCATAGGCATCAGCAAAACTAAAATCTTTGTTTTTACCATCGAAATATCCTTGTGAACGGGCAAAAGAAATGACATCCTTGGAGTAAATGCAATTCTCATCATCATTGAGCGGAAAGGTGGTAATACGCGCCTGATTGGCATGTGCTGACACGTATCCTTCGGGAATTCTTCGGGCTACCCACACAGCTCCTTTGTTATTTGGGCCTTTACCTATCATTTCCATAATCCAGACTTCGTCAGCATCAGCAATGGAGAAACTTTCTCCCGAACTGTAGTAGCCGTAGTCCTCTACTAAGGAAGTCATGATATTTATTGCATCGCGGGCTGTTTTTGCCCGCTGGAGGGTCACATAAATCAAGCTTCCGTAATCCATAATACCCGTCGAATCGCGCAATTCATTGCGTCCTCCAAAAGTGGTTTCTGCAATGGAAACCTGATTTTCGTTCATATTACCCACTACCTTGTAGGTTTGCTTTGCCTGTTTAATCTGACCAAGGTATTTTCCTGTGTCCCATTCGTAAATATCAAGCATTGAATCCTCAGGATGATCCTCTGCCGGCCAATAATATAACTCTCCAAATAAAACTGGGGAGTCGGCAGCATACGAAATCATTGTAGATCCGTCTGCTGATGCATTTTTTGTAATAAGTACGTTGGTACATGCTTTTGCGGGTTTTGAAATCATTGCAAACCCCAAAATAAGAGCTAAAATTCCAATTGAACTCAGTGCTTTTCTCATATGTTAAATTTTTTACGGTTTTTCAGGCAGGGAACTACAAAAATAAAAAAAAAACGAAAGGTGTCAATTGTCTCGGAATGCTACAATAAGGTTGGCCTACTATCGAGCCGGAAGATCTAATTAAAAGAGGAATACAGAGATAATCAGTAAGACGGCCAAATATATGCTTTTTAGGATGGTGGTTAAAAAAAAGCTGTAAATCTATTGATTTACAGCTTTTTATGTGATCCCGAAGGGACTCGAACCCCCAACCTCCTGGGCCGTAACCAGGTGCTCTATCCAATTAAGCTACGGAATCATTTTTTTGAGTAGTTCTTTCTCTCAAATGCGGTGCAAATATAGGGAAAATATTATTTTCCACGCAAATTGTTTCGCTAAAAAATGTGTTTTTTTGCGGGCTGCAGATACCGTTTATTGAGCAATTTTAAGATTTTCAAAAGATTGTGAGTGAAATTATTTTTAAAATACCTTTCTTATAGCTTCAATTTGATATGCAATTATATTTTAAAGCCCTGTAAAGCTCATTATTTTATAATAAACTTACAGAATTATGCTTTTAAGATCTGAATGAAAACAGGCATGGCAATGTTTGTCTCAAACGAACATATTAAGTTCTTGCCTGTAAGTTTTTTCCAACCTTAAAAAATAAATTTTATACAGATGCAAAAAGAGGAAGCCTTTTAGATTAGCTCCCTCTTTTTTTATCCAATTAAAACCACAAACGTTTGAAAAATGTGTTTATATATTTTTTAATTTTTTGGATATGTCATAAACACAGGTTTTAGTTTTCCTGTCAATTTTGAACTTTGAGTGGTCAGATAGTTCTGTCTTTTATCTCATTGTCATCTAATTCTGTTAACCAGCTTCCATGCATTTAACAGACAAACTCGTTCTTGTGAAAAAACTATTTAACAGGAGGTTCAGGAATACGTGGGAGAGGTTTACGATCTTTCAGTAAATCAAGAATTACCTCAATGGCCTTATTCAATTGCTGGTCATCACCGTTAAATTCTTTCCAGGGATCGTTTTCCACTTCAATGTCCGGCTCAACACCAACACCTTCAATCATCCATTCGCCATCCATCGAAAGAGATGTGAACTGTGGGATTCTAAGATCGCTACCATCAACAAAAGGTAAGGGTCCTGTAATGCCTACAATTCCACCCCAGGTGCGGGTGCCAATAGTGGTTCCGATTCCCAGAGCTTTAAATCCATGAGCAAATAAGTCGCCATCCGAGGCTGAATATTTGTCGATAAGGGCCACTTTAGGGCCAACAAGTGTTTTAGAGGGGACGGTAGAAACCTCCGGAGAGTTACGTCTCATATTTACACGATAGACTTCACGGGCCAGACGTTCCAGGATCATTGGTGATACATTGCCACCTCCATTACCCCGGTCATCAATAATTAGTCCTTCCTTATCAAGCTGAGGATAAAAGAAACGAACAAATTTATTTAACCCGTTTGGACCCATGTCTGGAATATGGATATATCCAATTTTTCCATCGGTAGCTTCCTCTACCTTCTGGATATTTTCGTTCACCCATCTGAAATAATAAAGTTCGCTTTCGTCATCAACGGGCTCAATCAGAACTTTGTGTGCTCCGTTTTTTTCGGGCCGATTATTTATCAGTAATTCAACTGTTTGACCAGCTTTACCAACAAGTAACTCAAAAATATTTTCCACTTTATTGGTTGGTATTCTGTCTATTTCAATGATGAAGTTTCCCTCATTAACATTAATCCCTGGTGCCTGTAAAGGAGAAGCCATTGATTCACTCCATGGAGCTCCATCCAGAATTTCCCTGATTTTAAAATACCCCGAATCATGGGCCTCAATAATAGCACCCAGTAATCCGGTTTTTATCCGCTTGGGGGATGGGGCGTCTCCTGTGTTGATATATGCATGACCTGCATTCAGTTCACCAATCATTTCACCAATAAGGTAATTGAGATCATTTCGATGGTTAACATAAGGCACCAAAGCATTATATTTTTCATAAATAGCCGGCCAGTCCCGACCGTGCATGTTTTCCACGTAGAAAAAATCGCGCATCTGGCGCCATGCTTCATCAAAAATCTGTTGCCATTCATCTCGGTAATTTATGCGAACCTGCATATTGGAAATGTTAATAGGTTCTTCTATTTTGATTTGAGAGGTAGGTAAATCAATCACTTTCCAGGTTTTGTCTTTACCTACCAACATTTTCTTATTGTCAGGTGAAACAGTATAATTAAAATCACCAATAAATTCTTCTTTTTCATTCTTCAGATCATAAACAAACAGTCCGTTGCCATTCTTATGTCCCTGGTATTGACGATTGTAATATACTTTGTCGTCCACACAACTGATGTTGTAATAATTAGAAGGATCTATGGGCAGTGCTACGATTCGGCGTTCAATTCCCTCAAAATCAATAGAAATATCTATATTTTCTTTTTCTTCCTCTACATTATCATCTTTCTTATCCTCCGGATTTTTATTCAAAGGTTTCACATCCTTATTTTCCGGAGCAAAAGGGGAGGGAGTGTCTTTAGCAAGAGTTGCCATATAAACGCGATAAGTGTTAATATAGGCATGATTCCACTCAGTACTGCTATAAACAGGGCTAAAATCCCGTTGCGAGGAAAAGAGAAGGTATTTTCCATCCGCAGAAAATTCCGGATAACCTGAATCATACCATTTTTCAGTAACGGTTTCAATGGTATTGGTTTCGATGTTTACCACTTTAATAACATTCATTTCATTTGGCATGCCGTCGGAGAATACTATCCATTTACCGTCAGGGCTCCAGGAGAAATCTCCCAGGCGGGAAAAATTACTTTCAGCCATCTGGCGGGTATCGCCCGATATAACTTCGGTGAGCATCAGGCGGTAATTTTGATCGTTCCATGCAATGTATCGGCTATCGGGACTCCATTTCATATTGAACTTATATGTTTCTGAGCCGGTTGTAACCTGACGGGCATCTCCTTCACCATTTGCAGGCTTAATCCATACCTCATATTCCCCACTTTGATCGGAAAGCCAGGCCATCCAATTTCCATCAGGAGAATATTCTGCGTCACGATCGTGTACTCCTGAAGTTTGCGTGTGGTTGTATGTTATTCCTTTATCGGCAGGAATGGAAAAAAGATCTCCACGGGCGGAAAAGAGGATACGTTCCCCTTCAGGAGAAAGACTTGCCGAAACGATATTCCCGGAAACATCTTTTAGTTCTTCCCGTGCATCCGGCATGTCGTTATTTATAGAGACAGGAACTTCTGCAGTTTCCCTGGTTTTTGCATCAAAGGTGAAAAGTTTACCACCTTTTTCAAAAACAATGGTATTTTCGTAATGTGAGGGGAATTTAATATCAAAATCGGTGTAATTAGTCACTTTTTCTGTTTCTCCTGTTGCAGGATTATGTACAAAAAGATTCATAGTTCTGTCGCGATCCGAAAGAAAAAATATTTCATCCTCTATCCACATAGGAAAAATATCCTGTGCATCGTTATCGGTAATAGCCTTGGTCTCATGAGTGTCAAAATCATGAATCCATACTTCATCAGCCATTCCTCCACGATAATACTTCCAGGTACGAAACTCCCGGAATACACGGTTAAATGCCATTTTGCTGCCATCAGAATTAAAAGAGGAAAAACCACCCTCAGGGAAAGGCAGTGGTTCGGGCATGCCACCATCCACTGGAACCTGAAAAAGCTGACCTTTAAAAGAGTTAAATGAGTTTTGTCGTGTTCTGAAGACGATATTCTTCCCATCAGGGGTCCAGGTCATCACAATATTGTTGGGTCCCATGCGGTCTGCCACATCGTCACGACCCAGAGTAGCAGTAAAGGTGAGTCTTTGGGGGGTACCGCCTTCGGACGGAACAACAAAAACTTCAGTATTTCCATCGTATTGGCCGGTAAAGGCGATTTTGGAACCATCAGGTGAAAATCTTGCGAACATCTCCATTCCATCGTGAGAAGTAATTTTTCTGGCCGTACCACCATTTATTGGGACTGTGTAAAGATCTCCGGCATAAGTAAAAACAATCTTGTCATTGCTTATGCCTGGAAAGCGCATCAATCGTGCTTCTTTAGCATCCACAAATGCAGATAACATAAGCATCAATGAAATTGAAAGGAACAAATGTTTTAGGTTCATAATTTTTTGTATTTTAAATTGTTAAATCGGTGTCAGGTTTTGACAGAATTGAGAATGCCTGATTGTTTTTTAGTTCGTTTAACCCAATAATCCGTTTAATTCCTGTAATCTGGCTAAGCATTAATTGCTTACAAACTACCATACATTTTTCAACAACATATAGATTATCAGCATCATATTATTTATCATAAATCTTATATCTCATATCCAACAACCTAATGATCTATTTGTCCCCTCAGTAAGGCAATTCGCAATTTAACAAGAAAAATTAAATTGATTTAGCCTGGTTTACTCATGAGTTTTCGTTATGAAATGTTATCAAACACCAATAAACACTGGTAACCGCAAAGAAAATTGATGAAGGAAACAGTGAACTGTTTTTAAGTCAATTTTTTTGAGGACGCCTGTATTTTGCCGGTAGATAAACATTGTATTAGATAATTTATGAATAATATAGGTTAGGTTAAGCCTGAACTAATAATATGGAGCAACCGAGTTTTTTTGTAAAAAAAACATTTTGTTTTTTACATTTGTTCATAATGTACACGATCCCAAAGTAAAATATCTTCACTATAGGGATCTCTTTGTTTTGCCTTATGCCCAAATGCCATAATACCCAATACTTCAAGGTTACCTGATGCATTAATGATTTTCTTTACGTTGTCATTGGCCGTGTTACCCTCCGCATCGAGCCGCAGACGCACTTGAATCCAGGTAGAGCCAAGCCCAAGTGATTCAGCGGTCATTTGCATCATTATAGATGCTATTGAGCAATCTTCTACCCAAACATCACTTTTTCCCGGATCTCCTAAAACTACAATTGCAAAAGGGGCTTTAGCAATAAATGCTGCACCATGGGGCTTGCAAAGTGAAAGTTTCTTAAGTGTTTCTTGCTTTTCGATAACGACAAATTCCCACGGACGATTGTTCTTAGAAGTAGGAGACCAAAGGGCTGATTTTAAAATTTGTTCAATTTCTTCGGAAGTTAGTTTTTCTTCTGTGAAGCTTCTGCAACTTCTTCGATTTCGGATTAATTCAAGCATTACGAGCGTTTTAAAATTACAATGTTTTAGATATTGGTCTTTGTTTGAGAAGTGAACTACTCAAAATATTGTCAATATTTATTTTCAGATCTGCAATAATGAATTATTATATGTCTTTATTATGAATCAATCTTTCATTTATTTACTGAAAATCAAATTCAAAAAATTATCTTTTCGGATGAACTATGTTATTTTTGTGCAATCATTGAACTGACCTGAATAATCTGTGTGGAAATGTCAATTGGCCGACAATTTTTAACAAAATAAATATCTTCTTCCTAGGTTTTCCGGGAATTTTTTAATCATAAAATATTAAGTGTTCTCCCGATTTTGGATTAAAGACGTTTAATGACTTGTAATTTAATCTGATATGCTCCATGTGCAAAAAAAAGAGGCAAATAAAAAACATTTTTACTTTTAAGTGACAACTTTCAAGCCTGTTGGTTTAATGGGAATGGGAATATTTTTTTTATGTACAAAGCATCAGTTTGATAGCCAAACATCCATTAGTTCTTGGATGCGAGTTCTATCCAACTTTATAAAATAAATTTTATATGGATGAAACGAGCATAATATTTTTTAAGCATAACATCGCAAAAGAATATGATTAAAAAATATTATGCGAGAGCGAAGCGGTTCCATTCCTTCTCAATTTTTTAATTATTTTTTATCAGGTAATCACAAAATTTTAAACGAATGAAAATTCTTATCATTGAAGATGAACCTTTGGCAGCGGAAAAACTGGAAAAAATGCTGATGGACTATGATCCTTCCGTCAATGTTTTAGCCACATGCTCATCCGTAAAATCTGCAGTCAGATGGTTGAATTCAAATCCTTCTCCAGACCTGGGTTTTTTTGATATTCAACTGGGCGATGGAAATAGTTTTGAAATTTTTAAGAGAAAACGCGTTCCATTTCCTGTTATTTTTACTACTGCTTTTGATCAGTTTGCATTGAAAGCCTTTAAAGTAAATAGTGTTGATTATTTGCTTAAACCGATAGAAGAAAATGATCTTTTTGCAGCTATAGAAAAATATAAACAACTGCATTTCCCTGAAGAAAAGGAAGAAAGCATTCTCTCTGCTATTAAAACTCTTGCGAATATGATGAGTACAGAGAAAAAATACCGTGATCGATTTGTGATTTCTATCGGAGAACGTTTAAAAATTGTAAATACCGAGCATATTGCTTGTTTTATCAGTGAAGAAAAGTCAACATTCCTTATTACCTTTGGTGGCCGGGCATTTCCCTTAGATCAATCTCTAAATCAACTCGAAGATGAAATTGACCCAAAACTGTTTTTTCGGAGTAGCAGAAAAGATATAGTTTCTATTAAATTTATCAGAGATATTGTGACCTATAGAGGAAACCGCCTGAAAATAACAATTCATACAGATACAGGAGACAAAGAATTTATCGTAAGTCGTGAGCGAATAAAATCTTTAAAAAGTTGGCTTTCTGATCAGATGAAATAAAATTTCTGATTCTAAAGTGTGCATAAATTTATCCTGATAAAACAAAAGTGATAGATTGACATTAAATCAAACTTAAAAACAACAAATTCAAATAAAAAAATAAGTATTTATTTCATTTCAACTATCATTTTATAGAATTAACCAAATTTGAATTCCGGATAAAACAAATGTATAAGTTGCTGACAATGTAGGATAAAATACTAATCCGGGTCAAAAAACATGTTGTAAAACACTCATTTTTTCTTTATCTTTTTATAACAATAATCGTTTAATTCTGCTACTTTTGCGGAAAAATTTCTTTAAAAGGAAAGACCATAGAATGAAAACAATGATTAAATGTTGAACATCTTACTTTTCGCTTTTAGGGAATTCAGCAGATGACAGGAATATGATATTTCAGGTATTTTTTATCAGTCTATCAGTTATTTGAATGTTTTTTACGTAAGGATTACAGTCTTATCATTGTATATAAATTTATTATTTAAAATTGATTTACATTTAAATAAACTACATAAAATAAATTTTTATTACATGAAACCAACACATATTGAACACATTGGAATTGCTGTGAAAAGCCTTGATGAGGCTATTCCTTTTTATGAAAAAGTATTTGGACTAGAATGTTATGCAGTAGAGGAAGTTGCAGATCAAAAAGTGAAAACCGCATTTTTTAGAGTAGGCGAAACTAAGATTGAACTTTTGGAATCAACTGATGCTGAAGGGCCCATTGGTAAATTCCTTGAGAAAAAGGGAGAGGGTGTTCACCATCTGGCTTTTGCAGTGGACGGGTTAGATAACAAATTGAAAGCAGCTGAAGAGGCCGGGGTTCGTTTGATTGACAAGCAGCCACGAAAAGGTGCCGAAGGTTTAAATATTGCATTTTTACATCCAAAATCAACTTTTGGTGTTCTGACAGAATTGTGCGAGGCGCCTAAATAGTGGTACTTGAATTGAATAACGGAATTCAAACAAGATAAAACTCAAAAAATTTCATATAATATGTCAAATAAGGATAAAGTCAAGCAATTAATCGAATTGCGTAATGAAGCGCGATTAGGTGGTGGAATAAAGCGTATTGAAGCTCAGCATGCAAAGGGAAAATTCACAGCCCGTGA
The DNA here is from genome assembly GCA_964403175.1 of uncultured Marinilabiliaceae bacterium. Taxonomy (GTDB): domain Bacteria; phylum Bacteroidota; class Bacteroidia; order Bacteroidales; family Marinilabiliaceae; genus Marinilabilia. The sequence goes on from CAYOFH010000044.1 coordinate 20,759, forward strand.
ACGAATTGAAATGTTGTTGGATGATGGTAGCTTCGAAGAGTTCGATATGTTTGTAACCCACCGTTGTACCAACTTTGGAATGGAGAAAAACAAAATCATGGGCGACGGAGTGGTAACAGGTCATGGCACCATTGATGGTCGTGTGGTTTATGTTTTTTCGCAGGATTTTACCGTTTTCGGTGGTTCTTTGTCCGAGACTTTTGCTCAGAAAATTTGCAAAGTTATGGATCAGGCTATGAAAGTAGGAGCTCCTGTAATAGGTATAAATGATAGTGGTGGTGCCCGTATTCAGGAAGGAGTAACATCACTGGCCGGATATGCCGAGATTTTTGAGCGTAACATTCTGGCTTCAGGAGTAATTCCACAGATTTCTGCCATTTTTGGTCCCTGTGCCGGTGGTGCAGTATATTCTCCGGCTCTTACCGATTTCATTATGATGACAGAGGAGTCAAGCTATATGTTCGTTACCGGACCTAAAGTGGTGAAAACAGTGACCGGTGAGGATATTTCTGTTGAAGATTTAGGTGGTGCTCGTGTCCATTCAACCAAATCGGGTGTTTCTCATTTTGAATTAGAAAATGAGGAAGAAGGAATTATGTTGATGCGCAAACTTCTTTCTTATCTGCCACAGAACAATCTGGAAGAGCCACCGTTGGTAGAGTGCACAGATCCGATTGATCGTTTGGATGATGCACTGAATGAAATTATTCCTGATAATCCCAATCAGCCTTACGATATGAAGGAAGTTATCTACACTGTTGTAGATGACAGCGAGTTTTTGGAAGTTCACCGCAATTATGCCAAAAACATTATTGTAGGATTCTGTCGCATGGGAGGAGCCTCTGTAGGTGTTGTTGCCAATCAACCTAACTTCCTGGCTGGTGTACTTGATACTGATGCATCTCGGAAAGCTGCTCGTTTTGTTCGTTTTTGCGATGCTTTCAATATCCCTGTTCTTACATTGGTTGATGTTCCCGGATTCCTTCCCGGAAGTGGTCAGGAGTATGCAGGTATTATTACCCACGGAGCCAAGCTGATGTTTGCTTATGGTGAAGCTACCGTTCCTAAAGTAACCATCACACTACGAAAATCTTATGGTGGAGCCCACGATGTAATGAGCTGTAAACAGCTTCGCGGTGATCTGAATTACGCATGGCCTACCGCCGAGATTGCAGTAATGGGTGCAAAGGGAGCTATTGAAGTTCTTGAAGGACGCGCCATGAAAGACATTACAGATCCGGAGGAGAAAAAGAAATTTATGGCTAAAAAAGAGGAGGAATATAAGGAGAAATTTGCCAATCCTTATCAGGCTGCCTCTTATGGTTATATTGACGATGTTATTGAACCGCGTAACACACGATTCCGGATTATCAGGGGATTTCAGAGTCTGCAAACCAAGAAGCTGACAAATCCTCCCAAAAAACATAGTAATATTCCATTGTAAAGGACTCAACTATGTTCTATTTTTTAGATACGGTAAACTGGTCACAGATTTGGGTTATTACTGCAGTTGGATATACTGTTGTTTTTTCCGCTCTCATATTGCTCATTTTTGTCTTTAAATTAGTTCCTAAAGTGCTCAAAATCCAAATGAAGCGCAGACTGAAGAAAGAAGGCAAATATGTTGAGGAAACGGATGATGAAGAACAATTTATCCCTGGCGAAGTAAATGCTGCAATCGGAACTGCTTTGGGTTTGTATTTTTCAGATCTTCATGATGACGAGAGTAAAATCATTACCATCAAAAGGGTGGAAAAAAGATATTCTCCATGGAGCTCGAAGATTTATAATATCAATAATAACTTACCTTTGCGCAGGTAGTTGTATTTAACCAGTAAGGGAACTATAAATAATATGTAAGCATTCAGAGAATAATTCTCTGATGCTTACAGTATATATTGCCCCTGATCTCCAATCAACTATTACAAATATGAAAAAATTTGATTTTTCCATTAATGGAAATA
>CAYOFH010000045.1:0-19794 GCA_964403175.1 uncultured Marinilabiliaceae bacterium
TCATCATCTCCGATTCCAGAAATGAAACGCCGGAAAAGCTCCAGCAGGTACCCGATCTATTCTGGTCTTTCACACTCGTTGTTGGTAAATCAATAACGGTCTCGAACTGATAACCATCTTTCTTTTCAGATTTTTCATCCTGGGCTGATATGCCCTGTGAAAATGCTGCCACAAGGAGAAGGGCAGAAATACGCAAAATTAGATTCATCCTTTTTAAATTTTATTATCGAATTCTCAGATCCGATAAGATGCATAAACAGACTAAACTTAAAAGTATGCCAATAGAGTAAAAAAATGAGATATAAAAAATGAGATTTTTCAATGTTTTCAATAATTTAACCATATAAGTCCCGATGTATAATAAAAAAAAGAAAATAACGTATTTCATTTAATCATAGTAAAAAATCCGGGACGCTTTTTTGTGTTATCTTTAACAGGACTTAGTCAAACTTCTGACACCCGACGATAACCAAATAAATATTTACGAACGGAGATAAAGAAACATTACCCCCGAAATGCAAAAAAAACTCTTGTCATCTTTTTTTTCAAAAGAAATTTACCGAAACTCCATAAAGCTATTAATTGGACATTCTTTCGGACAAATAATTATCTTCGTTTCGGGACCAATTCTTTCCAGATTATATAATCCTGCTGAATTTGGACATTATGCTCTTTTATCTTCCATTGCAGCAACCATTTCTATTATTTCCACCGGATGCTATGAAGTAGCGAGCATTACAGCCAAAGATGAAAATGAGGCAAAAAACCTTTCCCTGATATCCATCATTTTATCATTAATAACTTCAATCTTTTCTGCAGCCATATTATCTTTTATCTTCATTAAATCCGGGGCCTGGAAGGAAGGTTTTATTGATGCAGGCTGGGGCCTGGTACCTCTGTTTGTCATTTTGCAGGGCATATACAATACCTCCAACTACACATTAAACAGACAAAAAAAATATACCACAATGTCTTTTTCCAGGGGGATCCGGTCAATGGTAATGTCTCCTGTTCAGATACTCTTAGGAATAAAAGACATTTTCTCCGGACTCTATATGGGCATGATCTTAGGACATTTGGCAGGTATGTTGTTTCAAACGAGAAAAATAATAAAAAGCTATATTTTAGCATTAAAAAACACCAACATCAGGCAAATGCTTCAAACAGCAAAGCAAAACTATAAATATCCTCTTTTTTTGATGCCTGAACAATTGGTAAACAGCTTATCGGCCCATGCACCTGTTTATCTGCTTAAAATTTTCTTTACCGAAGCTATTGTTGGTTTATATTCCCTCCCAAGACAATTTTTAAGTGCTCCCATAGTGCTTATTGGAAATTCATTGGGACAGATTTATTTCCGAGATGCTGCTTTTTCTAACAATAATCAGGAAGAGTTATCAAAAACTACAGCCAGCTTATTTCGCTTTCTTTTTCGTTTAGGTGTAGTCCCCTTTTCAACCCTCACTGTTTTCGGGGATATGGTTATAAAGTTTGTATTTGGAGATGAATGGGAAATAGCCGGTTTATATACAATGATCCTGAGTCCTTATTTACTGATATTATTAATTGGCTCCCCATTATCCAACATTTTTGCCGTTAAAGGCAAGCAGAAATTAAGTTTGCAGATAAGCATATACCTCATGGCTTCCAGAATAATTTCTTTTTTAATCGGGACTTTCATTTTTAAAAGCGCCACCATTTCTATTGTTCTTTTTTCAATTGTTAGTTTTTCATTCTGGCTTTTTACAGCCTTTTATAATTTACATTTGTCAGGTAATAAAATATGGCTGTTTTTTAGAGAAATCATGTTGATATGGATAGGAATTCTGATTGTGATGTCTGTTTTAAGGTTGTATTTTATAAGCTTTTTATAGTCTGATTAATTTACTATCCGACACTTTTCGTGTCACTTTTTTTTATTAATATCCGACTGATTTTGAAATATTGGCACACAATAAAATATTTTGAAAAAATAATTAAATGAGGAATATAACTGAAGAATTTGTTTTTTTTCCGCATTTCAATTACGGAGGAGAATGGACTAAGTCTAATAATATATGGGTCAAAGGATATGCTTTTCTTCCATCAGGGCAACTTTTAAGAAAAAAAGAACTTGCAGAACATATCGAAGCCATTTTTTCCACGGATAATTTTACAGAAAAAATATCTGCACTCAATGGACGGTTTGCTGCAACAGGTATAATAAACTCCATCCCATTCCTGATTTCAGACAGAATAAGAAGCTACCCCCTGTTTTACAGCCATACCCGCAAACAGCTTATAATTTCTGACAACCCAGTTAATCTGACTGATATTAATACCCGGATAAACAAGAGCGCAGAAATTCAGTTTTTGGCTTCCGGTTTTACCTGGAACAAAGAAACACTGCTGGAAGGTATAAAACAGTGTCCTCCTTCCACAATATTATACTTCCCCAAAGGCCAAATCAAAGAAAACACATATTTTTCTTACTCCGCAAACAAAACAAAATCCATTACTCTTCATGAAGCTTCAGAAAATCTTAAGATAATCCTCGACAATATAATGGATAGAACACTTAGGATTATCGGTGATAAGCCAATTGTTGTCCCCCTGACCGGCGGATTTGATTCCAGGTTTCTTGTTACCTGGCTTTCTCAGAAAGGGATCAAAAATATAACAACATTTACCAGCGGGATTCCAGGATCTGATGAATTTGAAAATGCCCAAAAAGTGGCTTCAATATTAGGACTAAACTGGTATCCTGTCTATCACGACAACAAAACAATAAAAAAAGTTTTTACTAAAGACTTTCCTTTAAATGATTATATAAACTACGCCTCCGGAGCAACATCCATGGCCTATTTTCAAGAAATCCCTTCTTTAATTAAATTGAACCTCTCAAAAGATTCTGTAATTATAGGAGGACACTTTGGGGGATTTATTGCCGGAAGCAGATTATTGCCATTTCAAAACATCAGCCCTCCGCAATTATTACTTAATCAAACATTAAAAAGATTTTTTCCTTTTTTTGAAGGAAACAAGCAAAATAAACAAAATCTATATCAAGTACTTTCTAAAAAATATCATGATAATGTAACTACTATTCCATACACAACTATAGAGGACATTGACTTTAAAGAACGTCAAAGCAAATTCATTGCAAACTCATGCAGAACTTACGATTTTTTTGTTGACAGCACAGTTCTTCCTTTTACTGATAATGAATTTATAGATTTTTTCAAAGCATTACCGTTTGACTTAAAATTCAATAAAAAAATTTATGACTACACCTTAAAAAAATTCTTTTTTAATGATTACAATCTCATTTTTGAAAACGAATTACAGGCTTCAGGGTTTGATTTATTTCGCCAGTTCCTCAAATTTCTTCTCCCCGACTCCCTGATAAAATCACAAATCAGAAAAAAAGAAACCCCCGATAAACATAACTATTTAGAAATTGTCAAACTTATTACTTCCAATCCAAAGTATCGAAAGCACAAACTTTTAAGCACCAACCAATTAATGATCAACCACAATATTCAATACTACAAAAACCTGATTTCCTGATTGTTTTACACTATTACTCATAGAAACGTAATAGCTGAAACAGAACAATCAAATTCCCGCAAAAAAAAGCAGGATTTTCGCAAATTTGACATGAAAAGAATTGCGAAATCATTTAATCAGAGTAATTTTGCATGGTAAAAATATCCCAATCAACAACTGCCATGTCAAAAAAACGGACATCTCTCAAAGACATTGCGGAAGCCCTTAATACTTCTGTATCTACTGTATCCAGGGCATTAAAAGACCACCCTGACATCAGCCCTGCTTTGAAAAAGCAAATTCAGAATATGGCTTTTGAACGAGATTACAAGCAGAAGCAACCCTCCGCAATAAAAAATAAAAATTTCGCAAAAACAATAGGAATAATCGTTCCGAATATGGTAACCTATTTTTTCTCGGCTGTCATCAGTGGCATAGAAAACTACGCCAAAGAGAAAGGTTACTTTGTGGTAATTACCAACTCTCACGACAGGGCCGATCAGGAAGATAAATGCGTCAACCACCTTTTGGAAATTGGTGCTTGTGGCGTTATCTCCTCCATTGCTCAGGAAACAAAAAATTTCAGCCACTTCAGCCGGCTGACAACCCAAAACATACCGTTGGTTTTCTTTGACCGCGTAGCCGAAACAAACAAAATATCGTCCGTAGGTATCGATAACACCAATATCGCCCGCGAATTAACATCTCATTTTCATCAAAACGGCGCTAAACATATTGCCTGCCTGGCAGGGCCAAAAAACCTGAGTATTTCCGTCGAAAGAACAGCTGGATATTTGTCGGGGCTTATTAATTGTGGACTGCCTGTTAATAATGATTACATAGTCAACACCCGGCTTAATGCAGATTCAGCAGAAAAAGCTACCACAGAATTACTAAAACTGCCCGAACCTCCTGATGCCTTACTGTGCATCAACGACACAGTGGCTTTCGGCGCCATGCGTGCCATCCGAAAAGCAGGACTCACCATTCCGCAAGATATTGCTATTTCAGGCTTTACCAATGAAATGCATGCCACCGTGGTGGAACCACCTCTCACATCTGTCGCACAACCAACAGAAGAAATGGGACAGGAAGCAGCAAAAATGCTCATTGAACAAATTGAAAATGGTATTTATCAGGTGCCCCGTCAGGTAATTCTAAAATCCAGAATAGAAGTGCGAAAATCATCGCAGAAAATAGAATTATAAATGGAAGCTGGAAGTCAGAAGCCGGAAATGAATGGGAAATAAGCTGCAAAAGCCAGACATCGGACGTCGTAAAGGAGCGTGCTTTGTAAGCTATAGCCTTTAAGGCAGATAAAGGAAAATAATATAAACAACCGACATAACAAATCATTACAGAAATGAAATTAAACAGAAGCAACATGAAGAAGCCGGCGGACAGACCGGTAAAAATAATCCAGTTTGGAGAAGGAAATTTTTTACGCGCATTTGTGGACTGGATGGTGCAGGAAATGAACGATAAAGCAGGGTTTAACGGAAATGTTGCAGTGGTGCAGCCCATTGAACACGGCATGGTAGACAAACTCAACGACCAGGACGGACTTTATACACTGGTGCTTAAGGGTATCAAAGACAAAAAAGGAGTGAAAGATGTGACGCTCATAGACAGTATCTCTAAAGGAGTCAATCCCTATACCGGCTTTTCGGAATTTCTCAAACTTGCAGAAAATGAAGACACCCGGTTTGTCGTTTCAAACACCACTGAAGCAGGAATAGCTTTTAACGATAACGACACTCCTGACATGCAGCCTCCGGCATCTTTCCCGGCTAAAGTAACCCTGCTTCTTTATCATCGATTTAAGACATTCAACGGGGCTTCAGACAAAGGGTTTGTATTCCTGCCATGTGAATTAATCGAGCTTAACGGAGATAAATTAAAAAATCATGTTCTGAAATATGCCGAAAAGTGGCAAATGGATGACAAATTCATCAGCTGGATCAATAAGGCCAATCTTTTCTGCAACACACTGGTTGACCGTATAGTTCCCGGCTTTAATCCCGAAAATATTACTGAGCTGAAAGAGACCAGAGGCTATGAAGACAATCTGGTTGTGGAAGGTGAGCAGTACCACTTGTGGGTTATCAAAGGACCCAAAGAACTGGAAGAGGTGCTTCCCTTCTCCAAAGCCGGACTCAATGTAAGAATTGTGGATGATGTTCAACCCTACCGTACAAGAAAAGTTCGCCTGCTCAACGGTCCTCACACCGTGATGACTCCCATTGCCTGTCTGTGCGGGGAAGAGTATGTCCGGGAAACTCTCGAAAACTCTGTTTTGGGAACATTTGTACGCAACGTGATGAAAAATGAAATTCTGCCCACCATTGATCTGGACCGTGAGGAAATGAAACGTTACATGGACAGGATTCTGGATCGCTTCCTTAACCCATATGTACAACATGCCCTTATCAGTATCAGCCTCAACAGCATCTCCAAATTCAGGGCACGGGTACTCCCCACCATCTTCGATTATCAACAAAAAAACGGGGAGTTGCCCAACGGATTGGTATTATCTCTGGCAGCTCTGATTGTTTTTTACAGAGGCAAATATGAAGGCAAAACCATTCCGCTGAATGATGATAAGGCAATTATCAGCTTCTTCGGAAACCTTTGGGAAAAATATGACACGGGTGAATATACAATCCTGGAAATTACCGGAGAAATATTGGCCAACAGCGACCTATGGGGACAGGATATCACCAGAATAAACGGTTTAACCGAAAAAACGGCCAGCCTGCTGGATGGAATTTTAACTGATGGAATGCTGAATATGGTATCAGGGATTGTAAATGAGGAGATACATGCGTAAACTACTTAGAATCGATGCCCGCGATAATGTTGCTGTTGCACTCGACAATCTGCAGGCAGGCACAATCATAGATCAGGAAGACTTGTCTTTAACACTCACTTCGGACATCGGTCAGGCCCATAAAGTGGCTCTGGCCGACATTCAGGACGGAGAGGATATCATTAAATACGGACAACCCATTGGTCACGCCACAGTACCCATTTCCAAAGGGGGAAGAGTGGATGAATCCAATACTAAAACCAATCTGGAAGGCCTGTTGGAATACAACTATTCTCCGGAATTCACCCCCAACCCCTATAAAAACCGAAACCTTACCTTTAAAGGATTCCGACGTAAAAACGGTGAAGCAGGCATTCGTAATGAATTATGGATTGTGCCTACCGTGGGATGCGTCAATGGCATCGGTGAACGAATGCTAAATGCCCTGAAAAAAGAGGTGGATGTCTCGCTCATTGATGGAATCGAAATTTTTAAACATAACTACGGCTGCTCCCAACTGGGGGATGATCATGAAAACACCCGCAAAATCCTTCGCGATATCGTGCTGCATCCCAATGCAGGCGGCGTATTAATCCTGGGGCTGGGTTGTGAAAACAACCAGCCGGATGCTTTTCGGGAAATCCTGGGCAATTTTGATGATGAACGAATTAAGTTCCTGGTAACCCAAAAAGTAGATGATGAACATGAAGCAGGACTGAAAATCCTTAAAGAGTTGTTTGAGAAAATGTCTCAGGATCAAAGGGAAGATATTCCACTCTCGGAGCTTAAGGTCGGATTGAAATGTGGAGGTTCGGACGGATTCTCCGGTATCAGTGCCAATCCTCTTCTGGGTGCTTTTTCCGACTTCCTGGTAGCTCAGGGAGGAACAACAGTACTTACCGAGGTACCCGAAATGTTTGGTGCTGAGACTCTGCTGATGAATCGTGCCGAAAACCGGAAAGTTTTTGAAAAAATAGTGCTTCTAATCAATGATTTCAAAAATTATTTCATTGAAAACAAACAGCCCATATACGAAAATCCCTCACCGGGTAATAAGGCAGGAGGAATATCGACTCTTGAAGAAAAGTCTCTGGGCTGTACACAGAAATGTGGCACAGATAAAATCAAAGGTGTTCTGAAATACGGAGAACGCCTTGCCTCCAAAGGGCTCAATCTGTTAAGCTCACCGGGCAACGACCTGGTGGCTGCTACCGCACTGGGGGCTTCAGGCTGCCATCTGGTACTTTTTACCACCGGACGGGGAACACCTTTTGGTAGCTTTGTCCCCACTATGAAGATCTCTACCAACACACCGCTTTATGAGAAAAAGCCTCACTGGATCGACTTCAATGCAGGCCCCATTGCCGAAGGACAACCCATCGACACTGTACTGGAAAGTTTTATTCCTTACCTGATTGAGGTGGCAAGCGGGTCACCGGTAAACAATGAAATACATGGTTTCCGGGAGATAGCGATTTTTAAAACCGGAGTAACATTGTGAAGGAGTTGAGGTTTGATACCTGGGGAATAACTTCCGGATATTGATTTTTAATATTTGGTTCTTTTGTAAAAATCCGGTGATGTTTCTCTTTTTAGAAAACAATCACCGGATTTAATCTGCATGATGGGCTCCAATTTACTTTTTCTGCTTATACCACTCTTTCATAATATAGAAAGCTTTCTTCTTAATCCCGTTATTGGAGATTAAACCTTTGCGATTCCAGCCATCCTGGATTTCAGGCAACACTCTTCGGGGAGACCTGAAATCCATTAAAATCCAGGGACTGGTACCGGCAATGTTCATCTTCTCAAACATTGCCACACTTTGAATGTAAAGTTCTTCCTGAAATTCCTCTGTCCATATTTGATTTTTGGTGCCATGAAATCCCTGCTTGGCACCACCACCAAACTCGCTGATCACCACAGGTTTGTTATCCGGGAGTTTCCAGTTCATCCTGGTGGCTTTTTGAGGCAAACCGTCGTACCATCCGATGTAACTGTTGAAACTCACCACATCTACAATGTCCATAAGAGGATCACTGATTACGGGCGTGTAGGCATCCTCATATTCTTTTTCCATTGCCATACTTATCAGACGGGAATCATCAAAACTGCGGGCATGATCCACCAGATTGGTGAGGAAACTGTTTCTTTCGGAATTAACAGGGGTTTCATTGGCCAGTGACCAGATAATAACTGCTCCCCGGTTTTTGTCACGGGTAATCATCTCTTCCAACTGGTTTTTGGCATTCTGAATGGTTTTTTCATTGGTAAAACTGATAGTCCAGTAAACCGGAATTTCACTCCAAACAAGTATTCCCATTTTCTCAGCTTCGCGAACCATATACTCGTTATGGGGATAATGAGCCAGTCGAACAAAATTGGCATTCATATCCCTGGCCCATGAAAGCAGGGTATGGGCCTCTCCCGGACTATTGAACCTTCCACCTCGGAACGCAGCTTCCTCATGAATACAGATTCCGCGTAAGAAAACAGGTTTGTCATTTACCAGAATCTCATTACCTCTGGTTTTTACATGGCGGAAAGCAATTTGCTCATTCATGGATTTTCCGGCTGCGGAAATGGAGATTTCGTACAATTTAGGATTGCCGGGAGACCACAGTTCCGGTTTGGCCTTTATGGAAAAATTTCCTCTTCCGTTTTCATCTGGTGTTACGGAAACTTTCTTCTTTAATTCGGGGATAGTGACATCTACAGTAGTCTGCAAATCAGAACCATCCATCTGCACCCAGCCCGATATTTCATTATAGGTATCTTCAGAAAGAGAAATTGAGAAATCACGAACAAAAGATTCCGGTTCTTCAATGATCATAACATCACGGGTAATTCCACCATAATTCCACCAGTCCGTATTTACAGTTGGCACCTCATCCTTATGACGGGTATTGTCCGCTTTTACCACCACAAAGTTTTCTCCCTCTTTCAGCTTATCTGTCACATCAAAATTAAAAGGCGTAAAACCACCTTTATGAGAGCCGATATACTCGCCGTTAAGATACACCAGGGCTTCGTAATTAACGGCTCCAAAATAAAGGAAATAACGTTTCTCCTGAGCAGGAGAAAACTCAAAAGTCCGGCGAAACCAAACTGTTCCTTCATAAAAATACAGCTTCTCATCGCTGGAATTCCAGTCGCCCGGAATAAACATCTTGTCAGAAGCCTCAAAGCTGTATTCTACCAGGTCGCTTTCAGACTGCGGTTTTTGATCTCTAAAAAAACCCCATTCACTGGGTTGCAGGCGATAATCATAATAACCTACTTCATATCGATCAACAATATAATCCCAATCCCCGTTCAGAGAAATAACATCGCGGTTTGGAACATTGGTTAACAAGGGGTATAGGTTTTCATTAGCCATGGTGGTAATGGAAAAAATGCCTGCAAAAAGAAAAATTAATAATCGTTTCATACATATGATTTTAGTTATTGTACTAATTTCTATTAGCCTAAGGACAAGCTTTTTTTAATATGATATTTACATCATTCAATAGATTTCCGGATATTTCTCCATCCCGGTTTTGGTTTCCTTTTCATCCCCGGAATTTCACATACTTCTGCCCTCTGCCATAGTGACTAATTCTGGTTTACTGAAAAAAACCCGCCATTCCACAAATTGAAAGGCGGGTTTTTCAGTCATTTTTCTCAAAAAATCGTTTATTCCATCTTTTTTAACTTAATATTGCGGAACCAGACATCGTCGCCATGATCCTGAAGCCCGATGTATCCCTTACGCTCTTCTCCTCCGGCATTGATCATTTCGGTCCAGCCTTTAAACTTACTGTTTTCAATCATTTGTTCCCATTCAGGAGTCCAAAGATGATACTCCAATACCACCTCATCGTTTTGCATGTGAACAACCGTTCCCTTGTAAACAATAATAGCCCCGGAATTCCATTCTCCCCAGTCTTTACTGTTTTGGGGATCAGCAGGAATCAGATCATACAAGGAGGCAGACTTGCGGTTTCCATCTTCACCCAGACGGGCATCTAGATGATTCTCATTATCCAGAATCTGATATTCCGGAGCTGATCTCCAGATGGGAAGATCATCAAATTCACGTGCCAGATAAAAAATGCCGCTGTTCCCTCCTTTGGAAACTTTCCAGTCAAACTTCAGCTCAAAATTTTCGAACTTCTCATCGTAAATGATGTCACCACCATCTTCTGCCCCGGCTTCTCCCTCACCCGAACCTTTGATTTTAATGGCATCATCTTCTATTGTCCAGGCTTCGGGTACGGTATCCTTACCATATCCCCGCCAACCTTCAAAATTCTCTCCGTTAAAAAGCAGCATCCATTCTTCTTCTATCTCTTCTTCTGTCAACGTGTTTAAAGGTGCTTCAATTTCCACTTCAGCTGATTTTTTTTCCTCGTTATCTTCTTCCGATTTTTTCTGACCTCCCATTCCGCAGGCACTAAAAAGAAAAGCGCCGGCAACAAAGGCTAATGCAATATTTCCTGTCTTCATACTTTGTTTTTTTATAGGTTTAAAATATCTGTTATTTTTAGTGTTAAGGCATTTCAGGTAAACTCCATCCATCCCGGTAATTATGCCTGATCAACTCACTTGCAAACGCTTTGGCATTCACAGGATCTGTCCATGTTTTATTAAATGTGGGGTGCCCGTCAGTTATTTTAAATCCATCCTCTATCACTGTACGAATGGTTTCATCATCACCGATATTGGTAAACTCCATATTCTGACCATCCCACTCCAGTTCTTTATTAAGACTCTGCAGACGAACAGCCAGCACTCCCATTACAACCATTTCATTGAACGGACCGGCTTCACTGAAAGGGGAATTAGTTTCCTGACGGTTATCAGCACTTTCTTTGCAGGCACGCACCCAATCCATTTCATGACTCAGTTCTACTCTTCTTTCACTCTTAGGTACATCAGGCACACGGCCTGAAAGCAACCATGGATCACGACCATAACAACCGGTAACAAGCGTGTCTTTCGTCCCATGGAATAAGACTCCTCCGCCATATTGATTCATATCCTTTCCGGCAGGCCATCCATCGGGTTTCATAGGCTGAAGACCTCCATCATACCAGTGAACTTCAACTTCAGGTAAATTCATCTTACCCTTTTTCCCTCTCTCGGGGAATGTCATCCTGACCCGCTGTGCGGTAGGAGCAGAATCTGTAAGAAGTAAGGTAGAACTACCCTGAGCTTTAGTGGGATAACCTAAATCAAGCCCCTTAAAAACAGGATGTAAAATATGACAGGCCATATCTCCAAGAGCCCCGGTTCCAAAATCCCACCAGCCACGGAAATTCCATGGAGTATAAATTTCATTGTAAGGACGCATTTCAGCAGGACCAACAAAAAGATCCCAATTCAAAGTATCAGGAACCTTCTGTTCCTGGTCCGGGACATTCAAGCCCTGTGGCCAGATGGGGCGATCGGTAAAAGACTCCACTTTGGTAACTTCTCCTATCTCATTGTTTTTGAGCCATTCAGTGGAAAGGGCTACCCCATCGCCCGAAGCACCCTGATTTCCCATAGAGGTGGCCACTTTATATTTTTCAGCAAGTTTCGTAAGCAAACGCGACTCATAAACGGTATGAGTTAATGGCTTTTCAACATAAACATGTTTCCCCATAGTAATGGCAGTGGCAGCAATAACAGCATGGGTATGATCGGCTGTTGCAACAACTACCGCATCAATGGTATCGCCCATTTCATCAAACATCTTTCGCCAGTCCCAGAATTTTTTTGCTTTTGGAAAATAATCAAATGCTTTCTGAGAATACCTCCAGTCCACATCGCAAAGGGCTACAATATTCTCACTTTCCATAGCTTTAAGAACCGCAAACCCGCGACCTCCGATCCCGACACCGGCAATATTTAATTTATCCCCGGGAGATTTACGCCCAAGGGCCCCTCCCATGGCGACATTGGGAATAATCGTCATTCCTGCTGCCATAGCAGCCGAATTACGCAAAAACCGGCGCCTGCTCAGTCCGCCTGAATTGTTACTGTTTTCCATGTTTCTATATTATTAGTTGTGTAAATAATTCATAAGATGGGGCAGAAGGTTTCTCCTCTTTTTAACGAAATTTCTCACGAAAATTAAAAATTTTAACCCAACAATACAAAATGAATGTGAAAATTATTCACTTCATCCTATAACAACACTTCTTCACGGCTGCGTAAACACCTGCTAATCAAGCATCTTGTTTTGATTGCACGATTATACTAATATAAAAATTATCAAAAGCATCAATAGTCCTTTAGATTGATTGAAAGGTGCGGTAGCCCGTCCGTTTTCAGTACCGGCGGTTGAAGAGAAGGCTTAATGGGCGACTTCAAGGCCTTGCGGGCCAGCCGGAAATTAAGCCTGATGCGGACGGATAGGTTTAAACAGACAAATCCCGATATAGCTTTTGTAAAGTTTTTATGTAAAAACCTCACGAAAACCATAATCGGGATTTGTTTTTATAAAATAATGCTAAAAAGAAAATCAGTACAGAAATCTAAAAGTGATCTGCTGACTTTTCACAAGGCCCTTATTCGCTCAGAGATATAAGTATTGAAGTTTCCCGTCATTCAGGTTCCAATATTATGGCTATCCGGTCAAAATACATTATACCGGAACCGGCTCACAAATATGGACTGGGAACCAACGGCAATGCCCTGGGCAAAGCAAGCTCAGGGCCAGGTGCAGACTGAAAGCCCGCCTGAGCCTCCAACCTTTACCTCATTAACCTCACATGGTATATCCCACCGGCGATAGACCCCTCAGCTGCGCGAAATTTCACAGTAAGTACACCGTCGTCAGCAGATTCTTTAATGGAAGCGGGAATGGAATAATCCACATCCACAAACTTCTCGCCGCCTTCTCCTTTCAGCTCCACAGTTGTCAGAAGCTGCTCATTAACAAGGATATCAAACTTACGTCCTGCATCGCCACCAAAATAGGTTATGCGCAGTTTCTCTGCTTCCTTGTCCGGATCTTTCAGTTCATAAGAGAACCATTCGGTAGCATGACGCCAGTGACGATCCATATGCACACCCGCATCAGTACCTTCTCCTCTGAAGTTATGCTCCGATTCAGGTTGTTGCTCTCCGGTGGCCACCTGATCGATGGTCTGTGCCTCCAATTCCATCAACTCTTGCTCCTCAGCCTCCATGGCCGATCGAACAGAATCAATCTCGGCAGTAGTACCGGTACGCCAGTAAACCATGTAGCGGGCATCATGCACCCTGAAAAAAGGCACCAGTTCAAGATTTTCGTCAGTACTGGAAGCAATCAGTTCCGGAGCTTTAAAAGTCATGGATTTGCCTTCTACAGGAACGACTTTGTCAGTCCAGTTCTCATCGTCAATCTTTAGCATGGGGGCTTGATCCAGAGGCTTCAGGGGACCGTGTGCTACATGCCCCATACGGCTGTCGTCGGCAATGATTCCTTCCATATCTTCCTGGCCGGTTACTGCAGCCAGCACAAAAGGGCCGTGCATCATAGAAAGGTAGGGACTTTCATCAGGCAGATACTCACCGGATGTATGCATCTTCAGCTTTGCGGTTATCTCATCTCCATCGTTCCATCCTCTTTTGATCTGATAATATTCTCCGGGTTTGCCATATCCCTTTACTCTCTTTCCGTTTACTGTTACCTCCATATCTCCGTCATTCATCCACTCAGGATAGCGAATACCGATGGTAAACTCTTTGGCTTCTTCCAGTGTTAAGGTCAGCGAAGTATTTTCAACATCCGGAAAATCGGTTTTCTGAGTCAGCTTCAGTCCATTTTCCTCCCAGTTCAACTCACTGGGGATAAACAGATTCACAAACACATCTTCTTCGTTATGGGCATAAATCAACTCTCCGTATTTTTCATGATTCTCAATACCCGATCCCACGCAGCACCAGAAGGTCTCTCCGGGATTGGAATAAACCCGGTAATGCTGCGGGCGCACAGGCGTAAAATAGACCAGTCCGCCATGCTCCGGATGCTGTGACGAAAGAATATGATTGTACAAAGCCTGTTCGTAATAATCCACGTATTTCAGATCATCCTTATATAAATATAGTTGTTTCGACAACTTCAGCATATTGTAAGTATTACAGGTCTCCGGCCCCTGGCGCGATTCTACCATGGAAGAGAAATCATCAACCGGATGAAAATGCTCATGCGTGGAGTTCCCTCCTATGGTGATCGTGCGATTGTTCACCACGGTATTCCAGAAAAAATCCGAAGCATCTATCCAAAGACTGTCATCTGCCAGCTCTCCCACTCGCATAAAGCCCACTACCTTGGGTATTTGTGTGTTGGCATGCAACCCGGTCAGTTTATCTTCATGATTCATTAAAGGATCCAGAATAGCCCTGTGAGAATATTTCCTGGCAAGATCGAGATATTTCCGGTCCCCGGTAATTGCATATAC
Organism: uncultured Marinilabiliaceae bacterium; assembly: GCA_964403175.1. GTDB lineage: Bacteria > Bacteroidota > Bacteroidia > Bacteroidales > Marinilabiliaceae > Marinilabilia. Next base: position 14,752 of record CAYOFH010000045.1, read on the forward strand.
ATCAGCAAAAACCTCATTAAGCCCCCCATGCTCAGAGACAAGAATTTCCTGAATCTGCTCCTCCGAAAGCTCCATGTTCAATACCAAAAACCAGTCGGTAAGATCCAGCAATACCTTTAGCGCTTTTTCGTTGCCGGCATATTTCCAGGCATCATGCAAGCCTGCAAATAGCTTGTGAATATTATACAGCGGCACCCATTTACCATTGAGTGAAAACCCGCCTGCTTCAATATTGCCCTCTGCAATATCTGCCCACATGGACTGCCCGCCTGGAATTCCTCCTACATAACCGTTTCCGTTGGCTTGCTGACAACGCTCCAGCTCATCAATCATATAAGTCAGGCGTTCTTCTGCCTCTGCATTGCCGGTCGATGCCACCATTAATGCCAGAGAGGTCAGATAATGCCCCCCTGTATGTCCATTCAATCCTGAACTTTCCCAGTTGCCATATCCGGGAGCTTTGGGTTCCAGACCTGCATCAGTCAGAAATGGTGCCAGCAACCGGTCGGGATCATGTGCCATCACATATCGTTCATTCAACTCTTCAGCGTGCTTAAAAGGACTATCCAGCAGGCGGACCGCGGAAAGAGGAAATGCCTCCACTTTCGGGTTGGCTGTATAATTATCAGAACAACTGATAACTGATAAACCTAAAACAGCTGCTAAAAGCAGGCTCTGCAGATTCTTTTTCATTGTATATTCTGTTTTAAATGTTATTTCTTTTTTTCTAATGTGCGGGTAAAGAAACACTTCTGCACATCTTCTGAAAGCAATACAGCTACCTGAGGACTAATCAGTAAAAGTGCAAAAGATTGTTCATAAGAGCTTTAACTGCTCACAAAAGCTTTCTTTACCCAATGTTAACAAAGCGAAATTATTCAATAAAATCCAACAATGGATCAAAATAGTGTTAAAAAAGTAAAAATCACTTTATATTGAGCCACGGGCTGTGGTGTTCTCAACATAAAACTATAAATGAATCGAGTAGCATTAAAAAATATGACTTTTCAAATCACGGGTGTCAGAGAAAAAAGTTGGAGATTGCTTCACTACAATCGCAATTACTGGCCACTGCAAGGTAATAAGGGGTTGAATTCCGGCTTTGTCGGAATTCAACCCCTTCAATATTCAGCTTAAAACGAATCAGTTAATCAGCAATATTCTGACCAAAGTCGGGAAAGCCATCCTCTGTCCAGCTAAAATGACGCATCCGGGTATGTCGGTTGGGATCGTTAAGGGATTCCCCTTCAATTTCCTTATAGTCACGGGCATGATAAATAAGAATGTCGGTCTCTCCATCCTCAGCAACGGTAAAACTGTTATGACCAGGGCCAAACCGCTTCAATTCCTCATTGGTAGAAAAAACAGGATCAGGAAGTTTATTCCAGGATGCCGGATCCAGCAGGTCGGCATCTTCATCAGCCCACAAAAGTCCCATAGCATAAGTATGATCGGTGGCTGAAGCCGAAAAAGTCACGAAAATTTTCCCGTGTCGCTTAATCACTGCAGCACCTTCATTCACGGCATAAGTATGCTTTTCCCACTCATACTCGGGTTCAGTAATTACCACCTGAGGGTCCTCCAGTTTAATCCCATCCACCAGTCTGGAGATAACCAATCCTGAATTCACATCCGGAGCTGTCTTCTCAGCCCAAATCAAATAGTCCTCTCCATGATGTTCAAAAAAGGTAGCATCCAGGGCAAAATCATTTCTTTGAGTGTGAATTTGTCCTTCTTCCACCCACTCTCCTGTAGTGGGATCGTCCGATGCATTGGACAACGCAAACATTCTGATGTGCCAAATATCATCGGCACGGGCGGCTGCAAAGTAAATAATCCACCGTCCATCCACCTTATGGAGTTCAGGAGCCCATATATGATAACTCATAGGCCCGCTCTCCTTCTTTCGCCAAACTACTTTGGCTTCAGCGTCGGCAATTCCATGTATAGTTTTGTAGACTCACCTCTTATCGGAGCCTGAAGGGCTCCTATGTTTATGTTCGCAACAAGACGCATTCATTCCGCTTAACGTTGTAAACAAAAAGAGAGAAAGATAACGCATCACATTGTTACACGTTTTCTTTCTCTCTTTTATGTTTTTACCTTTTTCAGGTTATGCTATTTCCGAAAGCTTAAAACGGAAAATCGTCCTCGCCCTCGGGAGGCAACATTTCAGGTTGGTCGGGCATAGGCACTGCTGAAGGATTGTTACCACCGGCAGCATCAACCTTATCAATACGCCAGGCTTCCAGGTTGGTAAAGTAGTTTACTCTGCCATCACGCTCCCATTTCTTTCCCCGGATATTGAATGCCACCTTAAGCTCATCGCCTATATTAAACGGCTCAATCAAATCCACCTTATCCTGGGTAGCCTGAAATTTAACTGTGTCGTTCCATTCAGGATTTCGCTCATTGGGAACATCAATTACGAATTCCCGCTTTCTGAATTTATCCGAAATATTTACTGTGTCTTCTTTGACAATTAACTTGCCGGTCAGTTCAAAACTCATAAAATGATATTGTGAAGTTTCTGAATGTAGTATAAATTATCTCTTTAAACCGCAGTCACTATTCAATTTCAATTTTTTCTATACGATCGCCTTCTCTTATCTGATCGATTACCTCAAGTCCTTCATAAACTTTTCCAAATACGGTATGCTGGCGATCCAGATGCTTAGTGTTTTCGCGGCTGTGACAAATGAAAAACTGAGATCCTCCCGTATCCCGTCCGGCATGAGCCATACTCAAAACTCCACGGTCATGATACTGCTTTTCTCCATCCAGTTCGCACTTAATCTGATAACCCGGGCCACCTGTTCCTACCCGTGGATCACTCATATCTTTGGAATAGGGACATCCTCCCTGAATCACAAATCCCGGTATCACACGGTGAAATGCCAACCCGTCATAAAAACCTTCTTTGATCAGCTTTTTAAAATTCTCTACTGTTCCCGGGGCATCGTCATGATACAATTCCACTTTCATAACTCCTTTGGGCGTGTGTATTGCTGCTTTTTCCATAACTCAATGAAATATAAATCAATAATTGTTTTTTGATTCGTTTTGACCGAACTACAAAGGTAGAAAAAAAATATACAAACCGGCAAAGGGGAAGATATACAGTTTCGGGTTTCAAAACTCCGTCACCTCATCACCACCTCACCAACTCACCAACTCACCAACTCATCAACTCTTCAACTCTTCAACTCTTCAACTCACCAACTCACCAACTCACCAACTCCTTCCCTCAGCAATTCGAAAAAAATTTTTATATTGTAAAAAATCAAACACTAAAAAATGAAGCACATCTACCTGACAATCATTACACTAACAATATTAATAACAGGATGTCATCAGAGGGAATATGCCAATTCCGGCCCTTCACTTATCCATCTCACTTTCAACAATCAGATTTCCAATTCCGGTATTTTGCCGGTTGAATTTCGTGGAGACAAGTATGTTTCTTACACCAAAGGAATTCTCGACTCCTGCCTGAATCTCTCGTCCAATGCCATGTTCCGAAAACCGGTAATCATTGACAAGGGACCGGCCAACAGTTTTGACGACTATGAAGGTCTGTCCCTGCTTTTCTGGGTTAGTGCAACTCCCGGCGACCCCATGGAATATGTAATGACTGGTCAACAGGTATTGTTAGACAACGAGGAGTACCTGGGATGGCGCATCAGCAAAACATCAACCGGCGGCTGGCAATGGGAGTTCTCTGACGGTGTTAACCAGCTCACTTACACTCCTCCGTCAAAACATCAGCCCATTGATGATGGCAAATGGCATCAGATAGGTTTTGCCATTGATAAGCGCCAACGTGAAGCCCGGTTCTTTTACGACGGAAACCTCAAGGCAGTCCTGAGCCTGGAATCCCTGAATTTTTCTTTTCCCGGAACCTCGCTATACCTGGGTGCCAGCCCCCTCAATGAAGATCCCCGGAGCGAAACTTTTAACGGCATAATAGACGAACTGGGTATCTGGTCGCGGGTTCTCACCAATGCTCAGGTAGCAGGAAATTACAGAAATATTACAGGACTGAAGCTAAAGTCCCTTGCGCAGTATTCCGATTCCATTACCGTAATGACCTGGAACATTGCAAACGGAGGCACTATGGAAGGAAAATACGTTGGATTACAAAGAATTGCGGATGTAATCAGGGACTCAGGTGCCGACATCGTCTCCATTCAGGAAAGTCTGGAAGCCGGCGAAATTATAGCTGGCGAACTGGATTATTACCTCTACCGGCGAAGCAAAAATCTATGTATTCTTTCAAAATACCCCATTGGGAAAAGCTTCAACATATATGATCCCCGTCACTCCGGTGCCCTTCAGGTTTCTATTGACCCAACCAGGCAGGTAATCATAGCTCCTGTCTGGTTAAGCGAAAGCCCTAATCTGGCAGGTTATTTTCAGAAAACCAATGCCCGTGCCGACACCATTGAAGTTAGGGAAATGGAAACCCGGGGCCGTGAAATAAATTTCATAATCAGTGAATTACGTCCGTTTTTGTTTAATGCTCAACAAACACCCGTAATTCTTGCTGGGGATTTTAACAGTGGTTCTCACCTCGACTGGACAGAACGAAACAAAGAAAAACATAACGGTCTTGCTGTGAATTTTCCTGCTACCCTGTTTATGGAAAAAGCAGATTTTTCTGATGCCTACCGCACTGTACTTCCTGATGAGGTCGAATCTCCGGGCCACACCTGGTCGCCAATCTATAAAGAAGGCCTGCAAACACGAATGGATTTTATCTATTTCCAGGGAGATCTGCTAACTCCGTCCACTGCCCGGACCATTGACACTGCAACCTACGGTTTCCCGTCGGATCATGCCGCGGTAGTGGTGTCGTTTGATGTCAGGGATGAAGAATGAGTTTTGGGTTTTGGGTTTTGAGTTTTGAGTTTCGGATCAGGATTGAATAAACCGCAGAGCGGTGACAGAACGGTAGCATTAAATCCCAGGTAATAACAAAACAGAGCTGCGGAGCTGCGACAGAATGACAGTTTTGTTCTGTGCTTTGACCTCAAATCAACC
>CAYOFH010000045.1:19894-22637 GCA_964403175.1 uncultured Marinilabiliaceae bacterium
AGCAGGCATCCGTAATCATCTTCCAGCAGAATATCATTGATTTCTTCCAGATCGAAATACTCAGGATCCAGACCATCAGGAAAAAGCGCTTTAAAGAAACGATGCTGCGGGTTGGAAGGATCTTTTACAGCCTTTACCATCTCTTCGTAGCCCTCGGGACCACCACAATCCTCGGGGGGGCATTCTCGTGCGCCACCGGTACACAAAGGATAATACTCCATGACATCGGGCTCAACCTCTTTCTCCAAAATAATGCTATGGCGCCAGTTATCGCCCATATCGTATTGATAAACTATCTCATCGCCCGGCTTTCGCAGCAAATCGTTTACCCGCACAATGGTATAATCCGTAAAATTAGGATTTCGTACAAACTCATCATCTGACTGCCCAAACATTTTACGCCCTTTACGAAAAAGATGTAAATGCTGATTTTCCCAGCCCATAGCTGTTTGCAGAACTTTATGAAAATCGTGCAAAAACAGATCAGCAGGAATCTGCAACCTTCGCCAAATGGAAGGTTCAATATCCTGAAGAATTACTTTTACCTGATATATTTGTGGTTTAACCTGATACATATTTCTGTTTTTTTCCTGACTTTGTTTCTTATGTGATTAAGTTACTTTTGGCGGAAGTAAAATTACGCAAAACCAGAAGATTATCATCCATCCAACCTGTTCTTTTTTAGTATTGAGCTGGTGAACTTATGAGCTGATGAGTCAGGGTTCCGGGTTCGGGGTTTCGTGTTTTGGGTTCAGGTTTCGTGTTCGGGGTTCTGGGTTTCGTGTTCTGGGTTCTGGGTTCTGTGTTAAATGTTTATGCTTTTGAACTTCAGGTTTTGAGCCCTGTTGCTAACAGCTACGAGCTAACAACCCCATGCCCCATGCTCCATGCTCCATGCTCCATGCACCATACTCCATGCCCCATGCTCCATACTTCATACTTCATACCCCGTGCTCCATGCCCCGTGCTCCATGCTCCATGCCCCATGCCCAACCCTCACACCACCTTCTCTCCGTCCCAGCGCACCAGGCGCCCTTCCCGGTAGGCAATGGTAGCCATCATAGCGGTAATACCTTCCTCAAAGGATTCATCAATACCGCAGCTCACAGGAGCCCCTGTGCGAATACCATGCAGCCATTCCGCCAGATGCAGATGAGCCGTATCCATTATTTGTCCTCCCTGAGAAGTATAAAGAAGGCCGCGCTCTGCAAAATATTTCTCCGTAGCAGAACTGATAGCATCCACCTGAGCCTTCATATCCTGGGTAAGGGCAATAGGTTGATTGGGTACTATATCCTCACTCAGAATATATTGTTCATACAGCTGAGATCCTGAGTCCACATACATTTTCACGGTACCGCCAATTTCCAGAGATGCCTCATCGCCCATCACTTTTTTGGGACGATAAAAATTACTGGCCAGAGAGGCAGAATATAAAAGCGAAAAGTTTTTTGAGGGATACTCAAGAACCGTCTGCTGAACATCGGGAACCTCACGACCGTCTTTCCAGTGATAAATTCCTCCCGTAGTTGTCACTATTTCCGGAATTCCCATCTTCATCATCTGATTGATGCTGTCGTACTCATGGGTCATCAAATCTCCGTTCAGTCCGGTGCCATAGTCCCAAAACAACCGCCACCTGAAAAAATGCTGCTTATTGAACGGGGTACTGGTATTTCTGAGGAACCGCTGCCAATCCACGTTGTGGGGCCCCGCATCTTCCGGAATGTCATACACCCACGCACCATTGGGAGAGTTACGGTTGGTGGTGGTTTCCACCAGATTAACATTACCCAGCATACCTGCCTGCACCATTTGGGCAGCCATCCTGTTGCTCTCGGCCTGACGGTTCTGATGTCCCAGCTGAAACACCACCCGGTTTTTCGTTACAGCATCTCGCAGATCATAGACATCGTCCAGAGAATGCGTCAAAGCCTTCTCGCAATAAATATGCTTTCCGGCTTCAGAAGCCAATACAGATATGGGGCCATGCCAGTGATCGCTGGTGGCAATTACCACCGCATCAACGTCTGATGCTGATACCAGGTCTTCATATTTTCCATATTGCTTCACAGTCCTGCCACTAAAGGTGGCCGTTCCCTCACGCTCCCCGTTGGCTCCGGCACGTGCAGCTTCCTCCAACCGGGGCTTGTACAAGTCGCATACCCCGGTAATTTCAATATTCAGATCAGGCTGATCCAGAAAGATTTTCCGCTGGCGCTCGTTCATCCCGTCAACATCTTCAGGAGTCATAAACCCCAGCGATTTCATCAGCTGTTTGCCCCGTATGCCAAATCCCACCAGCCCCAGCCGCACCTTCTTATCTCCGGCTGTTGATGACCGGAGTTCCTCTCCTGATGGCAATATCCGGGACTTCACAAATTTCTGAAAAGCACTTGCTTCTTCAGCTTTCTCAGCAGCCATTTTTTCGGCAAACATATAACCATAGGCTCCTAAAAATGGAACACCAGCCAGTCCTTTTAATAAATCTCGTCTGTTCATATCTTCTGATAAATCCTATTTCCTAAATCCCAATTCCTAATCCCTAATCCCTAAATCCTAAATCCTAATCCCTAATCCCTAATCCCTAAATCCTATTTCCTATTTCCTAATCCCTAATCCCTATTCCCTAAATCCTATTCCCTAAATCCTATTCCCTATTTCCTAAATCCTAATCCCTAAAACCTAATCCCTAATTCCTAATCCCTATTTCCTAAACCCTAATTCCTAAATCCTAATCCCT
>CAYOFH010000046.1:0-8984 GCA_964403175.1 uncultured Marinilabiliaceae bacterium
GACAGATTACGCTGGATGTAACAGGTGGCAGCGGTACTTATGAGTATGAGTGGACACCCGCTTCTGCTCCCGGTATTGTGCAGGGACTGAGAAAGCAATCCGGCCTTGAGGGTGGTATTTACGGGGTGACCGTAACTGATGCATTAACTGGCTGTGAACAGAATACCACCATTGAAATTGTTGAGCCTGAGGCGCTTGATTTTAATGTTACTTCCACCGATACGCAATGTGACGGAACCAACAGCATTACATTGGAAGAGACTTCTGCAACAGGAGGCTTTGGCCCTTATGAGTTCTCAGCTACCGGTCCCGGCGTTCCTTCCGGATGGACGGAAACAGATGATTTTATCGATGTTGAAGGAGGTGAATACACGTTTACTTTAACCGATCTTGGTTCACCGGGAAAATGTTCAGTAACTAAAACGGTTGTTCTTACAAGGCCTGTAAATATTACACCTGACGTGACACCTGAATCTTGTCCTGATTCAAACAATGGTGCCATTGTACTGGAAGTCGATGGTGGCAGAAGTCCGTTTACTTTCTCCTGGACGGATGAAAATGGTGATCCTACCGTTAGTGCAAATAATAAAAACCAGTCGGGACTCAGTGGTGGTGAGTATACTGTCGCGTATGAAGATGACCGTGGATGTACAGGCTCGCTGACCGTAGATGTTCCCATTACCAATAATATTGAACTTAATCCTTCTGTCACGCCTATTGTTTGTTACGGCGAAGAGACGGGAGCTATCTCTATTACACCTACAGGAGGATCAGGAAATTACTCATTTGTATGGAGCGGCCCCGATGGTTTCTCATCAACGGATGAAGATATTGAAAATCTTGCCGGTGGAACTTATTATGTTGAAGTCATCGATGAAGAGTTGGAATTTTACGGTATCACCTGCCGTTTTGTGGAAACATTTGTCGTATCACAACCAGCTGCTCCAATTGAGGTAACAGATGTGGATATTAATCCTGTGCTCTGCTATGGAAATAATAACGGAAGCATTGAGGTTATCGTTGAGGGTGGTATGGTCACCGGAGATTACATTTATGCGTGGAGTGGACCCGGTGATTTGAGTGGTCAAACTACCAATGAACTATCAGGTGTCGGTGCCGGAAGTTATAATCTAAAAGTAACTGATGCTGTTACCGGTTGTGTAGCTAATTTTGGACCTTATATTATTGATCAGCCAGCCCAGCCATTGAATATTGAACTGGATGAAGTACTGCATGTAACCGAACCTTCTGGCTCCAACGGTGCGATTCAGGTAAATGTGACTGGTGGTAACGGTAGTTATTCTTATACATGGACAGAATCTACCGGAACTGTTACCACTTTTGATGACTCTAATCGTAATGAAGGATTACCTGCAGGAACTTATACCATCGAAGTAGAAGATGATAATGGTTGCACCGATGATATTACCGTTGAGGTTACCGAACCGGGAAGTCCGCTTGCCATTTCAGAAACTCACAAAGATGTGCGCCCCTGTTATGGAAATGATAACGGAGAAATACGTATTCAGGCTTCCGGTGGAACTCCCGATATGGGTAGTGGATCAGCAACTTATCATATTGTGGTGACCCGTGGTGGTGATGAAATCTATAATGGTCATGACGACTTTATTGAGTTGTCTGATCAATTGCCGGGGAATTACCATATTCAGGTAACTGATGTTAACGGAATTACAGCTGAAGAGTATGTGACTATTGAAGAACCTCCGTTTATGGATATTACCATTGATGATGTGATTCCGGTATCCTGTGTTGGAGGTGATGATGGTTCTGTGGAGGTCACCGTTTCAGGTGGTCGTCCGCTTGATAATGCTGGAACTGACGAATATCAATTGGAATTGATTGGTCCCGCAGGAACATCGGGTAAAGTATCAACTACCGGCAACCATATTTTCAATACGCAAATAACTGCAGGTAACTATACTCTTCGGGTTTGGGACGATGCTGATGGTGATGGCAGTTACACCAGCGGAACAGATGCCGATGACTGTTACCAAACGGTGGCAATTAACGTTACTGAACCTGAGGTGATTGCTCATATTAGCGTGGTGCCGGGTTACGAGACTTTGTGCCAGGGAGAAACACCTGAATTGTTGTTGAGCATTGAGAACTGGGATTTCAGTTCACAGCCGAACCTGGATATCACACTGAACGACGGTACAGTGGTAACTGTTGATCAATCTCCTTACCAGTTTACTCCTGGTAGTGCGCCTGCAGCAGGTGCAGCAGGCTATGAGGTAACAAATGTTGTGGAAACAGGTGACAGCTGTAGTAAAGGTGAAGGTGAAGGTGTTGCAATGGTAACGGTTAATGAAACACCGACAGCTACAATTTATGGCGACGGGCGAGCCTGTCCGGGAGAATCACGCAATATAGGTGTCAGCCTTACGGGTGCAGCACCCTGGACGATTGTTTATACCGATGGTACCAACAACTATACAGTGGACAATATAACTTCCTCCACCGAAGTTATTGAAGTTACTCCTGCTGAAACAACCACTTATGAACTGGTTTCTGTTACTGACAGCCATTGTACAGGAACATTCTCCGGTGATGCCACCATTACTGTGGATCCGATAACCACCGTGGAGTTGATTGAACCAACAGTTCCTGAAATTTGTCGTGGAGAACCAAGCTATATAGATATTGATTTTGACCCCGCAACCAGTGGTCCGTGGGAGGTAACATATACAGAAGATGACGGAACCAGTTCTGTTAACCGTACCATTAATATTGAAAACAGTGATCTGGAAAGTGGTGAGAGTTATTACCGTCTGGATGTTTCCCCATTGGTGACTACCGAATATTCACTGATTTCTGTCAATGACACCTACAGTGGAGATAACAGCTGCGATGCAACACTTACAGGTCTTCCGGTTTCAATTACAGTCAATGAAGTACCCGAAGCTGCCGGCTTAATTACCGGTTCTGAAGAGGTTTGTCAGATTGATACAGCCACATACAGTATAGAAGCAATTCCTGATGCTGACAGCTATACCTGGACGGTTCCATCAACAGTAGGAACGATCATAAGTGGAAATGGAACCAGGGAGATTCAAATTGAGTTTGATGCCGCTTCCGTTTCCGGTTATATTACTGTTCAGGGGACTAATAGTTGCGGTAATGGCGCGTTAAACAGGTTGTATGTCAATGTACGTCCTGCGCCAACTGTTGGTGCAATTACAGGGCCTGCAGAGCTTTGTCAGTCGGCTAAAGGAGTACGTTATTCCGTGGATCCGGTTGATGCTGTTGCAGGCTTTGAATGGACAGTTCCCGAAGGCCTCACCATTGTTTCCGGTCAGAACAGTGCAAGTATCATTGTGGATGTGGATGACGCTACCACCGCTACCGCAGGACAGATTACTGCCACACCGTTTAACAGTTGCGGCATGTCCACCAATGTGGCCACTCATGATATTACCGTTAATGCCAATCCGGAAGCAGATGCAGGAGGCGACAGAATGATTTGCGGTACTGAAATTACGTCTCCCGGACTAGATGGAAATACCCTTGGCGCCGGTCATGTCGGACAGTGGAGCATTGTTTCCGGATATGCGGATTTTGGTGATGAGAATTCGCCTAATACCACACTTTCCAATATTGCACCCGGAAATCTTGTACTCGAATGGAGAGTTACGGATACAAATAATACCACTCAGTGTTACAGTACCGATCAGGTGGTGATACGTAATAACAAGCTTAGTGTACAGGCCGATGTGGATAAATCTCTTACCTGTGATGGAACCACAGATGTCTATGGTACGGTTCTTCCGGATAATACCAGCGGTCGCTGGAGCGTGGAGAGTGGCAGTGGTATTTTTACTGATAATACCACTGCATCTTCAACGGTTTATGACCTGGCACCCGGAGAGAATACTTTGCGATGGACAATCACTCAAAACAGCTGTGAAAGTTATGCCGAAGTGGTGGTTGTTAATGACCAGCCCGATCAGGCGGTTATCGACAGTGAAGAGGTGGTTGATTTGTGTGAGGATCACACCACTTTGACCGCCAATAATCCTGCCGAAGGAACTGGAGAATGGTCTGTAGAGAAAGGCAGGGCTATTATTGTTTCTACCAATGCTGATGGAAATGAAATATCCGTAACAAATCTTGCCAAAGGTGAGAATATCATACGATGGACGATTACCAAGAATGGTAACTGTTCCACTTATGATGAAGTGACCCTTCGTAACAATCAGCTGGAAGTAGAAGCCGGAGATGGTTTTACCACCTGCGAAAGGTCTGTGGAACTTAATGGTACAGAACCGCCCGCTGGTGCTACCGGACATTGGTCTGCAACAGGCAATGCTGATGGCAATGCTGTTTTCGAAGATGCCAATGCATATAATACTACTGTGAGTAACCTGGTTTACGGCACTAATACTTTTACATGGACACTCCATCAGAATGGATGCGAAAGCAGTGATGTTGTGGAAATTGTCAGTCATGCACCTACCCAGGCGACAGTCGGAACTTCGCAAACCATTTGCGGTACCACAACAACGCTTACCGGACAGCCCCATGAAAGTTATGAGACAGGTCGCTGGACTATCGTTAAAGGAAGCGGAAGTTTTGATGATAATACACTGCCGAATACTGATGTAAACGGTGTAGGCTATGGAGAAAATATCTATCGCTGGACCATCTTTAACGGCAATTGTTCTACCTCTGCCGATCTCACAGTCATCAATAATCAGACAGAGGCTTTTGCAGGGAAAGATACCGTTACCTGTGCCACCACAATAAGACTTGCGGCTGATCCGGCTCCTGACGGATATTCTGGCTACTGGAGCGTTGCTTCCGGTAATGGAAGCGCAATATGGGAAGATTCCAATACAATGCCCAATGCGAGAGTAAAGCTTGGACTGGGAGAAAACAGATTAATCTGGACTGTGGAACATGACGAATCAGGATGTACTTCATCTGATGAGGTAGTTGTTCAGGTAAATGCGGTTGGAACCTTCACTGCCGGAGGAGACCAGGAGTTGGATGGTGGAAATGGCCAGACCAATCTTAATGCTACTTTGCCTGATAATGCTGAAGGTGTATGGTCAATCGTTTCCGGTGGTGGAATCATTGATGATCCTGCCAATCCAACCACCTCAGTTACTAATCTTGAAATGGGGCCAAACGTTTTCCTTTGGACTGTCACCGTAGGCGATTGTTCTGCTTCTGACGAAGTAACCATTACCAATGGAGATGTTATTCAGGCGGAGACCGACCCCGATTTCATAACCTGTGAGACTGATGTACAGCTGGGAGCTAATGATCCGGGTAATGCCATAGGAAAATGGACTTTAGGTGATTTTGGCTCAGGGGAGATAGTGGATGACGAAGACCCCAATACCTGGGTTCGCGATCTGGGACCTGGAGATAACGAATTTGTTTGGACTATCTCTTACGGGCCCGGAACTACCACTACTACCGATAGGATAGTAGTTACCAATAACCGGCCTGATACATCGCGTCCCAAGGATGGTGATGTAACGTGTAATGATTCATTCATTCTGGAGGGTAATCAACCCGATGCTGGTATGGGAACCGTTTCCTGGTCTATTGTTTCAGGAGGTGGGGATATTGTGGATGATAATGCAGTGACAACTCGAGTTAATAATCTTTCACAGGGAGTAAACAAGTTTGTTTATACAATTCAAAAAGGTGTGGAGAAAGTTTGCTTTTCTACTGATACAATAGAAGTGATCAACGGAACACCTACCACTCCTGATGCCGGTGACGATAAGACGTTGTGTACAGACAGCGTGATGCTTGATCCTAATGTTCCGAATCATGGAAATGGAGAATGGCGAATTTTGGAAGGCGGGGCTGAGTTTGAAGGAAATATGGCCAGACGAATCAATCCGGGAGTAAACCGTTTCTTATGGGTGATTTCCACCGAGTCCTGTTCTCTACAGGATACCGTGACAATTACCAACAATGAACCATCCGAAGCGAATGCCGGCGATGACCGTCCTGTTTGTGAAAATACGGTCACTTTGTCTGGTAGTCTGCCCACACGGCATACCGGAGAGTGGACTCGTATTTCCGGCACCGGGGATATTCTGAATCCTACAGAACCGGATGCTGAAGTTGAAAATCTTGGTCAGGGAGAAAATAAATTCCGATGGACAATAACCAATGGACAATGTTCCGACTGGGATGATGTAGTGATTCGTAATGATTTTAAAGAAGCTAAAATATTATATCTGAATCCCGAACCGATATGTGTGGATACTGTGGCCTTACGTGCCAATAATCCTGCACCTGGAGTAGGAACCTGGGGAGTAATCGGTGGCGGTGGAAGTGCTTCGTTTGATGATCCTTCCGATCCAAATACTGTGGTTCGTGGTCTGCAACAGGGCGAGAATATTCTTACCTGGAGTATCTCAAATGGTAACTGTACCGATGTAGCTATCGTAACCATCGTAAACAACAGTCCTACAATTGCCGATGCCGGTGGGAACTTTGCCTCCTGTGATAATTCTGTTACCCTGGGAGCCAATACTCCGGCCATTGGAACAGGAACCTGGACTATTCGTAATGGTGGAGGAGATTTCGCATCTGTCAATAATCCTACCACCAGGGTGGATAACCTGAAATTCGGAGAGAATGTATTCCGGTGGACTATAGAGAATGAAGGTTGTTCATCTTTTGATGATGTACAGGTTGAATATAACAGTATTGAACCGGAGATAGGTGATGATCGTACGGTTTGTTCTGACACAGAAGTGCTTCAGGCCGGCAATCCATCGCCCGGATCGGGTACATGGACGGTTGCCGGAGGTACAAGTCAGGCGACATTTGATGACGTAAGCGATCCCGGAACTACCGTTCGTAATCTGCGAAAAGGGGTTAACCGACTGAAATGGACGGTTAATTACAAGGGATGTCAGACTTCGAAGGAAGTTAGTATTACCAATGGTTCTCCAAGTACTGCTTATGCCGGGAATACCCAAAGATCATGTGCTGATGAGACTGTTTTGGATGCTCTTGAACCTGAAATCGGAACAGGTCGCTGGGAAATAATTTCCGGATCGGCCACTATCTCCGATGCAGATGTAAACAATCCTAAAGCCACCGTAACCAATATTGCCAAGGGAGATAATGTCTTCCGCTGGGTGGTGGAGAATGATATCTGCCGAAGTACAGACGATGTTCTGGTGGTCAATAACCTGCCATCAACACCTTTTGCCGGTGCAGATCTTACTGTTTGTGAGCCTTATCACGATCTTATGGCTGCTACTCCCGAGTATGGAGAAGGCTTCTGGTCAATAGTGGAAGGGGGAGGTAATATTTCTGACGTTACCGATCCCAGAGCTACCATCAGGAATCTCGCTCAGGGTCGTAACGTCCTGAAGTGGACAGTTTCTCAGGGACAGTGTACGTTGTCTGATGAAATAGTAATTACTAATAACACAGCTACTACTGCTAATGCAGGACCCGATGTGGCCGATTGTAAAAACTGGGCACAACTGGATGCTAATCCTCCGTTGCAGGGTACCGGTGAGTGGTATATTGTTTCCGGAAATGGAGTTTTTGATAATCAGGCCGATGAAAGTACCATTATCAGAGATCTTGGTTTTGGAGAGAATGTTCTGATGTGGGAAATCTGGAATGGAGAGGGAGACCACCGTTGTTTCTCACGCGATACAGTTGTGATATTTAATAAAGTCCCTGAACAAAGCTGGGCAGGAAACGATAAGGAATTCTGTGATAATTATACTACCCTGAATGCCAATATGCCACCGGAAGGAGCTACCGGAACATGGACTGTTGTGAGTGGAGCAGGTGAGTTTGATTCTCCCCACTCTAATAATTCCATTGTCAGAGATATTGGATTTGGGGACAATGTCTATAAATGGTCTATTTCCTACGACGATTGTGTAACAGAAAGTTCAGTAACCATCAGGAGTAATAAGACAGACGCCTATGCAGGTGAGGATGTTGTAGTATATGATCCTGAAGCGATGTTGAATGCCAATAATGTGGGTGAACTGAATGCCCGGTGGAATGTTGTTGGTGGTTCGGGCGAATTTGAAGATCCAGCCTTTTTCAATACCATGGTGACCGGATTAAGTGAGGGGATCAATACTTTCCGTTGGGTTATTGATGTTGCAGGATGTACTTCTTATGATGATGTGAGTGTTGAATATCGTCCGGTTCCTGATGCAGGATTTATTGTTGATAATGAAGAAGGCTGCTGGCCATTGGATGTGTTGTTTACTAACTATTCGGTTGGGGTTCAGAACCGTAATTATCACTGGGACTTTGGGGATGGAAATTCTTCGGGAGACCAGAATCCGAGACATACATTTGAGGAACCAGGTAGTTTCCCTGTGACACTGACTGTTCCGGGTCCCGATGGTATAGAAGGAAGGTATCAGAAGATTATACGCGTTTATGATCATCCGGAAGCTGCTTTCAGCGTTACGCCTGAGGAAGTTTATGTTCCCGGTGATGAGGTACGTTTCTTCGACCTGTCAGTTGATGCGGAGGAATATGAATGGCGTTTTGGGGATGGAACTATTTCCAATGAGCCTCATCCTGTTCATGAATATACCGAGAGCGGGTTGTATGATGTAATGCTTTTGGTAACCAATGAATTTGGCTGTGTGGATAGTACAACCATTGAAGGGGCTGTTACTGCTATTTCCAAAGGATTTATTAAGTTTCCCAATGCCTTCAGACCGAGACCTGATGGAGGTTCTTCCAATCAGGCCAGTGAAACCAATAATATATTTAAACCCGTATACAGGGATGTGGATACTTACCATATGCAGGTTTATAATCGCTGGGGACAGCTGATCTATGAATCATATGATATTGACGAAGGATGGAACGGGCTTTTCAAAGGCCAGTTAGCGCCACAGGCGGTGTATGTCTGGAAAGTTAATGGTACCTTTGTGAATGGTAAGGAATTCCGTGAAACCGGAAGTGTCTTGTTGGTTAGGTGATTAGGTTTTAGG
>CAYOFH010000046.1:9084-22482 GCA_964403175.1 uncultured Marinilabiliaceae bacterium
TAGGAGATAGGTAGTAGAATTGATCACTGTTAATTGGTCATTGCTAATTGATCATTGCTAATTGATCATTGCAATTTGATCATTGTAAAAGTTGAGTGAATGATTAGAGTATTAAAACATATTGTCCTTTTGTGTTGTATGTGGGGATTGTTTGGTGAGACAGTTAAGGCACAAGATCCCACCTTTTCCCAGGTGTATGCTGCGCCTGTGTATCTTAGTCCTTCCTTTGCAGGACTGACTAATGGCAGCAGGGTGGCCCTGACTTATCGTGACCAATGGCCCGGAATTCCCAATACATATAGAACCTTGTCTTTTGCTGCCGATCATTTTTTTGAAAATTACAACAGTGGTCTGGGGCTTGTTTTTGTTCGTGACGATCAGGGCAGCGGCCAGTTGGTTACACAAAATGTGGGTTTGGTTTATGCTTATGAGTTTCCGATAACAAGGGAAATATATGCACGTCCCGGACTTAATTTTAAGTATTTTGAGCGGAAGATAGATCCGACATCCCTGTTATGGGGCGATCAGATTGGACCCGAGGGAGATATTCTTGCCAGTGCTTTGGGGAATTTTGAAGCCGAGAGTTATCGTAAAATTGATGCTTCCGCGTCGGCTATGATTTATAGTGATGATTTCTGGCTAGGTACCGTGGTAGATCATTTGGTAAAGAGTAATATAGGATTTACCGATATTGAGTCTCCAATGCCCATACGAACTACTGTTTATGGTGGAGGGAAATACCGTTTTCGCACCAGAACCAGGAATCAGGATGAAGTGGCTGGTACACTTGCTTTTATGTATCGTACACAGGATTCATTTCAACAGTTGGATATAGGATCTTACTGGTATATCAATCCTTTTGAACTGGGCCTCTGGTATCGTGGCATCCCTGTAATGGAAACAGAAGGTCTCACCAATAATGACGCCCTCATTTTTATTCTCGGCTTTAATATTGGCTCTGTTCGTCTTTCCTACAGTTACGATATGACCCTTTCCAATCTGGCCGGCTATAGCGGCGGAGCAAATGAATTTTCCATTATCTGGCGGTTCTCTACTTCCGGCTTTAATGAGTCTCCACGGGGAGCCATACCATGTACCGAGCCAGGGAATGACTGGTTACAGAACAAATCACAGTATCGCAGAGACCGAAGAACTATTTTTTAGAACAAACAATCTCCCGGGGCGGGCGATTTTCAGGACGAAAAACTAAGATAAAACTCTAAGATAGTGGTGGGCGTGCGTTTAAAATTCAAGATAGTAGAAGATTTCAATGTATTATCAATGAGGGTTTTCATTCCGTTTATACACTGCTACCAGCTAAGAGCTATGTGCTAACTGCTAAAATCCGTTTTTTCCACCTCCCATTCCCTATACTTTATCAGCAGCTCCTTTTCCTCAAAAACGGCGGACAAATCCACATCTTTTGCTTCCAGCGCCGAATAAGCTGCCTCAAAAAGATCAGAACGGGCATAAAAATGCTCATGGGTGTAGTTGAGGTACCTGATAATCTTAAATCCATTAAAGACGCCAAAAAAGCGTTTTAAAAACGATTTTACGTTATTGCAGTTTCTTTTGATGGTAAGGAGTTCCTCTTCAAATTCGGAATTGAGCAAAAAACTACGAAGTGGGCCGGTTAGTTTATAGGTCCAGTCTTCAAAATCAGCAATGGGCAGGGAGAATATTTCCGGGGCCAGCGTAAAGAATGTTTTCAGGTCGGAGAATGCCAGAGGATTGTAAGTAGTCCCCTGTTTTTGTGATCCGTCAACATGTTGTCTGACGCTTGCCCCTGTGCCGAATATCACACGACTGGAGGGACGTGGAGAGGGGAAAACTGTAGTATTATTGATCTCTCCGAAACCACCAAGGGGAATCAGCTTTTGCAGAAAGTAGAAATCTTCTCCTGCCTGTTTTTTTGGCATTCCTCCGGCGCGGACATAGTTAATTGCACGGAATACCATGCAGGAGCCAACTGTATGGTAAGCGTATGGAAATCCTGTTTCTTTGAGACTCAGGAGGTAGTATCTGAGATGAAGCTCATAAAGAGTAATGGCCTCATAAACTTCTGAAGGGAAATTATTTCCATCAAGTGGATGTTCAAAATAGACCGAAGCCCCGTTGTTTTCTGGGTTATTAAACCATTCCTCTATTGCGGTGAAATAATTGGAAGCTACAGGGCTGTCAGCATCCAGACATGATAGAATGCCATCAGGAGCATTCAGTTTATCAAAGCGTCGTACTGCTTCATCCAGGCCCGTTTTTCTGGCAAGTCCTGCTCCAAAGTGTTTTTTTCTCAGGTTGTAGGCTTCCAGAGTGAAAAACGAAAGCCAGGAAGGGCATTGGGATGATTTTACAAACTCCCTGACTGATGATGCACACTCTTTTTGTTCCGAAATGATTTCATGATCTTCGTCTTCAGGGGTGTTAAAAACAACAATAACCTCCACCCCGAAGGATGGAGGTTCACATGAAAACAGTGATTTTATTGTGGAAAAAATAAGTTCATCCTCCCGATAGGCCGGAATAACCACGATTAATCCGGTGTCTTTTTTAACCGGAGTGGAAACCCGGTAAGAGGGATTATGTTTTTCCAGATATTTCTTTAGTAGGTGATCCGGATTTTTCAACCTGGTCATGTCAAATAGCAACCTAATTTATTCTTCTTCTTCTGAAGCCTGATAGCGTTTGTTAAGCTTTTCAACAACGTCATTGGTAATGTTGAGAGCATCATTGGCGTAAAGAATATTGTCGCCCATGGTATTGCTCAAAACCAGCTTAAAAGGATGCTTTTTTGTGTATTCATCAAGAAAACCTGTGATGGTATCTCTTAATTCTTCATTCATCCGGTTTTGCTGACGCATAAGGTTATTAGACATCTGATTGTTAAGTTCCTGAAGTTCCTGTTCCTTTTGACGCAATCGTCTTTCCTCGTTCTGAGCACGTTCCATGCTAAGGAATCCGTTGTTTTGTACTTTGCGTTGAAAAGATCTCATGTCATCCTGAAGCACTCGAAGTCTCTGGTTGAAATCTGCTCTTGACGATTCTTCTTCGGTGAGTAGCTCTTCATTCAAAAACCTGGCGTATTCGTAATTGATCAATAAAGAGTCCGTGTTAATATAGGCAATCGGATAATCCTGAACGTTTTCGCTTTTTTGTTTTTGGTCAGCGTCATCTTTTTTTGCTGATCCATCGGAGAGAACAATGACAAACAATGCAATTACTGCTACAAACAGAACGGCATTAAGGATGATCGATAAGTTTTTCATATCTCAGAAATGAATGTTTAAATTTTTTTAATGATGAGGACAAATATAACTGTATTGTTAAAATATAAAAAAGTTCTTTGTTTATTTTGACAAGTGCAAAAATAGAAAAAATATAGTCTTTAAGCGATTTTTCTAAAACTTACATAACCATCAAGCACTGCTGAAATGGCAATAAAGAGAATCCAGTAATCTTTTCGGAAATAGATGGCTGCTACTGCGACGGCCAGGAATATTGCACTTAACATTAATATTCCGTTGGTTCTTTTACGATGAGGGGGAGCGATGATGAAATTATAGATTCTTATGCCTAAAACAGGAATTAATCCCAGGATAAAGATCCAGAACGCAACAGGCATTTCCATTATATTCATAATAACTCCGGAAAGTATAAGTACCATGCCTGCATAATATAGTCCGCTTAGAAAACGGTAAAATCCCATAATATCAATTTATTTATGTTTAAAATCTGTAATTCATATTTGTTTGCTACCGGCAGTTTTTAAATCTTAACTCTTTATTAAAATATGCCAAAGGGTGTTAATTGTAACCCCGCGCATTTGGTTTTCCGGCTCTCAGTCTGGTGTCTTAATAATCTTTCAAGAATAAAACTGCCGGCCTTCAGGCTTTAACCAAAAATCCAATAATCTGTTTTCAGGTGATATCATTTATTGAAAGAAAGGACGACCGGCAAAGAATTATTTTTCAATTACCACAAAAATGTCTTCATCCGGCTTTTTCATTAAGTATTGTTCGCGGGCAAATTTTTCCAAATTATCCGGGTTACTTTGAAGTTCTTCTATTCGTTGAGTGTTGCTTTCTATTTCATTCTGATAGTGAACTTTTTGTTTTTCCAGCTGGTTGATGCGGCCGGACAATTCATGTCTTTCAACCAGGTTGTTTTGGTCAAAGAATCCTACCCAGACAATAAAAGCCAGAAAAGTAATCACGTAACGATTACGTAAAAGCGGAATACTAAGTCTGACGATATCTTTTAGACCCATATTTCTGACATTTTTGATTTTAAGCAAAAGTAATTATTTCAGATGACTTTTCAATGTTTATCGGTTTATTCCCGTTTATAGTACACTGTTAAGATCCTGAAATAAATCTGAATATCCACGGGGCAACCCGGGATATTCAGCTCTGCTCTCTTTTGGGAAATGACAATTCAGTCATATTTTCATTATACCCCAAATTGAATTGGGGTAACTCAGGATGAAAAAATTTGTCACAAATAATCTATCCGGATGTCCAACTTTCTATTCCTCCATATAAGGATACTTAAAATTGGTGGGAGGAACAAAGTTTTCTTTGATGGTACGCGGCGAAACCCACCGCATCATATTGATCAGGGATCCTGCTTTATCATTTGTACCTGAGCCTCTGGCACCTCCAAACGGCTGTTGGCCGACCACAGCTCCGGTGGGCTTGTCATTAATATAGAAGTTGCCTGCTGCATTTTGCAGTCGTTTGGTCGTTTTTTCGATGACATACCGGTCTTTTGCAAAAACAGCACCTGTAAGGGCGTATATTGATGTTTTATCCAGAATCTCGAGGGTTTCATCGTATTTCAGATCATCATAGACAAAAACGGTAAGAATGGGCCCGAACAATTCTTCCTGCATGGTACGGTACTGTGGATTAGTGGTTAGAATAATTGTGGGTTCGATGAAATATCCTTTTGATTTGTCGCAACCTCCACCTGCAATTATTTTTGCTTCAGGATGTTGTTCTGCTTCTTTAATTACTGATTCCAGCTTGTCGAAAGATGCTTCATCAATTACTGCATTCATAAAATTTGAAAAATCTTCCGGAGGTCCCATTTTGAGTTCTGCGAGTTGCACCTGCACCTCTTTATTAATTTCTTCCCAGCGGCTTGCCGGCATATATGCACGTGATGCAGCGGAGCATTTTTGTCCCTGATATTCGAATGCTCCCCGAACAATCCCTGTGGCCACTTCTCTGGCATCACAGGACTTGTGTGCGATGATGAAGTCCTTGCCTCCTGTTTCCCCCACTATCCGGGGATATGTTTTGTATCGGTGGATATTTTCCCCTATGGTTTTCCAGATAGACTGAAATACTTCTGTAGATCCGGTGAAATGAAATCCTGCAAAATCCGGATGATCAAATACTTCCCGGGCGATAACAGGGCCGTTTGCAAAAACAAGGTTAATGACACCATCTGGTAAACCGGCCTGTCGGAATATCTGCATAATGATGTGGGCCGAATAGACAGCGGTTCTTGAGGGTTTCCAGACTACCACATTCCCCATCATAGCGGGGGCCGATGGCAGGTTTCCTGCAATGGAGGTGAAGTTGAAAGGTGTCAGAGCAAAAACAAATCCTTCCAATGGCCGGTATTCCACCCTGTTCCAAATGTTTTTCGCTGATGAGGGCTGATCATTGTATATCTGTGTCATATATTGCACATTGAATCGCAGGAAATCTGCAAATTCGCAAGCGCTGTCAATCTCTGCCTGAAAAGCAGTTTTAGACTGCCCCAGCATGGTGGCAGCGTTAATTTTTTGCCGGTATGGACCGGAAAGCAAATCGGCAGCCTTAAGGAAAATGGCAGCACGATGTTCCCAGCTCATATTTGCCCATTTGGAACGGGCATTTAGGGCTGCATCAATAGCCTGATGAACATGAGCTTCGTCGCCCTGATGGTAGTGGCCCAGGCAATGTTTCAACTCATGAGGCGGATGTATGGATTTTTTGTTGCCGGTGCGGATTTCTTCTCCACCAATAATCATGGGGATATCCATCTCTACAGAACGAAAGGCTTCTATTTGCTTCTTTAATTCTGTACGCTCGGGGGTGCCGGGTGCATAGGTAAGCACCGGTTCATTTTTGGCAGGGGGAACCTGGAATACTCCTTTTGGCATAGCTCTTGGTTTTTAGTGTAACGCTTATGTACAAATCTAACCAAAAAACATACTGTTGGGAATGAAATATGTCAGGGTTTTGGGCAAAGAACAGGTGCAAGGTGCAGAGAGTTTGGTGCGTAGGTCAGCCCCGGAAAGGGTGTCAGTATGGTAAAAGAGATCCCGACAGTCGGGGAATTAAAACCATGTCAATGGTGACACTTTTTATTTATTGGGTTTCTTGGCAGCAGAAAGCAAGGAGAATGGAGCAAAGTAATAAATTACCAAAACCCATAACCCTAATTTAGTCCTTCCCCTAATCTTAACCGATAACCCCCAATAACTAATAAATCGGCGGAAACTTCTCCGGATATGTCTCACCCATAATGCCGTAAACGGTTTCATATACGTCCTCAGCACTTGGATTGCTGAAATAGTCACCATCAGTTCCGTAAGCAGGCCGGTGATCTTTCGCGGTGATTGTTACCGGCTTATGATCCAGATAGTAAAAACCGCCCTGTTCTTCGATAACTTTTTGCATCATATAAGCGGTGGCTCCACCGGGAACATCCTCATCGAAAAAGATGATTTTATTGGTCTTTTTAAGCGAGTTGAGAATAATACCCTGGGTGTCAAAGGGCAGTAAGGTCTGGATATCGATCAGTTCTACTGAAATACCGGCATCATTGAGCTGTTTGATGGCATCGGCAGCTATTCGTACACAGGAACCATAAGTGACCAATGTAATATCTGTCCCTTCTGTCAGGATTTCCGGTACGCCAAGCGGAATTCTGAATTCACCCCAGTTTGACGGTTGTTTTTCACGTATTCGATATCCATTTAGCGGTTCAATAACCAGAGCCGGATCTTCGCCCTGAAGCAATGTGTTGTACATGCCTGCTGCGCGGGTCATATCGCGTGGTACGCATATATGCATTCCACGGATACTGTTTACCACCATGCTAAGTGGAGATCCGGAATGCCAGATTCCTTCGAGCCTGTGTCCTCTGGTACGTACAATTACAGGTGCCTTTTGTCCGCCTTTTGTCCGGTAATGAGTGGTGGCCAGGTCGTCACTTAGGATGTGAAGGGTATATAGCAGATAATCAAAATATTGTATTTCAGCTATAGGGCGCAGTCCGCGCAATGCCATCCCTATGCCTTCTCCCACAATGGTGGCTTCATGAATCCCGGTATCGCGGAATCTCCATTCTCCGTATTTTGCCTGGAGTCCTTCAAGCGTTTGATTGACCCCTCCCAGTTTTCCGGTATCCTCTCCAAGAGTTATCACCCGGGGGTCTTTGGCAAAAACCGCATCGAAATTGTCTCTGATAATTTCACGTCCGGGAACCAGTGGTGCATCATTCGCATAAGCCGGCTCAACTGGGGTTACATTGAGTGGGGATTTATCAGATTCGTCGTAAAGACAACTATTGTATTTCTCTTTTCCCTGTTCGTAATATTCCGCTACCCAGATGCGCAGTTGATCTTTCAATCCGCCCGGTTTATCACATGAAATACAAACATGTCTTAAAATTCTTCTGGCCGAACTGAGTATTTCTTTTCGGTTGAGAGAAACAGTGTTTTTAAGATTGTGAATGATTGACTGAATTTCCTTTTCTCCGAAAGCATTGCAAACACAGTTTTTTTCCCCGATAATTTTAATCAGTTGTTCGCGTTCTTCTTTTATGGGTTCAAGGTATTGGTTATGAGTGAATTTTTTTGCATTAACTGCTTCGTTTCTGGCTTCTTCTTCTAGTTGATCAAGAACAGATTCATCTGCCAGTGCTTTTTCGAGTATCCATCTGCGCATCTGCACCAGGCAGTCTTTCTCTTTTTCCCATGCCAGGCGCTCTTCAGACTTGTATCTTTCGTGCGAACCTGACGTGGAATGCCCCGTCGGTTGTGTGAGTTCTTTGATGTGGAATATGACAGGTACATGCTCATTACGGCATTTTTTTATTCCGTCGTCGTAAATCTGACATAAGGCTGCATAATCCCATCCGCAGGCTTCATAAATGAGAACTCCTGACTGGTCGTTTCGTTGTTTTTCGAATCCTTTTAATGCTTTGGATATACTGGCTTTGGTGGTTTGTTTTTCCACAGGTACGGATATCCCGTATCCATCGTCCCACACAGATACCGCCATTGGAATTTGAAGTACTGCAGCTGCATTGATGGTTTCAAAAAAGAGACCTTCGGAAGTGCTGGAGTCGCCAATAGTGCCAAAAGCTACTTCGTTACCCTTGTTGCTAAAGCGGGTGAGATTTGCCAGCTCTTTTTGTTCTCGATACAGTTTAGAGGCCAGGGCCAAACCTACAAGTCGGGGCATCTGTCCGGCCGTGGGACTGATGTCTGAGGAGGTGTTTTTATTTTCTGTTTGGGAAATCCATTGATTGTTTTGATCAATCAGGCGGGTGCCAAAATGATTATTCATAGACCGTCCTCCGTTGTCGGGATTAAGATCCGTACGTGTCTCTCCGTAAAGAAGGGCAAAAAACTTTTCGGGCGTTATCATGCCTGTTGCAAGCATAAATGTTTGGTCGCGGTAATAACCCGAGCGCCAGTCACCTTTGTTAAATTGTTTTGCCATGGCAATCTGAGCCACTTCTTTGCCGTCGCCAAAGATTCCAAATTTAGCTTTTCCGTTTAATACTTCTCTACGGGCCAAAATGCTCATCTGGCGGCTGAGATGGGCCAGTCTGTAATCACCTAGCACTTCAGTTCTGAATTCCTCAAATCTGAGGGCTTCTTTACTTTCGGTATTTTGAGAATTCTTACTGATAATTCCTTCTTTTGTGTTACTTGTCATCATTGCGCTTCAGTTGTGTCGGTTAAGCTCTCCATAAGCATCCAACAGGGCAAAGTTAGGATTTTTTGATTGAACCCGGGTTAAGCAACTTCGCTCAACAATCAGGATAATGTAAGCTTAAACCAGAAAACGGTGAAAGTCAACATTTCGTGTGTCGGGGTTAACTTGAAGTAAAACTATATGATCTAAGCAAACTATTGCCTTACTTACATTGAGGTTTATTGGTTGCATTACTCAAACAGAAACGTGCCCACGAATGTTTACACTTCTGCAATTTTTGTATCTTTGTAGTGTGAAAAGTCCGTTAAATTTGGCTTTAAAGTAAAGGCAGAAAGATGTATTTTTTTTACATTGACATGGATAAATAAGCTGAAATTAATATCTGACTTCTGACAATATTTGATCTAACGATTTTTTTACTTGAAAATGATACTAAAACTTCTTCTTATCACGATTGTCCTAATGGCGGCAGCGGTTGGCTTGTTTTTTCTTGGTAATTTTCTGCGAAAAGATGGAAAATTTCTTAATTCTCACATAGGAGGGAATGCAAATATGGCCAGAAAAGGAATTTTTTGTGCAACTACTCAGGACAAAATTGCCAATAAGGATAAACGCCATATTCTTAAGGATACTTTGAACTGATTCTTGCATCCAGCTCACCAACTCATCAATTCATTAAAAAAATAAATAAGAGGATATTTGCATCCGAAATTCTAAATGATTATTTTTGTTGTAATAATCTGTAACAGATCGTTTGATTTTTGAGAAGTTAGCAATGGTTAGTTTGATTTATTGATATAGAATTTAAGATAAACCCTATGATCCTTCAATTCTGCATTTTAACAAATAAATTTCTTTAGCTGCAAACATTTAACTTAAAGCTTTTTGCAGAAGTTGAACTAAGTTTTGAATTGTATAAAGAATTTCCCACCTGAGTAATATTTGGATGGGAGTAAAAAGAGATGTAAAGGAGATTTATTATGAGCAATATTTTAATAATGATCGGATTCGCAATACTTTTTTTAGGTCTTGCATTTGCCGGGTTGGCAATAAAGAGTTTTTTCAAAAAAGATGCAACGATAAAAACATGCAGTGGCGGTTCGTGCGGATGTAATTCCTCAGCGGACAGTTGCCAAACTGAAGCTGTCAGATAGAGCAGGAGTGGAAGTTTTCCGGTTTATTCGGCAAAGTGTTTCTCAAATCCTTCCGTCCAGGAGACTTCCATTCCGTCTTTTGTATTATAAATGAAACATCCCTCCATCCCGGGATGTTTTTTCATTAGAGACAGACTTTCCTCCAGCCCCATCACCATGCAAGCTGTGGCCCATGCATCAGCTGTCATGCAGTCGTCTGCAATGATGGATGCACTCAACAGGGAGTGATCGACAGGCATACCCGAAACGGGATCAAGTGTATGAGCATACTTCTTTCCTGTTTCTTCATCGATATAGAACTGGCGGTAATTTCCGCTTGTAGCCAATGCTTTACCTGAAATTTCTATGATAAATTGAAGTTCTCTGTTCGATGCTACCGGATCATCAACTGGTTTGTCAATGCCAACCCGCCATTTTTGTTCCCTGGAGTTTACTCCCTGACAGACTATTTCCCCTCCGATTTCCACCAAAAAATTTTTACATCCGTAACGTGCCAGAGTTTTTGCAGCCACATCCACACCATATCCTTTGGCAATAGCTGAAGCATCCAGCATGGCCCCTTTACGGTACTTAAGAATGGAATCGTTCGTTAGTTCAAGATTGTCCATTCCAACCAGTTGTTTCAAAGAATCCAATACCGCAGGGGTTATTTCCTGTTTGTTGGTAAAACCAAAGCCCCATGCGTTTACCAAGGGTGCCACTGTCATGTCAAAAGCGCCGTTTGATGCTTTGTTGATTTCCCTGGCCGCCTGAAAAACCCGTCGGAAATGATGATCTGTCGGGACTCCGGAATCCGATTGGTTGAGTCGGGAAATTACAGAAGAGCTGTCGTAGGTTGAGAGCGATTTGTTTACCGAGTCGAGTGCCTGAAGAACTTCTTTTTTTAGATCTTTTCCATCGGGACTTTCATAGGTCAAAAGATAATAGGTTCCGAATATTTCACCCTGATTCCTTACCCAGGAAGATTCCGATGTGCAGGCGCTGAAAAAAAGAGAGCTGGCACCTATAAATGTGAGGAGTATTTTTGAGAGTTTCATGTGTCTTGTTGTTGGGTTTTTGATGGTTTATTAGTGGTTGGGAACATCCCTTCAATCTTCACTTATTGGTAACGTAGTAAAGAAATTTTATTCTATGTGTTATTAATATCCATAAAACCATTTTTTAAGCAATATTCTTACAGTCACCTTATTGGATGGTCGGATGATAGGAAAAAGCTTCTCCAAATCCTTTTTTTGGCTGGTGACCTTTTTTGTATGGTATCATACTATCGTTTTTGCGGATGCCCGGTTTGATATATTTATTTGCATGTTATGTTCCCATGCGGTTGCCCTGGCTATGCTATGCAAAAATAGAAAATATGGCTCAATACAGGATTTAAAGTCATAAAAAAACCCCGTCCAATTTGGCGGGGTTTTGAGTTTTTTTCACGACCCAAAATCGTCGAATGCAATCATTTCGTCGGGAACACCCAGGTCATACAGCATTTTTTGGACAGCTGCATTCATCATTGGAGGTCCGCAGAGGTAATATTCAATCTCTTCCGGTTCCTCATGTTTACTCAAATATTCTTCAAAGATCACTGAGTGGATGAATCCGGTTGACCCTTCCCAGTTGTCTTCCGGCAGAGGCTCGGAAAGAGCTATGGTAAAATTAAAGTTATCGAAATTATTTTCAATCTGGCGGAAATCTTCCTCATAGAAGATCTCGCGCTTGGAACGGGCACCATACCAAAATGTGGTTTTCCGGTCAGTTTTTTCGGTATGGAACAGGTGGAAAATATGCGAACGCATGGGGGCCATGCCGGCACCACCACCTATAAACATCATTTCGCGGTTGGTGTCTTTGATAAAGAATTCTCCGTAAGGTCCTGAAATAGTAACTTTATCACCCTTTTTACGGGAAAAGATAAAAGAGGAACAAACCCCGGGGTTAATTTTCTGGAATCCGCCGTTTACCCTGTCAAACGGGGGAGTGGCGATACGGATATTCAGCATGATGATGTTGTTCTCGGCCGGATGGTTGGCCATTGAATAAGCACGGAAAGTGGGTTCCGGGTTCTTCATTTTCAAATCAAACATGTTGAACTTCTCCCAGTCTCCCCTGAATTCTTCTTCCACTTCAATGTCCTTAAAGTCCACTTCAATTTTGGGAACATCAATCTGAATGTATCCACCCGATCTGAAGTCCAAAGTTTCGCCTTCGGGCAGTTGCACCACAAACTCTTTGATGAAAGTGGCCACGTTTTTATTGGAGACAACGGTACATTCCCACTTCTGAATACCCAGCACTTCCTGGGGAATTTCCATTTTAATGTTGTCTTTTACTTTTACCTGACAAGCCAGGCGCCAGTTGTTCATCTGTTCTTTGCGGGTAAAGTAATCAGTTTCGGTGGGCAGAATTGATCCGGCACCATCGTGAACCTGGCACCGGCACATAGCGCATGTGCCTTGACCTCCGCATGCAGAAGGGAGATAAATTTCGTTATTTCCAAGTGCGGTCAGCAGTGTTTGACCACTGTCCACTTCAATTTCCTTTTCACCGTTGTTGATGTCGAGTGTTACCGAGCCTTGTGGTGTTAATTTTTTCTTTGCGTAAAGGAGTATTGAAACCAGCAAAAGAATTACTATCAGAAAAACAATGGCACTGGTAACAATAACCGGGGTTGATATAGCTAATATACTCATCTTGGCGTGTTCTTTATTAAATTTGAATACCCATGAAACTCATAAATGCGACTCCCATAAGACCGGTAATAATGAATGTAATTCCCAGTCCACGCAGAGGGGCAGGAACATCCGAATAGCGGATTTTTTCGCGGATGGCTGCAATTCCTACAATAGCCAATAGCCAGCCTACGCCTGAGCCAAGTCCGAAAACGGACGCCTCCGTTATACTGGCATAATCGCGCTCCTGCATGAATAGCGCTCCACCCAGGATGGAACAGTTTACTGCAATAAGCGGCAGGAAAATACCTAATGATGTATATAAGGCGGGAGCGAACTTTTCAATGACCATCTCAACAAGTTGTACCATGGAGGCGATAACTGCTATGAAAAGAATAAAACTCAGAAAACTGAGGTTAACATTTTCAAAACCCTCTCCGAGCCATGTCAGGGCTCCTTCCTTCAGAACGTAATTTTCAAGCAGGTAATTTGCCGGAACGGTGATACCCAGTACGAAAACTACTGCTACTCCGAGGCCAAATGATGTTTTTACGGTTTTTGATACTGCCAGATAGGAACACATACCCAGAAAATAGGCAAAAATCATGTTCTCTATAAAAATGGCTTTAACAAATATGT
>CAYOFH010000047.1:0-22373 GCA_964403175.1 uncultured Marinilabiliaceae bacterium
CCAAAAAGGACAGTAATCAATAAATTAAAAATAGGGCTGCTGACTTTTTCAGCAGCCCCTAATTAGGAATAATTATTTTTTTGAAATATTTAAGACTTAAAAGTGAAGATGAATTCACCTGAATGAGATTCATCTTCACTTAAACAATTAAAAATAAAACAAAATTCATATGAAGGTTATTTTCATTGGAGTTGTTCTAATGGTATTTTCCGGAACCAGCATTCAGAATTGTTTAATTGCACAGGAATCCGGAACTTCCAAAACAACAACGCAACGAGTTGTTGAAGATGGCGGAACCGGTGACTATAGTGCTATTATGTATACCGATAATTCCCTGCCAACCCATACCATTTTCCGCCCAAAAGACTTAACTGCTTTTGATCAGAAAGACAAATTACCAGTCATTGCCTGGGGCAACGGAGCCTGCGCCAATTCGCCATGGGAACACATCAATTTCTTGTCGGAAGTTGCATCACATGGATTTTTGGTAATTGCAATTGGGCCCATGCCTGAAGAAGAAGAACGTGGTGGTGGACGCTCAAAATCATCACAATTGATCGATGCCATTGATTGGGCTATTGCGCAAAACAGCAACCAGTCGAGCGAATTTCACGAAAAAATCGATATTTCAAAAATTTCAGTTAGCGGCATGTCCTGTGGAGGCCTACAAACCCTCGAAACAGCCCCCGATCCGCGAATTACGACCACTGTAGTTTGCAATAGTGGCATTTTAGGAAATCCTGAAGGCGGAATGCCAGGAATGCCAGCCTTAACCAAAGATCATCTGACCAAACTTCATACTCCAACTTTGTATTTGCTCGGTGGCGAGTCGGACATAGCATATAATAACGGAATGGATGACTTCAATCGCATCAACCATGTTCCGGTATTTGTAGGAAATATGGACGTAGGGCACGGCGGAACCTATCGTCAACCACACGGAGGAGAATTTGCCAAAGTAGCAACCGCCTGGTACAAATGGCAACTGAAAGGTGATAAAGAGGCCAGAAAGATGTTTACCGGAGATCCATGCCAGCTTTCAAAATCAAAAGTCTGGACTGTTGACAAGAAAAATATGCCATAGGTTGCGCTTTGTACTTCTTGTACAACTCTATTTTTTAGTCCTCAAAAAGATTGAGTGGTTTGGGAATTATTGAAGACAGGATTCTCAAACAAAAATTTTGTATCCGGCTAAAAATAAAAATTTTAAAAACATGACAATCAGAGACATGATAAACTCAAAACTCTATTTAACTTTTTTGATTTTGTTTTTGATCGGTTTAAATTCCAATGGTCAAATCTATCAAAAAACAGAAACCGGAATTAAAACCACCGTCAAATCAATCAATTATGAAATTAGTTTTCACACTCCTTCGATCGTCAGAATCAAAAAATGGCCTGTAAATTCCTGCTTTTTAAAAGAAAGCCTCTCTGTTGTTCATAATCCCGCTCAAACAAACATTGAAATCAACCAAACAGCGAAAGCTTTATTATTAAAAAGTGAGAAGCTTCAGGTTTCAATTGATCTAAATAATGGAAGTGTCTCTTTCATTTCGCCTTCCGGTGAAACTCTCTTAAGTGAAAAAGAAAAAGGTGCCGGATTTACCGACTTTAACGATGCCGGAAACAAAACACATACTGTATCACAATCATTCGGACTGGAAAAAGATGAAGCCATCTATGGTCTGGGTTTTCAGCAACAGGGAAGAATGATTCAGCGTAACCTGAAGCTGAACATGATTCAGAACAATACGGAAACGTTCATTCCTTTTTTCCAGTCTGTAAAAGGATACGGACTGTTTTGGGACAACTACTCCCCCACTGTTTTTTCCGATGATAAGGATGAAACATCATTCACTTCGGAGGTAGGTGACTTAGTCGATTATTATTTTATGTACGGCGAAAATGCCGATGGTGTAATTGCCTGTATGCGCGAACTAACCGGACAGGTTCCCATGTTTCCGTTATGGACCTATGGCTACTGGCAAAGCAGGGAACGCTACAAAAGCCAGGACGAAACAGTAGGTGTTGTGGCAAAATACCGTGATCTTGGGGTACCGCTTGATGGCATTATCCAGGACTGGCGATACTGGGGCAACAACTATCTGTGGAATGCCATGGAATTCCTGAATGAAGAGTTTTACAATCCCCAAAAGATGGTAGACGATGTGCATGATATGAATGCACACATGATCATTTCCATCTGGAATTCTTTTGGCCCCGAGACAAAACCTTACCGGGAACTGGACAGTATTGGTGCTCTCTTCGATTTTAAAACATGGCCTGAGTCAGGTTCATTTAAATGGCCGCCCAATCCTGATTATCCTTCAGGAGTAAGGGTTTACGATCCTTTTAATCCTGAAGCCCGCGACATATACTGGGAGTATCTCAAAAAAGGTATTTTCTCACTCGGCATTGATGGTTTCTGGATAGATTCTTCAGAGCCGGATCACTTCGATCCCAAACCATCCGATTTTGACAATGAGACATACCTCGGGTCTTTTCGCAAAGTGCGCAATGCCTTTCCTTTGATGACTGTCGGGGGTGTTTATAATCATCAGCGGGAAGTGACTACCGACAAGCGGGTGTTTATTCTTACCCGCTCGGCATTTGCCGGTCAGCAACGATATGCTGCAAACACATGGACCGGTGATGTGGTTGCGTCCTGGGATGCCCTGAGAAACCAGATTTCGGCAGGTTTAAATTTTTCCCTTACCGGAATTCCACATTGGAACAGCGACATAGGTGGATTTTTCCTGTGGGATTTTAATAACCCTTTGGAAAATCCCGATTATCGTGAGTTGTATGCCAGATGGATCCAGTTTGGTGCATTCTGCCCCATGATGCGCTCGCATGGTGCCGATGCTCCCCGCGAAATATACCGTTTCGGGCAAAAAGGCCAGCCTGTTTATGACGCTATTGAAAAGTTTATTAATCTGCGCTACCAGCTGCTGCCCTATATTTATTCAACCTCATGGGATGTTTCAGCCAATCAATCAAGCATGATGAGAGCCCTGATGATGGATTTTCCGGAAGATAAAACCGCACTCGACATAAACGACCAGTATATGTTTGGCAAATCCATATTGGTTTGTCCGGTTACAACATCTATGTATTCCAAACCGGAAATTAATGGCAATGATACCATCCGGGTTGCAGATTTCAGTCAGGTAAAATCATCTGAAGTATATCTGCCGAAAGAAACAGAATGGTATGACATGTGGACCGGTGAAAAATTCAAAGGCGGACAAACCATCCAAAAGGAAACGCCAATTGACATCATGCCTTTATATATCAAAGCAGGTTCCATTCTTCCCATTGGCCCGGATGTTCAGTATGCCGAAGAAAAACCATGGGACAATCTGGAAATCCGTATTTACGAAGGTGCTGACGGAGAATTTACTCTCTTTGAAGATGAAAATGACAACTACAATTATGAAGAAGGCATTTATTCAACCATCAACTTCAACTGGAATGATGAAAAGAAAACCCTGATCATTAATGACCGTGAAGGATCTTTCCCGGGAATGCTCCGGGAACGCAAATTCAATATTGTAAAAGTTACCAAGGGCAAAGGGACAGAAAAAGATACCGCGGAGGAGTTCGATAAAACGGTAAACTATAAAGGCAAAAAAATCGAAGTCAAACTTAAATAAAGAAACCTGCCCTAATAATTCATACAGGAATAAGGTTAAAAACAGAGAATAGTAATTTAAAATAATCCGGAAATGAACAGAATAAAATTTTTATTGGTATTCACAGTAAGTATATTTACTCTGGGTGTTAATTCACAGAACCCGATCATCCAAACCTATTTCACAGCCGACCCTGCACCAATGGTGCACAACGACACGGTTTTTCTTTACACTACCCACGACGAGGATGAAACAGTTGATAACTTTTTCACCATGTACGACTGGCGATGCTACTCATCGACCGACATGGTGAACTGGACAGATCATGGAGCAGTAGCTTCTCTGGAGGATTTTGCCTGGTCGGATAAAACCAACGGCGCCTGGGCACCTCAAGCCATTGAACGTAATGGTAAGTTTTACCTGTACTGCCCCATTCATGGCGATGGCATAGGTGTTTTGGTTGCGGATTCCCCAACAGGACCATTCCGCGACCCTCTGGGAAAACGTTTGATTGACAGCGACAATATCTGGGATGATATCGACCCGACAGTTTTTATTGATGATGATGGCCAGGCTTATCTTTACTGGGGCAATCCAAAGATCTATTACGTAAAACTCAACGAGGATATGGTATCTTACGACCGGAGCATCGGTGAGAATGGGATTGTCTCATTGGAAATGACCGAAGAGGCATTTGGCAAAAATGACAAAGAGGATGCACAACACATTTCTCAATACACCGAAGGACCCTGGTTGTACAAGCGCAACAATATCTACTACATGATTTATGCAGCATCAGGGATTCCGGAAAATATTGCCTATTCAACAGCACCATCAGCAGAAGGACCGTGGACATTTCAGGGTTTCATCATGGAAAGAGCACCACATCTGGCTTTCACAAACCATCCCGGAATTATCGACTATAAGGGGAACTCCTATTTTTTCTACCACACACAAGAATTATCCGGAGGTGAAGGGTTTAAACGTTCGGTTAGTGTGGAACAATTCGACTTTAATGAAGATGGTTCCATACCGTTAATCACACCAACAAAAAATGGCGTTGAGGAAGCCGTATCCAACCTGAATCCTTTTCAGAAAAATGAAGCCGAAACTATTGCATGGTCTGAAGGAGTAAAAACCTATAAAAACGGAACGGGCATTTATGTAGGCAATATCAGCGATGGCGATTACATAAAAGTTCGGGATGTTGATTTCGACAAAGGTGCAAAATCCTTTGAATTCAATGTTGCTTCAGATTCCGAAGGTGGCAGCATGGAAATTCGTCTGGGCAGTACCGATGGAACTTTGCTGGGTGTTTGCGATGTAAAAAACACCGGAGGATGGCAAAACTGGACAGTAAAGTCATGTAAAATAGACAGTACAAAAGGAATTCACGATCTCTACTTTGTATTTTCAGGTGACACAGAAAAGTTGTTTAATTTCGATTGGTGGCGGTTTAAAAAATAAAAATCATTAAAAATTACACTATGAAACGATATCCTAACATCAAGAAACATTTTGCTGTAAAGAGCCTGCTGGCTTTGGTATTCTTGTTTAGCATTAACTCAGGAATAATTTATGCAAAAAGTCCGGTAAAAATTACGGTTGACCCTTCTCAATCCGGCCCGGAAATCAACAGACACATATTTGGTCACTTTGCCGAGCATCTGGGAACAGGTATTTATGGTGGTATATGGGTAGGCCCAGATTCAGACATCCCAAACACCAGAGGAATACGAAACGATGTTGTGGAAGCCTTAATTGAGCTCAAAGTTCCAAATGTACGCTGGCCGGGCGGCTGCTTTGCCGACCAGTATCACTGGCGTGACGGAATTGGCACTCCGCAGGAACGACAATCCAGAATCAACGTCAGCTGGGGTGGAGCTCCCGAACCCAACACATTTGGAACCCATGAATTTTTTGATTTTATAGACCAGATTGGCTCTGAAGCTTTTATCTCAGCCAATGTAGGATCAGGAACCGTTCAGGAATCAGCAGACTGGCTGGAATATCTTACAGCTACCGGCTCAACGCTTGCAGAAGAAAGAGCCGACAATGGACATCCCGAACCATACGATGTGGAGTTTTGGGGAATTGGCAACGAAGTCTGGGGTTGTGGCGGCCCTTTTACAGCCCAGGAGTATATTACCGAACTTAAAAAATTCGCCACATTCACAACCAATTACAATACAGATGTAAACACACAATTTGTAGCGGTTGGCCCAGATTCCTTCGATGAATTCAGCTTTGGGTACACAGAAGCAATTATGGAGGCCTGGGCAAACAGAACCTGGACCTGGAATATACAAGGTCTTTCTTTACATAATTATACCCGTGGTGGATATCCCCCGGAAATCCAGGCCACCGACTTTAATGAAAAGCAATACGCCGAGGTAATTCAGGAAACACTGGGAATGGATGAGTTTATTGCTGAAAACAGAGCCATTATGGACAAGTATGATCCCGACACAGAGGTGTCAATCTTGGTTGACGAATGGGGTGCCTGGTATGCACCTACCGAAGGAACAAACCCGGGTTTCTTACAACAGCAGAACTCACAACGAGACGCCATTATTGCGGCTTTAAATTTCAACATCTTCACCCGTCATGCCGAACGTGTTCATGGTGCCAATATCGCCCAAATGATCAATGTTTTACAAGCTGTAATCCTCACCGAAGATGAAAAAATGGTTCTTACACCTACCTATCATGCCTTCCGTATGTATGTTCCTTTCCAGAACGCTACACGGATTCCCGTTGATTTTGATGCAGGTAAATATCAAATCGATAACATTGAACTTCCAAAGTTAGATGTTATTGCAGCAAAAGGAAAAGATGACAAAATATATGTGGCAATTACCAATATCGATCCAAACAACAATGCGTCTATTGAGTTGCCGTTTGATGATTATTCAATCAAAGAGGTAAAAGGTGAAACATTATTTGCATCTGAAATTGATGCAATCAACACTTTTAAAAATCCTGAAAACGTAACACCCAAAGAGATTGATACAAAGCGATCAGGAAATCGAATTTCTCTGACCGTGCAGCCCCAGTCACTAACAGTGCTTACAATTTCGGACAAAAAATAGATAACACATCGATCCGGGCATTTTTGAGTGACAGATATAAACATAAGTCAAAGTACCTGGGGGCAGGGCATTGGACAAACTTATGAAGATCTGTCACTCAAAATCGGAAATATTCTTGATCGTCTTCCGGCGATAAGGAAATGAAACGAGTATGGAGCTTTGATTTCTTTCGGCTTTCTTTGTGAGGTAAAGCGGCATAGCCGAGCGGCCGCTTTGTTTACAAAGAAATCTGCACAAAAGTGCATGTATAAAAGAATTGCAAGTTCCATCCGACCTTAGAAAATAAATTTTATACGGATGAAACGCGCATGGCAGGGTTTACTACAAAAGACAATGTAAATAGTCCTCCATGCAAACTCCATCCGACCTATTACTTAAACTGATTATTTACGGATGAATCACATTAAAATAGTGCTGGTTACTTGTTCTCTGCTATATTGCTTCGTAGCTCATGCGCAGGATAAACTTTACGAAAATGAATTTCCGATATCGGATGTAACATTGCTCGACGGACCTTTTAAACATGCCCGCGATTTGAACATCGAGGTGCTTTTGCAATACGATGTTGACCGTTTGCTGGCTCCATACCGGAAAATAGCCGGATTACCCAAAAAAGCAGAAAGTTATCCCAACTGGGAAGGGCTTGATGGTCATGTGGCCGGCCATTACCTGTCGGCAATGGCTATGAACCATGCAACCACCGGCAACAAAGAGTGCAAATTGCGAATGAAATATATGCTTTCGGAATTAAAGAAAATCCAGGAGGCAAACGGTGTCAATAATTCAGAGTGGGGAGTTGGCTATGTTGGAGGTTTTCCAAACAGCCAAAAACTATGGTCTGCATTCAAAAAAGGAGATTTTGGCATTTATCTTTCTGCCTGGGCCCCATTTTACAATTTACATAAAATGTATGCAGGACTACGAGATGCCTGGCTTTATAGTGACAACGAAGAGGCCAGAAAACTTTTCCTGAACTTTTGTGATTGGGGTATCAGCATTACTTCAAACCTTAGCGATGAGCAAATGGAGGAAATGCTAAATATGGAACACGGAGGGATGAATGAAGTGTTTGCCGATGCCTATCAAATGACAGGCAACAAAAAATACCTTGTGGCTGCCAAAAGGTATTCACATAAAAAATTTTTAGATCCTTTGTCAAAAAAAATTGACAACCTTGATAACCAGCATGCTAATACTCAAATACCAAAATTTGTTGGCTTCGCAAGGATAGCAGAACTTAGTGGCGATAAGAATTACAAAGAGGCCGGCCGCTTTTCATGGGAAACAATTACAGAAAACCGCTCTCTGGCTTTTGGTGGCAATAGCCGCAGAGAACATTTTCCCAGTGCAGCTTCATGTGGCGATTTCATCAACGATGTTGACGGCCCAGAGACCTGTAATTCATACAATATGTTGAAATTGACGGAAAATTTGTTCCGCACGGAATCATCAGCTCATTATGCCGATTACTACGAGCGTACGGTATTCAATCACATTCTTTCAACTCAACATCCCGAACATGGTGGATATGTATATTTTACAACTGCACGCCCCCGGCACTACAGGGTTTATTCTACTCCCAACAATGCCATGTGGTGTTGTGTAGGTACCGGCATGGAAAACCATGCAAAATACAATCAGTTTATCTACACCCATTCAGATGATTCGTTGTTCCTTAATCTTTTTATCGCTTCGGAACTTAACTGGAAGGATAAAAAAGTAAGCATCAGGCAGGAAACGAATTTCCCATACGAAGAAAACACAAAACTTACCATAACAAAGGGATCTGCAAATTTTAAACTGATGGTCAGATACCCCGAATGGGTACGCAAAGGTGCAATGAAAATTTCAGTGAATGGAAAAGCAGTAAATCACTCAGCCAATCCTTCTTCATATATCAGCATCGACAGAAAATGGAAAAAGGGCGACGAGGTGGAAGTCGAACTGCCCATGCACAATACCATTGAGCGTTTACCCAATGTCCCTGATTACATCGCATTTTTGCACGGTCCCATATTGCTTGGCGCTGAAACCGGAACCGACGATTTACAAGGATTACTTGCCGATGATGGTCGATGGGCTCAGTATCCCGGAGGAGAAATGTTGCCTATTGACCAGGCTCCTATTCTGATTGAAGATGATATTGATAATATTGGCGACAAATTAATTCCTGTTAAAGATAAGCCTTTGCATTTTACGTTCAATGTAAAAATGAAAAATCCTATCGATCTAGAATTGAAACCTTTGGCAAAGATTCATGATGCCCGGTATATGATTTACTGGCTGGCTCTTACAAACAATGGGTATAAGTCTTACACGGATTCTTTATCCCTGATTGAACAGGAAAAAATTGCTTTAGAAAAACGCACGATTGATTTTGTGGCCACAGGCGAACAACAGCCCGAAACTGATCATAATATGCAAAATGAACATTCCGGAACAGGAAACACCAACAATGAATTCTACAGGGATGCAAGCGGGAATGGTTATTTTAGTTACGAAATGAAAACCAATTCGGAGAAAGACCTCAGTCTTAATGTACGCTATTGGGGAGCAGAATGGGGAGGTCGCAAATTCGATATATTTATTGATGATGAAAAGCTGATTACCGAAGACAACACCGGAAGGTGGAACCAATCAAAGTTTCAGAATGTGGAATATGACATTCCTAATTCTATGGTTCAGGGCAAAAACAGCATCAGAGTCAAATTTCAGTCACTGCCGGGTAATACAGCCGGCGCAGTTTATTACATCCGGCTGGTAAAAAAGAAACAACATGAATAATTTCAGATTGCTTTATTTTTATTTACCAGTTTTTATAACACCCTGAACAAGACAAATATTTTTGCCTTTTGACAGTTTGAACAAATTCAAAACCGTTGTAAAGAATCAGTACTTCGAATGGCAGATAAGCCACTTTCCGGGGATGATAGCTTTCACAGTGCAGGAGTCGGAGCAAACTGATTATGAGACAATAATTACTTATTAAAACAATAAAGCCATGTTATCAATAAAAAATTACACAATAGCCGTTTTTATTACAGCATTAATGAATGTATGGAATGGGTATGCTCAAAACAACATCCCGCCACAGAACCCCATCATCCAAACCAAATACACGGCAGATCCTGCTCCAATGGTACACAACGATACAGTATTCCTTTATACCAGTCATGATGAAGACGATGCCATGGGCTTTAAAATGGAGGACTGGCTGTTGTACTACTCCACCGACATGGTCAACTGGACAGAGCATGGGGTGGTGGCTTCCCTGAAAGATTTTGATTGGGTACCATACGACAATGGCGCCTGGGCTGTGCAATGCATTGAACGCAACGGAAAATTTTACCTTTACTGTCCGATGCCCGGTGGTGTGGGGATAGGTGTTTTGGTAGGCGATACGCCCTATGGCCCTTTCACCGATCCTTTGGGCAAGCCGCTGATTAAAAACAGCGATCACGACATCGATCCTACCATTATGATTGACGACGACGGTCAGGCTTACATGTATTGGGGGAATCCCAAAGTCTATTACGTGAAGTTAAATGAGGATATGATCTCATATTCCGGCGAGATTATGCAAGATCCTACCACACCCGAGAATTACCAGGAAGGGCCATGGGTATGGAAGCGCAAAGACATGTACTACATGGCCTATGCTTCAACCTGCTGTCCCGAAGGAATTGGATACGCCATGAGTACTAAGCCAACCGGAGCCTGGGAATACAAGGGGATGATCATAGATGCTACTGAGAAGAGCCGTGGTAACCACCCGGGAATTATTGATTTCAAAGGAAAGTCTTATGTCTTTGGACACAGTTATGATTTGCTGAAAAAGATCACACCGAAGTTTTATGAACGCCGCTCAATCGACATGGACGAAATGGTTTATAACCCTGATGGAACCATCCAAAACCGTCCTTACTTTTCGGTGGATGGACCAGAACAGGTGGAACCTTTGAATCCTTTTAAACGTGTAGAGGCAGAAACCATGGCCTGGAGCGAAGGGATCAAAACCAGGGCTGAAACCGAATGGGAAGGAGATTTTGACTGGGATCGAGGTAAAAGAATCGCCGACCGCTTGTTTGCAACATCTATAAACCACGGTGATTACATCAAAGTCCGGGGCGTTGACTTTTCTGATGGCGCAGAATCTGTTGAGGTAAGCGCTTCTCCAATTTATGGAGGAAAAATTGAAATCCGTACGGATAAAATTGATGGCCCGCTGATCGCCACCATTGACATAAATTCTTCTCGCGAATCAGGCATTTGGAGTACGTTTAATGCTCCTGTAAACAACGTTAAAGGGGTACATGACTTGTATTTCGTTTTCAAAGGGGAGAAAGATTTGTTCGACCTTGACTGGTGGCAGTTTTATCCTTCAGGTACATCTGATAACTAAACTTGTTACCAATAAGGCATCTGCAAACATTAGAAATTTAGAGAAACAGGAAAAATGAAATCAGCAAATTTGGGATTAAAAAGATTATATCTTATCATGCTTGGTGGACTGTTGGGGAGTTCACTCTTTGCTCAGGATCGTCCCCCCCACCCCGAGTTGGAAAATCCAGCCATACAGGGCATCAACAAAGAATTGCCACGCGCATCTTTTTACAGCTATTCAGACAGGGAGCTTGCGTTAACCAATAACAGGGAAGCTTCGGATAGATATACTTCCTTAAACGGAACATGGAAATTCAATTTTGTAACTGGCATATCCAACCGGATAGAGGATTTCGCAGTTGTGGATCATGACATTTCGGACTGGGACGAAATTGAAGTTCCTTCAAACATGGAGATGCATGGCTATGGTTATCCCATTTATACTAATGTGCAATATGAATTCTACCCGCACTGGAACTTCAAACCCCCGTATGTAAACGACCTGGAAAAGAACAACATCGGTTATTATCGCCGAAGCTTTAATATTCCCCAATCATGGGACGGACAACAAATTTTTGTCCATTTTGGCGCCATCAAATCGGTGGGTTTTGTATGGGTAAACGGACAAAAAGTGGGTATGAGCAAGGACAGCAAAACACCCCAGGAATTTGATATTACGCCGTATGTAAAACCAGGCAAAAACTCAATTGCTGTCGAAGTTTTCCGCTGGAGCGATGCCGCATACCTCGAATGTCAGGATTTCTGGCGACTGAGTGGAATTCCCCGGGAAGTTTATGTTTATGCCCAACCCAAAGTGCGTCTTCGAGATTTCTTTGCACAAAGTACCCTTGATGAAAGTTACACCCATGGCGTTTTCGATCTGGACATTGAACTGAAAAACCATACGGGCAAAAAAGCCACCCATTCGGTAGCGTATGAAATTATTGACCCCGCGGGCAAAACAGTTGTCTCAGAAGCCAAAACAATTGAAATAACCGATACCATTGGGGCAACGAATTTTAAAAACACCATTTCTGAGGTAGATGCGTGGACTGCCGAAACCCCGAACCTATACAGTTTATTGATTACCCTGAAAGATGCTTCAGGAAAAACGACTGAGGCCACATCGGTAAAGATCGGATTCCGGACAAGCGAAATTAAAAATGGTCAATACATGGTCAACGGAAAGCCTGTTTTGCTCAAAGGGGTGAACCTGCATGAGTTCAATCAAACAACCGGACAGGTGATAAGTGAGGCCGATGTAAGACTCGACCTGGAGCGCATGAAACAACTTAACGTCAATGCCATACGAACAAGTCATTATCCTCAGCCTAAATTTTTCTATGAGCTGACTGATGAATATGGCTTTTATGTAGTTGATGAGGCAAATATTGAATCACACGGGATGGGATACGACCGTGCTAAAGGTAAAAGTCTGGCTAATAATCTGGATTGGACAAAAGCACATATTTTCCGGACACAAAATATGTTCGAACGCTCAAAAAATCATCCATCAGTAGTCATTTGGTCGCTGGGCAACGAGGCCGGAAATGGATACAATTTTTATGAAACCTACTTGTTTATCCGGAGCCGGGACGAAATGCGTCCCATTCAGTATGAGCAGTCCGGCCACGAATGGAACACCGACATTGTGACTCCTATGTATGCCAAGCCACAACACATTGAACATTACGCCAAAAACTATAACGACCGCCCTCTGATACTATGCGAATATTCCCATGCCATGGGAAACAGCATCGGTGGTATAAAGCACTATTGGGAAGTAATCGAAAAGTACCCGCAACTTCAGGGAGGCTTCATTTGGGACTGGGTAGATCAAGGCCTTGTCAAGAAAAACGAGAAAGGCGAATTCTGGGCTTATGGTGGTGATTATGGCCCGGAAGGAACACCTTCGGATGGTAACTTCATCATAAACGGGGTGGTTTTCCCCGATAGAAGCATCAAGCCCCAGAGCCTTGAAGTGAAACATGTTTATCAGAACGTTGGTTTCAAGCCTGAAAACCTTTCTGAGGGACAGGTTCAAATAACCAACAATTACTTCTTTACCAACCTCTCAAAATACTATTTTAGCTATGAGATTTCGGCCAACGGCCAGGTAATAAAAAGCGGCAGGTTACCATCCCTGAATATAGAGCCCGGACAATCACAAACGGTTAACTTCGATATGAATGGAATATCAGCAAAACCGGGTATTGAATATTTTGTTACCCTTTTTGCTAAAACAAAAACCGCTGAAAACCTTCTGCCTGCTAATTGGGAAATTGCCTCTGAACAGTTTAAGCTTCCTGTTGAAAAACCTAAAAAACAATACAAGACAGCCAAAGCCGGAAAAATCGATTTTACAGACGGGCTGGAAATTGTCATTACGGGTGATGAATTCTCATTAACAATCGACAAGAAAACAGGCATCATCACTTCCTATAAATCAATGGATAAAGAGTTATTAATTGATGGTTTCGGCCCGCGGCCAACATTTTGGCGCGCCACAACCGATAATGACTATGGCTGGAAAATGCCACATGTTTCCCGTCTGTGGAAAAAGGCTTCGGAAGCGTTACCGGTTGCCGAAAGTGTGAAAACCAGCCGGAAGGGAAATTTGGTTCAGGTTGAAGTTGTATATAAGCTTGATTCATTGGAATCGACCTGGGAAACACAATATACCATCATCGGAAATGGAATTGTAAAAGTGGAAAATAACCTTGTTACTACAGGAGAAGATGTACCGGTAATCCCTCGCGTGGGGATGAAAATGCACCTGCCGGCCGAATTATCACAAGTAGAGTACTTGGGGCGAGGCCCCTGGGAAAACTATTCCGACCGAAACGCCTCAACATTTGTAGGCAGATACAAAACCAAGGTTGCCGATATGTATGTACCCTACATACGTCCACAGGAAAACGGGCACCGCACCGATGTCCGCTGGCTTGCATTGAACCGGGGTGATGACAGCGGCCTGCTGGTTGTTGCAGATGATGTGATTGAGTTTAATGCTTTGCACAACACCGTTGAAGATTTTGATGCAGGACCCAACAAAGATAAGAACTTAATGCACACCTACGACATCAGTCCACGCAGTTTGGTCGAACTACATATTGACTACCGCATGATTGGTGCTGGTGGTGATGACAGCTGGGGCGCAAGACCTCATGATCAACATATGATAAATCCTACGGCGGATGGGCATCAGTATTCTTTTACATTGGTCCCATTTGCTTCGGCAAAGGAATTAGAGGAAAAAGTAAAGTTGAAGTATTAAAATGCGGCCAAAACATGAATGCTTTCAGAAGGGTGAAAATGAAACCTTTGCCTGGCCTGAGGAATAAAAAACACCAATATTTTTTCATTAATCAAATTAACAATCGATTGATGAATCAGGTAACACTGATAACCCTTAATTTTAAAAGGACTTCGATCGCAAACAATTAAATTTTAAACTGTTACAAAAATTCAACAGACAA
This sequence comes from uncultured Marinilabiliaceae bacterium, assembly GCA_964403175.1. Taxonomy (GTDB): domain Bacteria; phylum Bacteroidota; class Bacteroidia; order Bacteroidales; family Marinilabiliaceae; genus Marinilabilia. The sequence continues at coordinate 14,590 of CAYOFH010000047.1, forward strand.
TTATCATTACACACAGTAAATACAAAATGTCATGAAAAACATTATTCCAGGATTAATAACCTTGTGCTGTATATTATTTTCATCAGCCACCTATTCTCAGAAGGTTTCCGAAGTAAAAAGCCCTGACGGGCAGCTTCAAATAAATGTCAGTATTGAAAACGGAACACCTGTTTATTCAGTAACTTACAATGAACAAACCATGTTGGAAAATTCTCCACTCGGGTTAACTACCAACGAAGGCGATTTCACATCTGGCATGAACTTCATTGAATCATCAACAGGAGAGGTTGAGAATACATATACACAGTCTAAAATCAAAAAATCTTTCATCGAATACAAGGCAAATTCATTGAAATGCACCTTTTCCAATGAAGATGACAAAGAGATATCCGTTTTGTTTCAGGTGAGCAACAATGACATTGCTTTTCGTTATGAGCTTCCCATGTGGGGCGAAACCAAAGCGGTGGTGGTGGAATCCGAAGCAACGGGCTTCAAATTCCCTGAACAAACCAAAAGCTTCCTTTCGCATATGATGAGACCAATGGAGGGATTTGCACGAACAGCTCCCAGTTACGAAAGCGGATATGAAGCTGATTTCGAAATGGAAAAGAACCAATCCGCTGAAGGATATGTATTTCCCGGCTTGTTCCGGGTGGATGATAATGGATGGGTTTTGATATCAGAAACAGGGGTCAGAAGTCTCTACAATGCCTCACATCTGAGCAAATTCAACGATGGTATTTACACCGTGGAATACCCAAATCCGGGTCAGAACAATGGTTTTGGCAGCAGTGGTGCACAATTAGGACTCCCCGGAGTAACTCCCTGGCGTACCATTACTGTAGGAGAAGATCTTAATCCTATTGTGGAAACAACAATTCCCTGGGACGTGGTGGAACCACTTTACGAACCCTCTCAGGATTACCAATTCGGACGCAGCACCTGGAGCTGGATCATCTGGCAGGACAACAGTATGAATTACGTAGATCAGGTGAAGTACATTGATCTGGCTGCAGAAATGGATTTCGAATTCATTCTGATTGATGCCTGGTGGGACACAAACATCGGTTACGAGAAGATGGAAGAACTCATTAGATATGCCGACAGCAAAGGAGTTGGTGTCTTTTTGTGGTACAATTCCAACGGTTCGGCCAACGACGCTTTCCAAACACCACTGAATAAAATGAATACCTCCATTGCCCGTAAGGAAGAGATGAAATGGCTGAAAAAAATGGGTGTTAAAGGACTGAAAGTGGATTTTCTGGGAGGCGACAAACAGGAAACCATGCGTCTGTACGAAAATATTATGTCTGATGCCAACGATTACGGCCTGATGGTGAATTTCCACGGGGCCACACTGCCAAGAGGTTGGGAACGGATGTACCCCAATTTCGTAGGATCTGAAGCCGTACTTGCCTCTGAAATGCTTGTATTCGTTCAGGATGTACGTGAAAAAGAAGCATTCTATGCCTCACTCCATCCTTTCATGAGAAATACAGTTGCCAGCATGGAGTTTGGGGGAGTCATCCTGAATAAATATCTGAACAAAGGAAACAAGGAGGGAGCTAAACGATTAACTACCGATATTTTTCAACTGGCTACCGGAGTACTCTTTCAAAATCCGGTTCAGTTTTTTGCATTGACACCAAACAACCTGACAGATGTTCCGGAATTTGAGCTGGATTTTATGCGTAACATCCCTACCACCTGGGATGAAACAAGGCACCTCGACGGCTATCCCGGAAAATTCAGCGTCCTGGCCCGCCGTAGTGGTCAGAAATGGTACATCGCCGGAGTAAATGCCGAAAAAAAGGTAAAAAAATTAACCCTTAATCTTCCCATGTTGGCCGGACAAGAAGTTTCCTTGTACAACGACAAAAAAGATGGTACTCCCTATATGAAAACAATTACTGTTCCTGAAGACGGAAAATTATCAGTGTCTATTCAGCCTAATGGGGGGGTTGTCATTAAAAATTAAATCGATATGAAAAGGACATTCCTAATTTTAATACTCCTTATGAGTATGACGGTCACATTAATGAGGGCACAAAATCCCATCATTCAGACCAAATATACGGCCGATCCGGCACCATTGGTTCACAACGGAAAAGTCTATTTGTACACCACACATGACGAGGACGAATCAACCTGGTTTACCATGAATAACTGGCTGCTATATTCAAGCGAAGACATGGTAAACTGGACCGACCATGGTACGGTTCTGTCATATTCCGATTTCAACTGGGGTAAGATTAATGCATGGGCTCCACAATGCATTGAGCGCAACGGAAAATTTTACATGTACGTGCCTCTAACCGCCAGGGATAATCAAAACGCCATAGGGGTTGCTGTTGCAGACAGCCCTTATGGTCCGTTTTATGATCCGTTGGGAAAACCTTTAGTGAAAAGCGGACATGGAGATATCGACCCTTCAGTTTTCATCGATGATGACGGACAAGCCTATCTTTACTGGGGAAATCCGAAACTCTACTATGTAAAACTGAATGAGGACATGATTACTTATGAAGGAGACATCGTAACCGTCCCCAATACTGTTGAATCATTTGGCAAACGTGAGGGTGATCCTGAAAGGCCCACCACCTACGAGGAAGGACCCTGGCTTTACAAACGAAACGACTTGTACTATCTTTTATATCCGGGTGGACCACTCCCCGAGCACATAGGGTATTCAACAAGTGACAGTCCCACAGGCCCATGGGAATACCAGGGAGTTCTGATGCCGGCTGAAGGAAGATCTTTTACCAATCATCCGGCACTCATCGATTTCAAAGGGAATACTTACTTCTTCTACCATAATGGCGCTCTGCCCGGCGGAAGCGGATTTACCCGTTCTGTTTGTGTTCAGGAAGCAGAATTTAACACAGATGGCACCATAAAACCCATGGTCATGGAAGAAGAAGGAATTGAAGAAGGGTTAACCACCCTGAATCCTTATATAATAAATCAGGCAGAAACTATTGCTTGGTCGGAAGGAGTAAAATCCAGAAAAAATGAACAGGTTGGCGTCTTCATTAAAGCAATGTACAACAATGCTTACACAATGGTCAGAGATGTGGATTTTCGAAAGGAAGGTCCTTCAAAATTCACTGCTCAATTGGGCACTGTTCATAATGGAAATGTATCCATGGAGATCAGAATTGACGGGACAGATGGAAAATTAATCGGCACAGTTGATGTACCCTTAACCGGAGGAAGCGACCGGTGGGCTTTAAGAACGATAGATGTAGAAGATGTGACGGGAGTCCACGATCTCTATTTCGTTTTTAAAGGAAAGGCACCAAGCCAGATTATGTATTTCGATTACTGGATGTTTTCGGAATAACAGCCTGAATAATTGAGGAGGTAAAGCTATTAATTTGTACCTCCCTCCATCTTTGCAGAAAGAAAAACCATAACAGATAGTTTGAAATCCACTGGTTTAAACTATTTGTTATGGTTCCATCACGAGTAAGCCAAATACTTTAAACAAGTAGAAATGAAAAAATATCTTAGTTTATTCATTATCCTTCTTTTGTTCATCCTTCAGGGATGTCAAAAAGAATTAAACTACAGAGAAAAACCCGATGGCGTAAAAATTGATTTACCTGAAGGAACCCTTGGCATATACCCGGCATCCGATAATTCAGTAAGAATAAGATTATTTAAAGGGGAAAAACCTGAAATCCCTGAATTTATTCTAACAGCCAACACTCCCACACCTGAATTTGAAACAACAGAAACCTCATCGGAATTAATTATCAAACTCAAAGAGATGCAGGTTATTATCGATAAAGAAACAGGCAATTTATCCTATGCGTCCCCTTCAGGAGAGGTTTTTCTTCAGGAAATACCGGGAACAAGAAAACTGTCTCCCGATTCAGTGAAAGGAGAACCTTGTTTCCTTGCCGAACAGAGTTTTGAATCACCCGGAGATGAGTCTGTTTTCGGTCTGGGTCAATTCCAGGATGGTCATTATGATTTGAAAGGTGTTACCCGCCGTTTGACACAGGTCAATTCACAGATCTCTATACCTTTTATCTATTCCAGTAAAGGATATGGTTTGTTGTGGCATCAGTATGGCCTTACTGATTACAACCCGGCGGATAATTTGATTCCTCTCGAAAAACAAGAACAATCGTCCGAAGGAGAAGAATTGGTTGAAGTAACCACCACAGCAGGAACTCAGAAAGTCGCTCAGAATCAGTCGCTATACACAGGCAAATTCAGTGTTCCTGAAGACGGAGAGTACTCAGTTTTCCTGGATCTGGGCGGTATGGGGAATCGATATTATGTGGTTATTGACGGGAAACCATACATCGACCAGACAAATATGTGGTTGCCCCCCACTGCCGGCACAGTGGTAAAATTAGAAAGTGGAGAACACGAAGTACAGGTAATTTGTAAATCCGATAACAATCCAAAATTATCATGGAAACTAAATGATAACACCACTACATTCAGGTCACCAAACGCCAAAGAGCTGGATTACATGGTATCCTATGGCCCGTCAGCCGACAAGGTAATATCTTCGTACCGTAATCTGTCAGGAAATGCACCCATGTTTCCCAAATGGGCCTATGGATTCTGGCAGTGCCGGGAACGTTATACTTCGGGCGACCAATTGGTCGAAACAGTCAAAAAATTCCGCGAAAGAGACCTCCCCGTGGATGTCATTGTTCAGGATTGGCAATACTGGGGAAACAAAGGCTGGGGCGTTCCTCAGTTTGATGAAGAAAATTATCCCAACCCTTCCGGTTTCATAAGCGACATCCATGATATGAATGCTCATTTTTGTATTTCAATATGGTCAAATCCCGACAAAAATTCAGATTTGGGCCAGGAATACGTAAAACGAAATCGATTTATTCCCAATAGTAAATGGCTCGATTATTTCAACCCAAAAACCGGAGAGGAATACTGGAATACATTAAACGATAATTTATTTGTCCACGGAGTCGATTCCTGGTGGATGGATGCTGTTGAGCCTGAAAATGATGATTTAAAAGGAAGACAAACGCACATAGGCTTAGGGGATTTTTACCGCTTAACTTATCCCTTAATGGTAAGCAAAGCGGTTTATGAAGGTCAGCGGGAGACAACTTCCCGCAAAAGAGTGTGTATTCTTACCCGTTCAGCTTTCTCGGGTCAGCAGAAATATGGTATGATCAACTGGTCGGGCGATATCGGAGGTACATGGGATGGCTACAGACGACAAATTGTGGCAGGATTAAACTTCACTATTACCGGATTGCCTTACTGGACCTCTGACATCGGTGGTTTTTTCCGTCCGGGTGCCTCGCAATATACAGATGAAGGATATCATGAGCTACTTACCAGATGGTTTCAATGGGGAACTTTTAATCCTATTTTCCGTGTGCATGGCTATCAATCGGAGACAGAGCCCTGGAAATATGGCCCAACTGTTGAGTCTAACATGCAAAAAATGTTGAATTTACGTTACCGCCTCATTCCTTATATTTACTCCGAAGCATGGAATATTACCAATAATGGTTCAACAATGATGCGTCCGTTGGTCATGGATTTCAGAGAAGATGCAGAAGCTGTAAAACACCAATATCAATATATGTTTGGAAAAAGCTTTTTGGTAGCTCCTGTTACCAGGCCAGATGCTCTCAAGAGAGAGGTCTATTTACCGAAATCAACAGCCTGGTATGACTTCTGGACCGGACAACAGTTAGATGGGGGACAAACCATTAATGCCGATGCGCCATTGGACAAGATCCCGCTCTTCGTCAAAGCAGGTTCCATTGTTCCAATGGACAAAATAACTCAGCATACAGGTGAATCGTCAGCGGACTCTTTAGAACTAAGAATATACCCGGGAGCTGACGGACGCTTTAATCTTTATGAAGATGAAGGAGACAACTATAATTATGAAAAAGGAGAATTCTCAGTAATTTCATTTGATTACAACGAACAAAATCAAATCCTCACCATTGGAGATCAGGAAGGTAAATATCCGGGATCTTTGGAGGAAAGAGTTTTCAATATTGTTATAGTAAGTGAAGATTCCGGAACGGGACTGGCTAAGGGACAGTCTGAAAAGTCAGTCAATTACACAGGAGAGCAAATAGAAATCATTTTATAAACGAAAACTCCGTCCGTGTGGATTTCCGATTCCACACAATTATATTTCGCGGATTTAAAATCCGCCCAAACTAAAAAACATTACAATAATGAAGACACATTTTTCAATAATCATTATTCTGATTTCCGGCTTGTGGTTGAATTCATGTTCCGGAAAACAGCAAAAAAAACAGCAGCAGGAACAATCTGCACAAAACCCGGTAATTCATGCCGACGTTCCCGATGTTTCCATCATCCGGGTGGACGACACGTATTACATGAGCAGTACCACTATGCACATGAGTCCGGGAGTTCCCATCATGAAATCAAAAGACCTGGTCAACTGGGAATTAATTAATTATGCATACGATACCCTGGCCAACAATGAGGCATTGCGTCTTGAGAACGGCAAGAATGCTTATGGCAAAGGTTCATGGGCCAGCAGTCTGCGTTATCACGACGATACATTTTATGTTTCTACCTTTTCGGCAACATCGGGAAAAACCCACATCTACTCAACCAGCGACATTGAAAAAGGTCCTTGGGAAGCCATCACGTTTGAGCCGGTTTTGCACGATAATTCACTCTTCTTCGATGATGACGGAAAAGTATATTTGATTTATGGCGGAGGCGATGTCCGGATTGCCGAACTGAAAGAAGATTTATCAGGCATCAAACCCGATGGCATCAATCAGGTAATTGTTCCTGATGCCGGCAAGGTAGCTGCCGATGACCTGATGTTACATGCAGAAGGTTCACAGATATTTAAACACAACGACAAATATTACATTTTCAATATCACCTGGCCACAGGGAGGCATGCGGACGGTTGTAGTGCACCGCGCCGACAACATTACCGGCCCTTATGAAGGGAAAGTGGCCCTTGAAGACCGCGGCATTGCTCAGGGCAGCATCATCGACACTCCCGAAGGCGACTGGTATGCCTATATGTTCAGGGATTATGGCTCGGTAGGCCGGATACCTTACATCATGCCTATGAAATGGGAAAACGAATGGCCTGTTTTGGGTATTGACGGAAAAGTTCCGGACACACTGGATATCCCTGTAAAAAACATAGGCGTTGAAGGCATTGTTACATCAGATGATTTTGAAAATGACAAGCTACACCTGGCATGGCAGTGGAACCACAATCCCGACAACCGTTTCTGGTCGCTGAGCGAAAGAGAAGGCTACCTGAGACTATCCAACGGGCGGGTAGATGACAATGTGGAGCAAACCAGAAATACACTGACACAACGCACCTTCGGACCTACCAGTTCCGCTTCTACCCTGGTTGAGGTTCAAGGCATGAAAGAGGGTGATTATGCCGGTCTGGTGGCATTACAAAAAAGATACGGATTCGTGGGTGTGAAAATGGAAAACAATTCCAAATCAATAGTTATGGTAAGTGCAGAAACCGAAGAGCCCGTTGAAATGGAAAGTATAGCATTGGAACAAGATAAAATCTGGTTAAAAATCGACTGCGATTTCAGAAACCGGACAGACAAAGCCTGGTTCTATTACAGTCTGGATGGCAATGAATGGGAAAAAATCGGAGAACCACTGCAAATGGCTTACACCTTACCTCAGCACTTTATGGGGTACCGTTTTGGACTTTTCTCCTTTGCCACTGAAACTGTCGGAGGCTATGCAGACTTCGATTACTTCCGGATTAGTGATGAGATAGAGGCAAATTAG
>CAYOFH010000048.1:0-22201 GCA_964403175.1 uncultured Marinilabiliaceae bacterium
ACTTAAATCTGATAGTTAAAAAGATATTTTTAAAAATATTTTTTGTCCTTTTTACATTTATAGCAAATGCGCAAGATCAAGACAGCTTGGTTTATTACAATGCCGATAATTTTCAAATAATCGGAAAAGGCTTTCAAGATACCGAATTTTTATACGATCGATTACCCAAACACCTGAAAAATCAAATACGTCCTGTTTTATGGAATTTGAGTAAAAATTCATCCGGAATTGCAATTCGTTTTTGCAGTAATACGTCCACAATCAGAATAAGATGGGATAACCTCTTTGTCAATAACATGAGTCACATGGCCGCTACTGGTGTTCGTGGACTTGATTTATATGCTTATGAAAAAGGGAATTGGCAATATATAAGCACAGCAAAACCGGAAGCGAAAATTACAGAAAAAACACTTATTTCAAAAATGCCCTCACTTGACAGAGAATACATGCTGTACCTTCCTCTTTATGATGGTATACAAAAAGTAGAAATTGGCATTGATGTTGAATCAAAAATATTCATTCCAAAAATTCCTGTTCCTCAAACCGGAAATCCTATCGTTTTTTATGGCACGAGTATTACGCAAGGTGGCTGTGCTTCAAGACCAGGAATGGCATACCCTTCAATTATTGCTAGAAAAATGAATATCGAAACCATTAATCTTGGATTTAGTGGAAATGGATTGATGGATTGGGAAATCCTTAATGAAATGCTGAGAATTAATGTATCTTGTTATGTAATTGACTGCTTACCTAACTGCAACCTTCAAAGAGTAAACGAAAGAGGCTATCAATTTATAAAAAGATTGCTCAATGAAAAAAGTGATACTCCTGTCATTATGGTAGTAGAGGTGGGATTTGCACAAAGTATTTTTAATCTTGAATTAAATGAACAAGTTAAAAAGAAAAACAAAACCTGGGTAAAAATATTTAAGCGTTTAAAAAATGAAGGACATCAAAATCTTTTCCTTTTGCCCAATGAAAATTTAATAGGCAATGATTTTGAGGGTACTGTTGACGGCAGACATTTCACAGATTTAGGATTTCAATGATTCTCTGAAAAAATGCATGAACTAATTGATTGTAGCATAAGACATAAGAAGTTTTAAAATGAAAAATAATAGCATCTTTTTTTTAAAGGTAGTTATCCCGATTCTAATATTTGTAACTCATGGGAGAGCCCAACAATTCTCCTTTGATAATGAGGAAATTGAAAAGAAATACCCTGTCATTCCTTATCCTGTAGAATTGATTCCTAATCAAGGCGGATTTGAAATAAATAATAAAACTTATATCTGGGTTGAAGATGAAGAAATCAGAAAGGTTGCCAATTTTCTTAGAGATGAGATTAAAGAAAATTTTGGATTACTTTTAGATTGCAAAACTGATTTAAAAAGGGAAAATTCCATCTCTTTTTCCTTCGACAAAGAAATAACTCACATTGAAGGTTATACGTTGGAAATTACTCCAAGTGGCATTGATATAAGATTTAAATCTCCAAAGGGAGCATTTTATGCAGTTCAAACACTGATACAATTATTTCCCGAAGAAGTTATTCAAACCAATCATAGTTCTGGCTACATTATCCCGTCAGTCTTTATAATAGATTATCCACAGCTTTCATACAGGGGATATATGTTGGATGTTTCCCGTCACTTCTTCTCCATTGACTTCTTAAAAAAGATAATTGATGTATTAGCCTATTATAAGTTAAATATATTTCATTTACATCTAACCGATGATCAAGGATGGCGAGTGGAAATAAAAAAATATCCCAAGTTGCACAAGGTGGGAGCATGGAGAGAAGAGACCCAGGTTGGGCATCGCACCGATCTCCCCATAACTTTTGATGGAGTAAAACACGGAGGATATTACACTCAAAACGAACTTAAAGAATTGGTTCAATATGCTGAACAACGTTTTATTACTATCATTCCAGAGATTGATATTCCAGGCCACGCTCAGGCAATTTTAGCTGCTTATCCTCAACTGGGCTGCATTGAAGACACAACATACAAGGTTTCAACAGTATGGGGCGTACATGATAATCTGTTATGTCCCTATGAAGAAACTTTTAATTTCCTTGAGGAAGTATTTGACGAAATTATAAATATTTTCCCAGGGAAGTACATTCATATTGGTGGAGATGAGGTTGTAAAACGTCGTTGGAAAAATTCTGAATTCTGCCAGGATTTGATACAAAAAAAGAACTTGAAGGACGAAAAGGGACTTCAAAGTTATTTTATTAGTAGAGTTGAAGAACACCTGAATTCTAAGGGGAAAATAATTATCGGTTGGGATGAAATTTTGGAAGGTGGATTAGCTCCCAACGCAACCGTCATGTCATGGAGAGGCGAAAGCGGGGGAATAGAAGCCGCACAAAAAAAACACCCGGTTATAATGACACCTAATGCATATATGTATTTTAACTATTACAACACAATAAAAAAATTGGAACTGGAACCATTAGCTAATTCAAACTCACTTCCATTAAAAAAAGTATATGATTATTACTTCTTACCAAAACAGCTTTCAGACAATCAAGAACAATTTATAATTGGACTACAAGCATGCTTATGGACTGAATATGTCAAAACTGAGGAGCAGGTTGAGGCACTTACATTTCCTCGACTTTGTGCGATGTCTGAAAGTGCATGGACCCCACAAAAATCAAAAAACTATGACTCATTTTATAAAAGACTGATTTCAAATATTAAGCATTTGGAAAATAAGGGAATAAATTATTCCCGTCTTTTTCTTAATCCAGTGAATAATAATTATTAATCAAATAGCTATGAAAGTTAAAACAAGAATTAGATTTAAGACGTGGGATTTAAATGTATTCCATTTACTTTTATTATTGACCATTTTGGAATCCTGTGCTAAACAAGGCGATAAATCGGATAACAGGCAGTTAGATTCTGGGATGAAAAAATTATTTAGCAGGGAAGAACTTATTGAAATGGATTATCCTTTTGGGAAATATGGTAAGGATATACCTCTTGGTGATCCGGATATCGAGTGGAAGAGAAGTAATCCTGATATTTGTGTTTACGTGCCCACAGGCTCGGGTCATTACAACGGGGATAATGAACATTTCCTTGTTTTTAAGGCTCCTCAGAGTGAAGAGTTGCTTGCCCTGTGGACTCAGAGCTCTGTTGAAGGACGAGGTGATAATCATTTGGTATTGGCCCGAAGCTCAGATGCCCGCAATTGGACGGAGCCAGAGTATCTTGTTGGGGCTGAATATGCCAAAGGGGGACTGCAGGCAAGCTGGGGATTTCCTATCGTAACCGGTAAAGGAAGAATTTACATCTTCTATACAAAAGAGATTGCAATTTCTGATAACAGTCGGCAATTAAGTGGAACCATGGGGTGCATCTATTCAGACGATAACGGACATACCTGGTCAGCACCGGAAGAAATTGAAATGCCGCGCTCAAGATATGATAATCCTGATGAAAGATATCCTAAGAATTGGATTGTTTGGCAAAAACCAATCAAAGATAGTAAAGATAATTGGATGGCTGGTTACACATTGTGGACATCATATAAAGTCAAAGAAAGTGAAAATAACTGGGTAAATGCTGACTCCCGATGCTATTTCATGCGGTTTATTAACCTAGAAAATAATCCACTTCCAAAAGAAATTGAAATAGAATGGCTACCGGAGCAAGATAAAGGTTTAGAAGTGCAAAATCCAGTATATCCTCACATGTCCGTAGCACAGGAGCCTGCTATTGTTCTCTTACCCGATGGAAGGTTATTTACAATTATGCGAAACATGACAGGCTATATTTATTATTCGGTATCCTCTGATAATGGAAAAACATGGAGTATTCCAGGAAGACTCAAATATTCAGATGATGGAGAGGGCATAAAACACCCCATGTCGCCTTGCCCACTTTATAAGTTAAAAAACGGTAAGTTCATTCTTATTTTTCACAATAACGAAGGAAAAAGACTTAAATACGATCAAGCAGATAAGGATTGGGAAATTAATGTAGCTAATGTTATCAGAAATCCCACATTTTATGCGGTTGGTGAATATAAGGCAGATGCTAAGCAACCAATTTGGTTCAGTGAGCCTGTGGAAATTTTAAATACGGGAGATGTTGCAGTACCGCCAAAAATGACAGCTGAGATTGGGACATATCCAAGTATTACCGAGTTTCAGGGAAAAACAATTTTGTGGTATCCTGACAGGAAAAGATTTCTTCTCGGGAAATATCTGGATGAATAAAATTATCAGTATAATATCAAACTTTACTATAAAATTAATAAAATTTACAAATCATGAAGAAAGTAAGAACACCATTAAGTATTGTCGAAAGGTGCTTATATTACAATGTTAGTATAAAAACCAATCTATTTCTGGTTGTTATTTTTTCGCTCATTGGATTTAATTCATATTCCCAGCAAAACGACTGGCGAAACATAGAAAATGCCATTAGTATCATTCCTGATGAGAATTATTGCGATCAACCTTATGCTGTGGTTAATCAAAAAAATGAGTGGGTAGTGGTAATGACCACTGGGTCAGGCCACGAAGGTCAGCCTGGCCAGCATGTCGTTTCTACGATAAGTAAGGATAAGGGAAAGACTTGGACTCCTCTTGTGGATGTTGAACCGGCAACAGGGCCAGAAGCTTCGTGGGCAAATCCGTTGATCGTACCTTCCGGGAGAATATATGTATTCTATACCTATAATGCTGAAAACATGAGAGAGGTGTTAAACTCCAGTGGGGAACCCATAAAAAGAGTGGATACCTTCGGTAAAATGATGATGAAATACTCTGATGACGGAGGGTACACCTGGTCAAAAAAACGCTATGAAGTTCCCATACGAAACTTTGAAATAGACCGGAAAAATATTTACGGTGGTAAAATACAATTTTGGTGGAGTATTGCTATACCTATAATTCATGAAGGAGGGGTTTATTTACCTTTATCTAAAGTGGGGAATTTCGGAGAAGGATTTATGGAATCCGGTTCCGGGGCTATTGTATACAGTCCTAATATTTTAACTGAAAGTGACCCTGAAAAGATAAAATGGGAAACGCTGCCAGACGGTGACAAAGGATTATTACCTCCTGAGGGAAAGGTGGCAGATGAGCACAATATTGTTTCCATGAATGATGGAAGTTTGTATTGTGTATATCGCACCAACAGAGGGCATAATGTACATACATATAGTCGGGACAATGGTCATACCTGGTTAAAACCTGAATGGGCAACCTATACGCCGGGGGGTAAGACCATGAAGCAACCGAGGTGCCTGAATAAAATTTATAAATTCAAAAACGGCAAATATGCAATGTTTTTTCATAATAACGGAGCCCGCCATTATGCCAGCCATCCTTTGGGAAACAGGAATCCTACCTGGCTTTCCGGAGGCATAGAGAAGGATGGGTATATCCATTGGAGCCAGCCCGAAGTATTTCTGTATGATATGGATTATACTCATGGTATTTCTTATCCTGACTGGATAGAGGATGGGGGTAATTATTATTTTACAGAGACCCAAAAAACCATTGCCCGTATACATCAGATACCAAATGAATACCTCGAAATGCTCTGGAGTCAGGCTGAAAATCCATTAAAAACAACAAACGGTTTGGTTTTGGAACTTACAGGGGAATCCTGTCGACCGGGAAAAACATTCAATATGCCCCATCTGGGTACCTTGTCCAAGGGAGATGGATTTTCATTGGAACTAAAAATACAAACTTCAAAACTGAAGGATGACCAGATTTTATTGGATACACGCCGGCCGGAAACGGCAGGTTATGGAACTGATGCCAAATTTGCCGGAAACGGATTGGTTATCCGTATTTTAAAATCAGGGGCGATTGAATTCATCATGGACGATGGCAGGTCTCCTTTGATTTGGATTTCAGGCCCTGGCACAATCAAATCCAATGAATCAAATCATATTGTAATAAATGTTGATGCAAAATCGAAAATGCTGACTTTTGTAATTAACGGGGATTTGTGGGATGGAGGAGAAAAGCCTTTTGGATATGCACGGTTTAATCCGTATATGTACGATGTAAACGGAGAAGAAACAGTTAGCTTTTCAAAGGATTTTAGAGGTGAGATTGAAATCTTCAGGGTGTACAACAGGTTTTTATATACCTCTGAGGCGATAGATAATTTTTTGGTGACCATGGGAAAATAAACCACGCAATGACATTAACAATAGATAAAATGAGTTCGGTACTGTACAGTTTAACATTATGTATATTAATAATCGGTTGCATACCGGTAAAAAATATTGAACTGCAAAAGCCAAACATTGTTTTTATCCTGACTGATGACCTGGGTTACGGCGACCTTCAATGTTATGGAAATCCTTATTTGGAGACTCCGGCAATTAACAGGCTGGCCAGCAGCGGTATTCGGTTCTCAAATTATTACAGTCCCTCACCTCTTTGTGCGCCGGCACGTGCTGCCATATTAACCGGAATGTATAATCATCGCACGGGAGCAGTAGATGTCTCGTCCAACAGAGCCATTGATCGAATTGCACTTTCATACAAAACAATGGGCAATTATTTCAAGGAGGAAGGTTATGTTACCGGCATGATAGGTAAATGGCACAACGGGCTGTATGATATTCAGTATCACCCCAATAATAGAGGATTCGATCATTTTTTTGGCTTTTTAAACGGAATACAGGATTACTGGAAATGGAACCTGGATATGAACGGTACGAACATACCTTCAGATGGCAGGTATCTTACCGATGTAATTACAGATGGTTCGCTAGAATTTATAGAAAAAAATAAGGATAATCCTTTCTTCCTCTTTATATCTCACCATGCCCCACATATTCCCTACCAAGCTCCCGACAGCCTTGTAAAAAAGTATCTGGAAAAGGGAAACGGTACACTAAACGAAAAAGTAGCCACACTTTATGCTATGATAGAATCTATGGATAGTGGAATAGAAAAGGTTATAACCAAACTTGAGGTTTTAGGACTCAAAGAAAATACAATAATAATATTCACAAGTGATAATGGCGCCCGGAATATTGAAGAGGATTATCGATTTCAGGCTGGACTTTCAGGTACCAAGGGTACAGTTTTAGAACAGGGAATCCGAGTACCTGCAATTGTTTCCTGGTCCGAAAAGTTTCCTGAAAATAGGATCGTAACCTGTCCCACACATGGCTGTGACTGGCTGCCTACACTACTAAAGCTGATTGGAAGTTCTTCCGACGTAATTGAAACTGCTGATGGAGTTGATATATCTGATATCTTATTGAAGGAAGATACCAAATCAATAAAAGAAAGAAAATTGTATTTTCAAAAGAACAGATACTATCCTGTTGCCCGCTCTGAGGCGGCCATTATTGAAGGAAAATGGAAATTATACTGGCCCGGAATACCGGAAACTATGAAAAAAGAAAGCAAAGACAATCCTCCGGTTTGGAAGGGAACCACTGAACCTCATTGGGAAATGGCCTGTGATACGATTATCCCATTATGGAAAGATGCTACACCCATGCTTCCCCAGCTATTTAATTTAGTGGAAGATCCTGCTGAGCGAAATGATCTTTCAGCTAAGTATCCAGAAACTGTAAATGATCTGACCCAAAAATGGGATAATTGGTTTTCCGATGTAATGGTTGATTATAAAGAATCATGGAAAGAAATTAAGGAAACTGAAAAGAAAAGATGAAAGGGAGCAATTGAAAAAAACGAATAATGTAGGATTCAAATTTTTAAAATTAAAAATAAACAGTTTATGAAAAAAATAGCTATCCTTATGGCTTTACTCATAGGATTAGGAAACCTAACAAGAGCACAATCAATATCTCAAGATGAAAGAATGCAATGGTGGCGTGAGGCTCATTTTGGAATGTTTATTCACTGGGGCCTTTATGCAGTCCCCGCTGGAGAGTGGAAAGGAAAAGAGATTGAAGGTATAGGAGAATGGATAATGAAACGTGCTCAGATACCTGCTTCAGAGTACCGTCAGTTAGCTAAAAAGTTTAATCCTGTAAAATTTAATGCCCAAGATTTTGTAACTACGGCAAAGAATGCCGGAATGAAATATATTACCATCACTTCCAAGCACCACGATGGTTTTGCCATGTTTAAGTCTGATGCCTCAGATTACAATATTGTAGATGCAACACCTTACGGGAAAGATGTGATTAAGGAATTGGCAGAAGAATGCCATAAGCAGGGATTAAAAATATGTTTTTACTATTCTCAGTCACGTGACTGGAATGAACCAAACGGACTTGACAATGACTGGGACTTTCCGAAAGAAAGAAACTTCCAGAAGTACCTGGATGAAAAGGTAAAACCCCAGCTTACTGAATTGCTTACCAATTATGGTCCCGTGGGGTTAATCTGGTTCGATACACCCTTGAGTATCACAAAAGAACAGGCACAAAGTCTTAAAGATTTAGTTCGGAAACTTCAGCCCGAATGCATTATCAGTGGCAGGTTGGGAGGAGAAGTTGAGACAGATTATATGTCAACAGGCGATAATGTAATCCCGGCAACGGTTGTTCCCGGAGACTGGGAAGTTCCGGCAACACTCAATAATACCTGGGGATTTAAAAAAAATGACCATCATTGGAAATCTCCGGTTGTTCTTACACGTCTTCTTTTTGATATTACGGCAAAAGGAGGTAATTACCTTTTGAATGTTGGCCCTACTGATGAAGGATTGATTCCTCATGAATCAGTTGATATTTTAAATAAAGTAGGTGATTGGATGAAAGTTAATAGCGAATCCATTTACGGAACCCAACCTAATCCTTTTAATGTCGAATTTAAATGGGGGAATATAACACAAAAATCAGGGAAACTCTATCTGGGAATTTTTGATTGGCCTTCCAGTGACTTTTATTTAGAAGGTTTAAAAAATAAAGTTAAAAAAGTTTATTTATTGTCCGATCCAAGTAAAAATTCTCTTCCATTTAAATCAATTTACAACAAGAAGTTAAAACACAATAGACTTAAAATTGATCTTCCGACTAACGCACCTGAAGAGTCAGTTTCCGTAATTGTCCTCGAAATTGAGGGAAATGCTGAAGTTGAACGTGAAATTTGCCAAAATGTGGATGGAAGTATCTTGCTGCACGGAGCGCTGGCAAAAGGAAAGAAAAATGGGATCCCTCACAATTTAGAATTTACGGCGCGTGGAGGAGGTGCTGAATGGAAAGACGAAAATATAAAACTTACATGGAATTTTAAAGTAGAAGAACCCGGAAAGTATAAAATTGATCTTATCACAACCGAGACAGGATCACATGGGAATCCAGTATGGCTGGGAGGCCATAAAGTTAAAATACAAATATCAGGTCAGACAATTGTATTTTTGGTTGAAAACGATTTTAGTGAATATAACCAACGTACCCAGTATTGGAAAAAGATACATACGGATGGTGGCAAAATAAATTTTGATAAACCCGGGGAATATACACTTTCATTAGAATCCCAAGAATTGTCAGACGGAAACCTGGGTTTTACATTTCATAGTATCAACTTAATACCTGTCAATCACTAATTTGTTAACTTAATATATGGGCAGGGTATTTAACTTTTTTATAAAATAATATGAAGAATTATTTCTAAAAGCTATGCTTATCGATGCTGTAAATAAAAATTACGTTGGTATATTAATTATTCTTTTAGGACTATTGAATTTTTCTTTTCAGAAGTTTGATGGACAAATATCACACAAGCTTTGTTTGCCGCTATGGATTTCGGATAATATGATATTCCCTTCTGAAATTAACTGGGCACTTCGGGGAAGTTGTAGCTCATTTCAGGAAGTATCGGTCAGCTATGATAAAATAAAAATTTCAACTAAAGCAGATAAGAATGGCACATGGGTAATAAGTTTTCCTCAGTTAAAGTCAGGAATCTCAGGCGATATGGTATTTATTTGTGATGGTGAAACAAAAGTCATTAAAGAAGTACTATCAGGAAATATTTGGATGTGCGCGGGACAGTCAAATATGGCGATGAGAGTTAAATCTTCCAAAGAATTGGTAGAAGCCAGAAATATGGTATCCAAATTTGATATACGTTATTTCAACGGCAAGCAATGGCAAAAAGTCACAAACGAGAATATACAAGAAATTTCAGCAGTTGCTTTCTTTTTTGCTGCTGAAATGGAGAGAAGACAAAAGAAACCAATTGGCATTTTTTTAGCTGCTAAGGGAGGAACTGGAATTGAGGCATGGATACCTGAAGATGCTTTCCCTAAAAATGAAACTGGAATTCGCTTCAAAACTTTGGTTAACGATTCGCTGGTGTTAAAAGCCGCCAGGGAGGATGACGAGGATTTGAAACCATACGGTCAACACAGGCTGGCAAAGTGGGGATTAGGAAGTGCTGTGCCGGCAACGCTTTTTAATAAATTTATAAGTCCGTTTGGCGAGATCCCTTTAACTGGGGTGATATGGTACCAGGGGGAAAGTAATACTGATAATATAACTCAGGCAACTGAATATCGTTTTTGGCTTGAAAATCTGATTTCTTCTTACAGAAAACACTTTCGCAGACCCGATTTACCTTTTGCTATTATACAGCTTCCAAATTATGAGCCCAAAGTACCTGAAAGTTTGAAAGCATGGAAGATTCTTCAGAATGTCCAGGCTATTGTCGCACAAAATAGCACATGGACAGTAATGGTCGATATACAGGATTTGGGTGAATTATACAATATTCACCCGGAGCAAAAAAAGGAAGTGGGAGTAAGGACAGCAAAAGCTGTCTGCAAATTAATTTCTAGTAACTGATTTTATTATGAAGACTATTCTTAAATGGCATTGTTGTCTTTTTATCTGTTTTTTTGTTTTCTTTTCATGCACCACCGCAAATCCCAAACATATTAAAACCAATCCACAGGACGGATTCTTAAATTCCAGATTTGGAATGTTCATTCATTTTGGTCTTTATGCGGTGCCTGCAGGGGTCTGGAAAAGCGATACTTTGCCTTCAGGAACGATTGCCGAACATATCATGAGGTTAAAGTCCATACCGAGGGAAGAATACCATCAGTTAGCAAAAAAATTCAATCCAAGTAATTTTAATGCCCGTGAAATTGTGAGTTTGGCTAAACAGACCGGAATGAAATATATTGTATTTACCGCTAAACATCATGATGGCTTTGCCATGTTCGACTCAGACTACGATGAGTACAATATAAAGGATGGTACACCTTATGGAAAAGACATTTTGAAGGAACTGAGTGAAGAGTGTATAAAACAAGAAATTAAACTGGGGCTGTATTATTCTCATATAAGGGATTGGGATGAATATCATTCGGTTGATAAGTACGGAAATAATTGGGACTGGGATAAAGATGATCCAAACAGAAATCCTCAGGTTTATCTCGATAAGAAGGTTAAAACCCAACTAAAAGAATTGCTTACAAATTATGGCCAAATATTTTGTTTATGGTTTGATACTCCGGGCGATATATCAAAAGAACAGGCAAAGGATGTTTATGATTATGTAAAAAGATTACAGCCGGATTGCCTCATTAACACGCGAATAGGAGCAGGTCTGGGTGATTTTGGAGTTATGGGCGACAACCAGATTCCCCCAGGAGTACTTGAAGGGATTTGGGAATGTCCCGCAACATTGAATCACTCTTGGGGATTTCATTGTGCGGATACCACATGGAAATCTGCTAAACACTTGATTATGCAACTGGTAGATCTTTCTTCAAAAAATATTAATTACTTACTTAATATTGGTCCAAAAGCAGACGGATCCATCCCTTGTGAAAGCGTTCAACGTTTAAAAGAACTTGGGGAATGGGTCGAAAAAAACGGAGAGGCTATCTACCATACTAAACCAAGCCCGTGGTTTCAGGAAATGGATGGTTTTCGGATCACAACCGGAAAGGAAATTCTTTACCTAACGCTTTTGAATAGCAATACTGAATCTGTTACACTGTTTAACTTGAAAAACGACGTATTCAAAATTACAGGCATCCAAAACGAACTTTTCATTCCATTTAAACATAAGCAACAAACCGAACCAGATGTTTCTGTTCTCAAAATAGACATACCAAAGGAACTGAAAAACAAAACCTTTCCTGTCATAAAAATTCATATAAAAGGGTCACCTGAAGTTGATGATCGGCCTTGCCAAATGAGTTCCGGAAATATTCTTTTACAGGCTGGAATGGCAAAGGTCATAATCCAAGAAGGTCATTTGCAGATTTCAGGAATAGATGGAATAGTCGATACAAATAACTGGCCCTATTTTGCCACACAAAACTGGCATAATATCAATGATTATCTTGAGTGGGAATTTATAGTTACAGAGCCGGGTGTATTTAATGTTAATGTTGTCAATGTCTCAACAGAGAGAGATTATAACAATTACAAAAGGAAATGGGATGAGCTATATCAGGATAAAAAGAATTTAAACAAAGTCCGCTTTTCTGTCAACAATCAGATTATTAAAGGAGAAATAACCGGAGTAAAAAGACTCCAACATTTTCGTTCAGCTTATAGGCCTGAATTTGTCAATCCCTTAGGCGCAATTACACTGGAAACCCCAGGAATCTATTATGGAATTCTAAGAGCAGATTTTATTAATCCCAAAGATGAAGATGGGTTGGTTATTTATGAAGTAAAACTTGAAAAAAATTAGAAAATTAAAATCAAACAAGAGTTTAAATCATGAAAAAAAACAATCAGGCAGAGTTTAGATTACTTCCCGCATTTATACAAAAGTTATTTGTCATTTTAACAATTCCTTTATGCTGTTTAATATCAGCTTGTAATACAAATACATTAAAAAAACCTAATATACTTTTTATAATAACAGACGATCAGGGATATGGAGATCTTTCTATTCATGGAAATCCATACATCCAAACTCCTAATATTGACAAGTTGGGTAATCAAAGTGTACGCTTTGATCGTTTTTATGTAAGCTCTGTCTGCGCTCCATCACGTGCTTCATTGCTTACAGGACGATACAACCTGCGAACAGGAACATTTGGAGTTACTCATAATAAGGAAGCCATGAATCCAGAAGAATTGACAATTCCAGAGGTGTTAAAATCAGAAGGTTATTATTCTTCTTGTATCGGAAAGTGGCACAATGGGATACAATATCCTTACAATCCTTTGGGACAAGGATTCGACGAGTTTTTTGGATTTACTGGAGGCCATATTAACAATTATTTCAATGCAGAATTGTTACGAGGGACAAAACCTGTAAAAACATCTGGATATATTACAGATGTTCTTACTGATGAAGCAATTAATTTCATTAAGCGAAATAAAAATGAACCATTTTTTTGCTATTTATCATATAACGCTCCACATGGGCCATGGCAAGTCCCTGATAAGTATTACGAAAAGTTCAAAACAAAGGAATTTGATGAGATCGTGTCTTCTATCTGGGGAATGTGTGAGAACATTGATTATAATATAGGTCGCCTAATAGATTGCCTTGATGATGAGGGAATTACGGAAAATACACTTATTATATTTTTATCTGATAACGGAGGCATTGGTACAACAAAACTATTTAATGCAGGAATGAGAGGGGGAAAAACCAGTGTTCATGAAGGAGGGAGTCGAGTTCCTTTATTTATGAACTGGCCGGCAGCAAATTGGACGCCAAAAGTGGTAGAAAGAATTTCTGCACATATAGATATTCTACCTACAATTATCGATTTGTGTGGTATTGAGTTTGCTGGAAAATTTAAGTTAGATGGCACAAGTCTTAAGCCTTTAATTGAAGGTGATTCGGATGATTGGCCAGAACGAACTCTTTTCTTGCATAATCCGATTGATGAAACGAACCGGTATCCGGGGGCAGTGCGAACTGAAAGATTTCGACTTGTAAAAAAAATAAAAGGTCCCCAGGCTGGGTCAGCAGCAGTAAACAACGATAAAAATGCCTACCCCTGGGAATTATATGATATGAAGATCGATCATGGTGAAAAAAACAATATTGCAGAAGAATATCCTGAAATTGTAGTTGAGCTAATTGATAAATATGAAAATTGGCTTGACGATATTTCTTCCAATGAGTTGAAACGATTCCCTCTCCCGGTTGGATTTGATGAGCATAATCCGGTAACATTATTTGCAACACAAGCCTATTTTTCAGAACCGATAAAATACTATACTGGACGAGGAGCTGCCAATGATTGGCTAACGGGGTGGTCACATATAAATGGAAAAATCTGGTTCGATGCAGAAGTTGTTAAAGATGGAAAATATTTTGTTTCCATTGCTTATACATGTCCCGAAGAGTATGCTGGTTCTGCTATCAGCCTTACTGCAGGAAACTCTACAATAGAAACAAATGTTCCACCAGCGCCAATAATAGAAGTACCTCTTCCTGATCGCATTCCAAGTGGCTATTTTTCAAGAGTGTGGGGAGAATTGGAAATGGGCGTGATTGAGCTTAAAGCTGGGCGTCAGAAAATTATAATAGAAGCTACATCGATTTCGAATGAAAATGTTTTAGATTTTAAGCATTTAGAACTTAGAAAAATCTAATAGAATATGTATTTCACAAATTTTTCAGAAATTATTAAACCTGTTTTACAAATCATTTAAAATAACTAAATCATGAGTAAAAATAAATTATTTTCTGCTTTACTTTTAATAAGTATAATAGTTTTATTGTCCAGTTATTTTTCCAGTTGTGAAAAAAATTTTTCAAGAGATTATGCACCTACACTTGAATCACTAAGCAAACACCCCGTTCCTGATTGGTTCAGGGATGCAAAATTTGGAATTTTCATCCATTGGGGCGTTTATTCGGTACCGGCATTTCATGAATGGTATATAGAATATATGAGTCCGAAATCCCGATGGGGAAAATCGCCGGAAGGTCCTCCTTATACAGCGGAACAGGGTGATTTGCCTGATAGTATTTTTCAGAGGA
Organism: uncultured Marinilabiliaceae bacterium; assembly: GCA_964403175.1. Lineage (GTDB taxonomy): Bacteria > Bacteroidota > Bacteroidia > Bacteroidales > Marinilabiliaceae > Marinilabilia. Next base: position 14,900 of record CAYOFH010000048.1, read on the forward strand.
GAATCCGAAAAGGAGCCAACCAATATCACCGGGAGAATTATGGTGTCGGCTTTGAATATGATGAATTTATTCCCTTGTTCAAAGCAGAAAAATATGATCCCGGAGAATGGGCTGATCTTTTCATGAAGGCAGGTGCCAAGTATGTTGTTCTGACAGCAAAACATGGAGATGAATTTGCGCTCTGGCCAACAAAACATACTGATCGTAATGCGATGGACATGGAGCCGAATCGCGACCTTGCAGGCGATCTGCTAAAGGAAGTGCGTGCGCGGGGAATGAAAATGGGATTTTATCACAATACCACTTATTCATTTTGGGATAAAAGGTATCCAAGTGAAGATTGGGTTGACTATATGAATAATTCCATAAAAGAGTTGGTAGATCTTTATCAGCCAGATGTCCTTTGGGGGGATGTACCTGTAGGTCCATATCGTGACGAAGATGGGAAAATTTTGGGAGCTGACCATTGGAAAAGTAAAGAGGTAATCGCATATTTTTACAATCAATCAAAAAATCCGGACCAGGTTGTTACAAATGAACGTTGGGGATTGGATACTACGAGCAACGGAAGTTTTCCAAAGAGATCGGTATCTCAATCTCTTTGGGCCGAGCAGGCCAAACGATGGAATGTTGGGGACGGAATTTTTCTGGGTGATTTTCAAACACCGGAACGACGAAATATTACCGGAATTTTTGACTTTCCGTGGGAAACCTGCGATGCTCTTGATCCTACTTCCTGGGGGTATAATAAGCGTACACCCGATGAGGCATATATGACTACAAACGAACTGATAGATTACCTGGTGGATATTGTCAGCAAAGGAGGAAATCTATTAATTAATATCGGCCCCCGAGCAGATGGCACAATCCCGGAGGTAATGCAAGAAAGATTGAAGGGAGTTGGTTCCTGGTTGTCGATAAATGGTGAAGCTATTTATGGAACAAGGCCATGGAAAGTTTATGGAGAAGGACCTACAGTTGAAGAAATTGGGTCATGGGGCAGGCATGATGGAGAATACACTTTTAAAGTCGGCGATGTGCGGTTTACCCGGAAAGGGAATGACCTGTATATTATCTTTCTTGAATGGCCAGGCGATGAAATAATGCTAAATGCCTTAAAAGATATAAATATTGAAAAAATTTCAATGTTAGGGTCAACTGAAAATATTCGTTGGAGGCAGATGGATGGGGGCACTGTTGTTTCTCTGTCGTCAAATCCAGTTTCCCCGTATGCAAATGTACTGAAATTGGAATGTGAAGAATTATAGGAATGTAAAGTCATTCTAACTTAAAATGAACTCATCCTTATTATAATTTAATAAATATTTAAATTATTAAAAAGATATACAACTGAAAAACAATATATTATTTGAAAAAATTTATCAACAAACATGTCAACATTTTGAATTAATTGAATTATTAACCGCCCCTCTGACTTTTCGGAGTGGGCTCATTATTAAAAACCTACAAAATGAAAAAATCAGTAATGTATTTAATTTTTATTTACAACACTCGCTATTATTAATAGTTGTAAGGTCAACAAGGATGAAAATCCAATCAATGAATCAATTAAAGCCTATAACATAGATTATAATTGGGGACCTGGAGGAGAACATGGTTTCGCCAAGCCAGGTTTATGGGCTGATGCAAATCCAGAAAAACTTATGGAATGGTATGAAAACCTGGGATGCAATGTAGTGCATTCTTTCGGTGTTTCATGCAATGGCTATGCCTGGTATAAAAATGGATTTGTACCGGAACAACCTGGTTTGAAATACGATTTTCTTACCGAGATGGTAAAGATCGGCAGAGAAAAAAATATGAAAATTATGGCTTACTTCTGCGTTGGAGCTAATAACAAATGGGAAGATGACCATCCTGAACTTACCTACCAAATGAGTGGACAACAAATTCCATATACAACACAATATTTGGATTATTTGTGCTCTTCGATAGAAGATGTTTTGGAAAAAGCAAACCCGGATGGAATAATGCTTAACTGGTTCTACAACCCGGGTGGAGGCAGAGATCCCTTACCACCTTTGCGCTGGCTTAAATGCGAACAAGACATGTATCAGGAACTAATGGACAGTCCTTTCCCTGGCATTGATAAAATCACTCCTGATATTGAACTTGAATTTCGCAGAAAAGCTATTGAAAGAGCATGGCAAAGAATCAAGACAACTGCCAAAAATGCCAAATCGGATTGTATTATTTGGTTAACGGCTTACGAAGTCAATAGTAAGGAATATCAGGGCACCTCACTTTTAAAAGAAGTGGATTGGTTGATGAATGAAGCCGGAGATATTGAACGAACAAAAATGATGCGCGATTTAGCTGGAGATGATACAAAATTAATCACTTGTTTGGCCAATTGGAACAAACAGGATCCTTCAGAAGTAGTACCTGCAGCAATCAAACAAGATATTGGGCTTTATGGTTTTACCAAACCAGTTTCAGGACCATATATGTTACCGGTTGATTATTACCTTTCAAATCCAGTGGATAGTTTAAAGGGCGATGAACAAAATATAGCAATCTTGGCCCGAACATTTAACAACTTGCCTTTAGATTATGTGCAAAAGTGAATCATATTGAATCATTACTCATTTTTCTATTAAAAGCGACTTGAATTAATTATCAAAAAAACAGTTTTATTCCAAATCAAATATGAATACGTAATCAGCACTCAATATATTCTTAGTTTTAAGAAAAGCTCTTTCTTATTGATACATTTTCTTGCTATTAAAAAACTAAATTACAAATTTAATAAATCTACGATGGTAACTAGAAGAGAATTACTCAAAACAGCAGGTGTTTTAACCACAATACCAATGGTTGTTCCATACATTGCAAGATCTGAAATAACCGATAATTCAATGATTTTGAATGTAAATAATATCAAACGATTTAGTGATGGTCGTGATTGGTTTTTTGAGAAACGTTTTGGCTTGTTTATTCACTGGGGGTTATATGCAATTCCCGGTTGGCATGAACAACACCAGTATCGGGGGAAAGTTGAACGAAGTGAATATATGAAGCTTATTGAACATTGGAACCCAACAAGGTTTAATCCAGATAATTGGTTGGATTTAATGGAAGAAGCTGGAATGAAATATTTGTGTGTTACTACAAAGCATATAGATGGATTTTGCCTCTGGGATACTAAGCAGACAGCTTTCAATACAATGAACACACCTTATAAGAAGGATATTCTGGCCATGATAGCCAATGCCTGTCATAACCGTAATATTCCACTTTGTTTATATTATGCAATTGTAGATAACAATCATCCCAACTATCCAAACCAGGGACGTGTACATGAATTACAGCCTCAACCACAAGATACCCCTGATATAGAAAAATATATGGATCTTCTAAAAGCCCAGGTTCGTGAACTATGCACTAACTATGGTGAAATTCATGGTTTTTGGTGGGATGCTAATAGGTTAGGAATTAAAGATCCATCGATCAATGCTATGATTAGAAAACTTCAGCCTAAAGCAGTAATCAATGACAGGGGATTTGATGAAGGGGATTTTGTAACTCCCGAACGCGATTTTCATACAGATGACAAATTAGCTTTTAACAGACCTACTGAAGCTTGCCAATCTATAGGAATTGAAAGCTGGGGATATCGTAAGAATGAAGATTATTATACAAATCGGCATCTTATGCGAAGTATTGATCGTTACCTGGTTCGTAATGCCAACTATCTTCTTAATGTTGGGCCAATGGCCGATGGAACAATTCCGGAAGAGAGTACTGCCTTACTTAAAAGAATTGGGAAATGGTATAGTGCAGTAAAAGAATCATTTGAAGATGTAACTCCGGCGTCTAACCTAACCACCAACCGTAATGTAATGCTTACAAGAAGGGACAGAACACTATTCGTACATCTAAATAAGGAACTTCCGGGCAATGTGGTAAAATTAAAACCTATAAATGTAGCCCCGGAAAGAGCAACATTGCTAAACGATGGCAGAAAAATAAATTTTACTGTCAGGTTCAACCCTTCTGATCATGGAGAGGGTAAGGCTTACCTGAACCTGATAAACCTTCCTTTAAACGAGTTTTGCAATACAGTACAGGTCATAAAACTTGATTTTGATTGTTCTATTGATGACTTGGCACAGCCAACGTCTCCTAAAGATGGAATTTTGGATTCAAATATAAATATTTAACCATTAAATTAAAATGGATCATAAAGAACGTTTTTTTGCAACTATTAATTACCAGTTAGTTGATCGTCCTGCATCGTGGCTGGGATTGCCTGTTCCTTCTGCCGAATCTGGTTTAATGAACTACTTTGGAGTTAGCAGCATCGACAGTCTCAGGATTGTTATCGATGATGATATTTACCCCATCGAGGTTCCTTATAATTATCCGCCCTCCAACCATATTGCCTGCGCATTTAAGTTTGCAAAGGCAAATCATTTGGACAAGCCAGATGAACGTACTTTAACGTCACCTGGTTTTTTTGAGGATTACAACAACCCGGCTGATGTGGAAATATTTGACTGGCCAGATCCGGCAAGATACCTCGACAGGGAAGAGTCGCGCAGAAGGGCTGAGAATGCGCCTACCGATCGTATAAAAATGGGGATTCTTTGGAGCGCCCATTTTCAGGATGCCTGCTCGGCCTTTGGTATGGAGCATGCCCTTATAACAATGTATTTAAACCCCGATATGTTCCGGTCGGTAATTGACCGGATCACAGACTTTTACCTAAAAGCCAATGAAATTTTTTATGAATCGACAAAAGGGATGCTCGATGCCGTATTGATTGGTAATGATTTTGGGAGCCAGACAGGTTTGATGGTCGATCCCGACGGCTTGCGTGAATTTGTTTTCCTCGGTACCAAGAAACTGATTGAACAGGCTAAAAGCTACGGACTCACGGTAATGCACCACTCATGTGGTTCCATCTTCCCAATAATCAATGATTTAGCTGATTTGGGTGCCGACATCGTTCACCCCATCCAGGCGCTTGCGAACGAAATGGATGCCCCCAATTTAAAAAAACATTTTGAAGGGAAAATGGCCTTTTGTGGCGGAGTGGATGCACAAAACCTTCTGGTAAACAGAAAACCGGAGGAGGTGGCAAAGAATGTTTCCAGGTTAAAAGAGATTTTCCCAACTGGAATCATTTTTTCACCCAGCCATGAAGCTGTTTTGCCGGATATTCCGCCGGCAAACATAATGGCGATGTTTAATGCATTAAAACGGTAAAAATGGTAAGGAGATTTGGAGAAACAATTTGGCTAAAACGGAGAGAGTAAATTAATAAATTCGTCTTCATTCAAAAGTGTGGCCTAATGCACTTTCTTTGAATTCGTACTGTAGCATCATAAATTATTTCACCATAGTTAAATTGTTTTTAATAAAGCACAAATGGTTCCAACTGAAAATGCTCACAAAAAATTTAAGTATGATGCCTCAAATAGCAATGAAAGACACCCATTGATTCCCAAAGGAGACCGGGTACCGTTTATAATATTGGCTAGTTGTTTTTTATGGTGGGGGCTTGCCAACAATATGACCGACCCTCTGGTAAGAACTTTCATTGGTATTTTCGATGGGTTGACGACTTTTCAGGCATCTATGATTCAATTTGCGTTTTATGGTGCATATTTTTCTTTGGCAATACCGGGAGCAATCCTTGCGAGAAAGTATGGTCATAAACGCGGAATCTTAGTGGGATTAGGTTTGTATGCTTTAGGCTGCTTTCTGCTTATTCCGGCAAGTCTAACACAGCAGTTTTTCCCTTTTTTACTGGCATTTTATGTATTAGCCAGCGGACTATCAGTCCTGGAAACCAACACTTCTCCTTACATACTTGTTTTAGGTCCTGAAGAAACAGCAACACAACGACTTAACCTGGCAGGATCTTTTAATGCTGTTGGCTCTGTTATTGGTACACTGTTGGCACAAAAACTGATCTTGTCTAAACTGGAAACACTCAGAGAAAAAACGGTTGCCAATACAGAACAACAATTACAGGCATTGCAGGTTCAGGAGTTAGCTATTGTTATTGCGCCGTATTTGATCGTTGGAATTATTCTGGTGGGTGTTTTAATATGGATCGCTTTCACAAAAATGCCTTACGTAGTAGAGTCAGACCACAGACTACATTTAAAACGGTTGTTTAAGAATTCAAACTATGTTTATGCAGTTATTGCCCAGTTTTTTTACGTGGGTGCCCAGATAACTGTTTGGACATATACTATTTTTTACATACCTGAGCAGTTGGGATTATCGGGTAGTGAGGCATTGCAGAACTATCATTTGCCTGCACTAATTATTTTCGGGATTTTCCGGTTTTTGACAACGGCTGTTATGAAACGAATACAACCAGACAGGATGCTGATTTTCATGTCGTTTGGGGGAATTTTTCTCTCAATGGTGGTAGTTTTGGTCGGAGGTCAGATTGGCGCTTATGCTTTGGTAGGTATATCGGCCTGCATGTCATTGATGTTTCCGACTATTTTCGGATTGGGTAGTCGAGGCTTGGGAGTTGATACCAAGATATCGGGATCTGGAATGATTATGGCTATTTTAGGGGGGGCAATTATCACCCCTCTCCAGGGATGGGTCATTGATATAGCAACAGTTTCCCTGTCCTATATTGTTCCAATGGTGTGCTTTGTTGTGATTGCAGCCTATGCCATCTACGCTGGTAAGTCTAAACTTCCAGACGCACATGTGAAAGTTGCTTTCGAAGAGTAATTGCTTTGGCAGATGAGCACTTAAGAATTGAAGTTCTCCAGGAAAAAGCCCTGGAACATTTTTAATATTTAAAACCACTATTAACCGACTAAAGCCGGAATTACTAAATTTTATTATCTCTACCGTATCCCCTCTACCAAACAGGTCATATAAAATCCTTGAATATTGTTTTGCTTTGTTTTATGCTGGGATTAGAGTTCGATGTTCTGTGGCAATAACTCGTGAAGCTTGCTGACTTTATATTCCAGTGGTCAAACAGGTGATCAAATTTCACTAACTACCAGATAGCAACAAATTTTAGCGTTAATAAAAAATAATCCTGATATAAGCAGAACCGAAATGGCCCAACAATTGAAAATAAATGAATCCGCTATACAGACAAAACATTTGGAGTCATTAAAAAATAAAGGTGCTTTGAAACGAATAGGAGGTACAAGAGGTTATTGGCAAGTGAACATGCCAATATAATTTTTTCCATCAATTTGATTTTGGCCAGAAAATAGTTTTACCTATGCAGAGTTTGCTGAAAAATTAACGATTTGAATTTAATAAGCATAATTTGATTCTGTCATT
>CAYOFH010000049.1:0-4813 GCA_964403175.1 uncultured Marinilabiliaceae bacterium
GCTTTTACTTAATAAAAAGAAGTAAAAATGTGTTTTTATCGATAAATTGTTGAATTTTTATTCATCCGTATATAATTGAATCCTTAAGATGTGATGGAATTCGCATAGAATACCTTATAAATGTTCTTGTGCCTGCGCTAAAGCTTCAGCGACTCGTGGTTTCAGGCAATCATTGTCATGCTCGTTACAACTCTGTTACTTGCTAAATCCTGGCTTGTCCAAATTAGGTTTTGTAATTGTTTGCAATAATCCTTTATCTGAGAAAAAGTCATAAACTGCTGAAGTTTGGTGTATATACTTCTGTTAGTTTCCCTGGGCTGTCAAAATCCGGAATCCCTATAACTAGCTAATTTACTTAAATATATCGGTCGGTTAATTCTGTAAACTTCTGTTAAATAGGTTAAACCCTTTGAACTTTTGAAAAATTGTTTCTTACTTGCTGTTTTATCATGCTTCTCTACTACTGCGAGGTTGATCTGATTTTAATAAATAAATTTTACAGGATGAAAAAATCTGATTTTTATATGGCTGATGAACTTCCGGTGGAAGATCTCGGAAGTGGGTTAAAACGACAAATTCTTGCTTTTGATTCCGGCTTAATGATGGTAAAGGTCATTTTTGATAAAGGAGCCATCGGTAATGCTCATCATCATCCGCATCGTCAGGTCACATATGTGGATTCTGGTCTGTTTGAGGTTAGTTTGGGCGATGAAATGCAAACCCTCAAAAAAGGAGATAGTTTTTTTGTGGCTCCTGATGAAGTGCATGGAGTTGTTTGTCTGGAATCAGGCGTATTGATTGATGTATTTACACCTGCCAGGGAAGATTTTCTGGATTGATCACATTGTTTTCATTTTTAGCCCGTTTTTTGTAGAAATGATAATTTTAGTGAGAATTTTTTTATGCAAAGGAGAAGTAGATTAAAGCGACTGATTTTATTTTTAGTGATAGTTTTTTCAGGTTTTCATAATTCGGCAGCTACAAAAGCTGAGTTGAAGAGAGGTGATCTTTTATTTCAGAGTGCTACGCACTCAGGACTTTCGAAGGCCATTGATGAGGTAACCCAAACGGACAACAATAAACATTTTGCTCATGTAGGGATCGTAGAGGTTGTAAATGAGGAAATCTTTGTTATCCATGCAGATGGGATGAAAGGGGTATGTATGGAACCGCTTGATTCTTTTTTAATTGATCCGGATGGAGAAGAATATTATGTTGAGGCCTACCGGTTAAAAGAAGAATTCGAAGAGATTATTCCAGTAGCCATGAAACGGGCAAAGTCGAAAATAGGGGAACCATATAATTTTTCCTATATATTGGAAGATGAAGGGTATTATTGTAGTGAACTTGTCTGGTGGGCTTTTAAGCCTGATTCCATTTTTAAGCTGAGTCCAATGACTTTTATAAACCCCAAAACAGGTAAATTTCATTCAAATTGGATTGAACATTATGAAACTATAAAAGTCGAAATTCCTGAGGGGCAGCCGGGATGTAATCCTAATGGAATGGCTGCATCAGACAGATTGGAGTTTTTAGGAGTTGTTAGTTTAAAAGTGGAAGCACCTCAGCTTAACTTTAATCTCAAGCCTTCAACCCCACTAGCCAGTTGTAAATGAAATCCATGAATTTCATTTTAAATTCACATACAATAGATCGTTAGACTTTTAGATATAAGATTTAAGCTAAATCATATGACACTGATGATCTGTACTTTAATATAAAACTCATTCGCTTGCAAACGATTGAACATCAGTCTTATATAAAAGTATAACGAAGTATTGACATATGAACAACAAACTTTTTCAGATAGATGCCTTTACCGATCAGATCTTTAAGGGAAATCCGGCCGCCGTGTTGCCACTAACCGATTGGTTACCAGATGAAGTACTGCAGAATATAGCTCTTGAAAACAACCTTTCAGAGACTGCTTTCTTTGTGCAGGAAGACGACCAGTTCCACATTCGCTGGTTTACACCTGATGTGGAAGTAAATCTTTGTGGGCATGCTACGCTGGCCTCTTCTCATGTGCTTTTTCATCATCTGAATTATTCAGGCAATGAAATCAGATTTAAGTCACGTAGTGGTAATTTGACAGTAAGAAAGGGTGGGGATAAATATGTGCTTAATTTCCCATCTGACAAACCTGAACCGCAGTCAAAAACTGAGTTGTTTGTAGAATGCTTTGACCTTGAGCCTGACATTGTTCTGAAAGGAAGTGCAGATTATCTATTTGTTTTTGAACATGAGCAATTTGTCAGAGATGCAGTACCCAGAACTGAAGCCATACGCTTGTTGGATGCTGAAGGAGTAATAATTACAGCACCTGGCAGTGAAGGTGTTGATTTTGTTTCCCGTTTCTTTGCACCTCAACTGGGTATTCCTGAGGATCCGGTTACCGGATCTGCTCACACAGTATTAGTTCCTTACTGGACTGAGCGTTTAGGTAAGGATGTATTTCTGGCTCATCAGGTTTCAAAAAGAGGAGGAGTACTTAGTTGTAAAAACATGGGCAACCGTTGTGAGATAGGCGGTAGTGCCAGAACTTTTCTTGAGGGAACTATCTCTCTGCAAATTTGAAAATTACACGGATATAAGCATTAACTGGCGATCCGGGATAATAGTATCTCGGAAGAGCGTTACCAAAGGAGGGCGCATTTACCAGTACCATGGAGGCATAATGCTGATCAAATACATTGTTGACACCTCCCTGTAAACTTGCAGAGGTATTGGATCCGGTATTGATGTGATGCGACATCGATACGTCAAAAATATTATGGCCTCCATACTTTTTGGAGTTTGCATCATCCAGATATAAAGAACCCGAGTATAACCATTGAATCTGAAGGAATGATTTATCACGGTATCCCAGATTTATTCCTGATCGCAAATACTGATCCGGGATGCCTGGAAGCTGATTGCCTGAATAATCCTCTTCATTGTCAATAAAGGTTTCGAATTGATTTTTCATCCAGGTGTGATTGACACTTAACCCGGCAGACCAGTTAGATGTTTGAGGCAGTAAATTCATCTTTAACATCGATTCGATTCCGTAATGGTTTGTTTCTCCTGCATTGATGCCGTAAAAGATATCTTCGGTTTCTCGTTTGGTAACTAAAAGATTGTTTAAAGCCACAAAATATCCGGTAATATCGAAATTCAACCGGTCGTTCAGCAGACTCCCCCGTACACCAAGATCGTAATTCCAACCTTCTTCGGGTTTTAAATCAGGGTTAATATCCCCTTCCGGAAGAAGAGTTTCCTCGACACTGGGGGGAGAGAAACCATGGCCTGCGGATCCGTAAAGTGTGAATTCAGGACTGATTTCACCTGTAATACCTAAACGGGGCGAAAAAACGGGATCGTACCGATAGCTTCCTGAAATATCTTCTTCATCAGAGAAATTATCTTCAAGCCGGAACCTCAGAAAATGAACATTGGCTCCTGTGGATAGCTGCCATTTATCGGTTAGGTCAATGTCAGCTTTAGCAAAAATGTTTGCAAAAAAACGGGTTTCATGATTGTCGGAAAAAGTGGTTCCTGGAGTGCCTTCATTTGTTTCAATCAGCCTCCAGTCGTATTTTTCACTGAAAATTTCTGCACCGGCAGTAAGTGTAAGTTTATTAATGCTAAAAGAAGTTTCTTCCCGTACCCCATAAGTAAGCATTTGGTCGTCAAGTATGTTAAAAGGTCTGCTTTCGTAAGCATTTATATGATTTAAGAATAGTGATATTTTGTTGGAAATATTATTGTTTAAATCAGATTTTAGTGTTAATCCGCTTAGCCATTTGTCGTATTTTTCAAAACCTTCTACTTCAAGCCAGTTTGCTGCTGCTTTGTTGGGTGTTTCCCGGTAGGTTGGCTCATTAATTGAACTAGGAATCTGAGCATTTAAACGGGTATAATTGGTAAGAAAGAACAGTGCATGATTCCCAAAATGGTGCCTGAAAAGTACCTGCCCGTTCCATCGATTATAATTGCTGTTTTCTCTAAAACCGTCAGTTTGAGTATGGGCAATGTTGGCTTTCACTACAGATCTGTTCTTCCGGAATCCTGTATTTATGAGGGCTTTAGTCTGATCGAAAGGGCCGTACTGCATTAATGTTTTGGCAGTGAAAGGTTCGGTTTGAGTATGGTCGGGGTGGAAGATGATGACTCCTCCCAGACCACTGCCATATAAGGCCGAGGCTGGTCCTCTAACTATTTCTGTACGTGCAATACCGGTCATTTCAAGGTCTTCTACGGTGGTGTTTCCATCGCCTGATGTAAGGGGAATGTCATCCAGGTAGGCCCTGATGCGTGTGGTGGCATAGGGAGACCGGCTTCCAATGCCGCGAATCATGATCCTTCCTGTGTTTAGGGCACCTTTTTGCATAAAAACTCCCGGTGATTGTTGTAATATTTCTATGGCCGAAAGGTTTGGATGTATCGTGTCTTCCGGAATTAAAGAAAAACCTGCCGGCACTTTTTTACTTTGGTAGTTGAGAAGGGGAGCGGATACGGTAATTTCTCCGATTTTTTGGCGGGCAGGAGTCAGGAGAAAGAACAGCTCCCTGTTGGGCGATATTTGTTCTTTCATTGGTTTGTAGTCGGGGTGTTGAACAGTTACCACCAGTAAAGAATCTCCCTCAAATGAGAAATGGCCCGAAGGGTTACTGGTGGCAAGGATATTTCCCCCCTTTCGGATGATCGCTCCAGCAATGGCCTCCCCGGTTTGTGCATCAATGCAGCGGCCAAAAAACTGCCCGTAGCTGTTAGTGAAAATCCCTAACAGTACGAGCAGGAGAGTAATTCGGAAAGATATTGTCATTTTTAA
>CAYOFH010000049.1:4913-21995 GCA_964403175.1 uncultured Marinilabiliaceae bacterium
ACTCCACCGGAATCAGCCTGAATACATATCCCGGATTCTCTACACCAATATAAAGATAACCATCGGGTCCTGTTTTAATGGAACGAACACGGCCGGCCTCACGAAGTAAAATTTCATCTTTAACAGCTTCCTGGCCATCCAGACTGGTACGAACCACATACCGGAAGCTTAAAGAGCCTGAGAATATATCATTGGCCCATTGGGGATAGGTTTCAGCATCGGCAAAAGCCATTCCACAGGGAGCAATAGATGGTGTCCATTGCAGTACAGGTTGTTCCATGCCGGCCTTAACTGTGTCTTCTGTAATTATGGTGCCATCGTAATTTATGCCATAGGTAATTTCCGGCCAGCCGTAATTCACACCTTTTTTAATGATGTTAAGTTCATCACCACCTTTGGGCCCATGTTCAGTTGACCAGAGAACCCCGGTTTCCGGGTGAAAAGCCAATCCTTGAGGATTTCGATGGCCATACGACCAGATGGTGGGCATGGCATCTTCCTCATCCACAAACGGGTTGTCAGACGGAATGCTTCCGTCATCATGAATCCGGTGAATTTTCCCATTATGATTGGTCAGATCCTGTGCATTTGGCGGATTTCCGCGTTCGCCCACAGAAAAGAAGAGGTAATTGTCCTCATCGAAAGCCATCTGGCAACCGAAATGTACCCCACTACTTGTGTTGGGCTGCGCTTTAAATATTTTTTCTTTATCGATGAGCTTATTTCCATATAGCTTAGCCCTCATGATGGCTGTATTCCCTCCATCTCCTTCAGGTTCGGAGTAGGCGATATAAATCCAGCCGTTTTCGTCATATTCGGGATGCAGGGTAATGTCGAGCAATCCGCCCTGCCCGTTGGCATACACTTCAGGAACGTTTTCGATTAAGCCTTCAAAGGTTTTATCTTTGAATCGAAATAGTTGCCCGCCGCGTTCACTAACCAGTAGATCACCCGAGGGTAACCAGGTCAGACCCCAGGGAATTCCCAGTCCTGAAGCAACAGTATCGATGCGGAAAGAAAGTTCTTCACTTTCTACTACCTCGGGGAATCCCGGACGATATTCGTGTGCATCGGCTTCATTTTTTATATCTGTTAGAATATACTCTGCCACTGCTTTGGTTTCTTCTTCTGAGAATACATCTCCAAAGGAAGGCATGCCGGTTTCGTAGTCTCCCTCGCGGATGATGCGTTCCATTTCATTTTGGGGCATGGCAAACATGGCTTCACGGTCTTCTCCGGCAAAACGTTCCATGTACATGCCATGGCAACTGGCGCAGTAATTTTCGTATAATTCTGCTGCCGGACGTGGCTGGTCATCTCCTTTTTCTTCTTGTTTTGAAACTTCCGACGCACAACCTGAAGATGTTGTAGAGGAAAGAAAGATCCACATCAGAATAGCAAATCCCGAGAAAATACCGGTAATGGTAATGTGTTTTTTTTCGAGCATGACGATTCGGTTTTTGAGAGTGGTAAGTAAATTTTTGGCTTTTTCATCAGAAAGCTACTCTCTAAACACTTTATTTCTGGTTTTGTTTATCAGAAAATTATCATCATTCCTGCTGTGATTGTTCGCGGAGCCCCTGGATAGTATGAAGCGCTTCCATTATTGGCATCATCAGATACATCAATTGCTCCTACATACTTTTTGTTAAAAATATTATTTACTTCAAAACTGATTTTTAGATTTTTGGTATAGAAGAAGTTATTTAATGAATAATCGGCTTTAAAGTTGCTTATGGTATATGCGTCAAGTTTTTCAGTGTTGGTTGCATCGCCGTAACGGCTTCCTGTATGCTTAAGAAACAGAGATGCATTTAACTGGCGTGGAGAAGACCAAGATATGCCTGATTTAAGGCTGAACTCGGGGGTTGCGGGTGCCTGATTGCCTTTGATCCCGATAGTTTGGCCCCCGCGTTTAAGATCTTTGTCATAGTTCATGGATGTCCATGCCGGATTTAGAAAAACAGTAATTTGTTTTGCAGGTTTGATATAAAGCTCAACATCAGTTCCATAAGCTGTAAGTTGACCTGCGTTTTGGAAATAATCTAGTTGTATTTCGGGGTTATATGCAGAAACCAATACATCATAATGTTTAGCCCAAAATATAGAAGACGATAACGAAACCATACCTGAATGATATCGAATTCCCAGATCAATATTGTCGGAAGTTTCCATTGTCCAGTCGTCAAATATATTCTGCAGGGTCATATTATGTTGAGAAAAGGTTTCCATGTTGTTTGTGTAAAGACTGATGATAGGGTTGTACATGTATGGACGCATGTAGTTCCTTCCATAGTTAAAATAGGTGTTCAGTTGATTGTTGATTTGATAACCCAGCCCTATTGATGGGAGTAGAGCCTGGTAAGTCATTTCATCTGTATTAAGGTTTGGATTAGGTTCAGAGGAGAGTTGATCAGGGGCTTCAGAGGTGTAACGGTTGGCTGCAGGTTCGCGATACCAGAAATATTTCAACCCGCCCTGCAGATGGAACTTTCCTGCCGACCGTGCAAGTTTCAGGTAAGGGCTGTGAATCCGGCTATGCCTGTCATTTACGGTGTAGAATCCATACCCCATTGGGATCAGGCCTTCTGAAGAAATTCTGTTATTGTAGACATTAGCATTGTTGTCTGCTGATTCGTACCAGTAACCCAGTGTAAAGTTGAGATGGTTACCGGTTTTCTTAATTTCGGGTATAATGCCGGTTCGTTCAGTATTTCTTTTTCTGTCAAGAACAAAAAAGTTAGGGCCCCGCTTTACCGATTCATTAAAGAGAGCATCTTCATGAGAATAATAGCTTTTTAAATTCAGATGAAGAGCGGGAGCCAGATAATGCGAGAACAGCATCATTATATCCCCGTTGGTGTAGGAGCCCCGGTTGTAATCAAAAAAGTGCAGATCTTGTGCAGGATTTCCTGACAGCGTGGAATTGTAGTCAGTATTGTAAGAGTTTTTAATATCGGAGGCATGTTCAAAATCAAGTTCCCGGAAATGATGCCGGTCAATGCTATTGTAATTGGCGAAAAAACTGAGGGTAGTTTGTTCTCCAAAGCTTTGGACAATTCCCAGAGCAGCATTATTGCGGGGACCGAGAGTTCCTTTTCCTTTCCATTTGTCAGCCCGGGTGCGCGACAAGGAAACAAAAGCCGTGGTAGTTTCCGTTAGTTGCCCCAGATCAACTCTGGCAAAAGAGCGTAAATAAGCAGAACTGCCAGCCATTTGTTTGATTTTTATTCTCAGAGAATCAGCTGGACGATCATACTTGAGTTCAATAACACCGCCTTTACTTCCCGTTGCTGTTCCCAGATCCGCAGGGGCAGCTCCTTTATATACCGAAACACTTTCCATGTTTTCCATATCGTAGATGTCATCACGAGCTCCGATTGGCATGATGCCGTAATTTGGAAAGCCTTCAATAGTCATTCCGCTAAAGGTACTTCTGATTCCCCGGATTCTTACGGTTTTTCCGGAAAGTCCCCAGGCATCATTGTTCTCCACTGCAATGCCCGGAATAATATCCAAAGTATTGTAAACACTATTTGCGCCACTTGTTCCTATCAGTGAAATCCCCTTTTTTGTGATGGCAGTTCCTGTAAATAATAAATCGCCGGTACGTTTTACTGGTCCTGTTAAGTTACCCCGGACAATTATTTCATTAATTTTTCTGATGTTTCGTTGTAATTCAAAATGAACTTCCACATCATTATCAGTTATGCGGATTTCTTTTTCCTTTGGTTGATATCCTACGTAGGAACACTGTAAGGTGTATGTTCCCGGTTTTAGTTCCTTCAGACTGAATTTGCCATTATGGGAGGAGACCGTTCCTGTATTTTGGGACATTAGTTTTAAGCTTGCCCCTGTCAGAGGTTCAGATGTTGCCTGATCTGCAACAGTGCCGTATATTGCCTGGGAGAAGGCAGAAGTGATGTGCAGAAAAGCAAAAATCAGGATTACGATTAACTTAGTGTATGCTATTCTTTGGAACTTTTGCTTTTTGTTGACTAAGTGTATGCTTTTTTCAGTTAACATGGAATGGATTTTTAATACAAAAGTAACACGTAATGATAAAACGTAACACTGCAAATATACATATTGTGGTTTACTATTATCCGGAAAAAAATATTTTTTGTAAAAAGAATGCTTTTCCCGATTCGTTGCTTTATTGCGAGCGGTGTTCCGAAGTAATTTCATTTTTTCAACATAATGTACATACAGGGTGCGAAGATGAAAGTATGGTTCGATGAAGTTTTATTAATTGTCTGGGGTCCGTCCACAAAACTACTCGCTGGAGACAAGGAACTTTCAGGAGAAGGTAAAAGGATTGATGAAAGCGGGAATAAAAATACAGGCCTGCAGTGTTTGTGCCGGAGAATACGGAGTTGCCGGAGATCTTGATAATCTGGGGATTGAAGTAATTCCAATGGGGGAGCCTTTGACCGGTTACCTGAAAGATGACTGGAAAGTGTTGAGTTTTTGATATCAATACTTCGCTAAACTTTTATAAAAGCCTAAAGTTCAATCGTTTGCAATTGAATGAGCTTTTGTCTTAAAGCACAGATTATCAATATTATATGATTTTTCTTGAATCTTCTATCTATAAGTCTAACGATCTATTGTGATATTAGAGAGGCTAAATTTTTTAAGAATGTTTATTGTCAGAGAAAATTTACATATATTACATCTGCGATGTTCTTCCATTTTGACCACTGTGCCGGAAGATCATGGCTTTTTTTCAGACAACTTCTTTTTCTTTGATGATGAAAGAGCATCTTTCTAACCGGGAGCTTGAGTTACGGGTTAAGTATCTTGAGGAAAAGCTTGGGTTTTTCTTAAATGAATCCTTTTCTAAAGCGTGGTCATGGACCATGGATCAACGCTTTAGGATTCTTGCTGAAGCAGCGCATGAAGGTATTTTCATTCTGGAAAACGGATTTTGCGTGGAAGCCAATCAAAGCGGTTGTATGATGTTTGGATATTCCTACGAAGAAATCATTGGAAGAGATGCTGCTTCGGTATTTATTCCTGAGGATCGTGAACGGATTATAGAAAAAATTAAATCCGGGAATACAGAAAAGTATGAAGCGACTGGACTTCGAAAGGATGGTACGATTTTTAATGCCGAAATCAGAGGACGTAATTTCGATTTTGAAGGTCGGAAATTAAGAGTTTCTACAGTTACTGATATTACAGCCCGACGAATCGCCGAACAAAAACTGATTGAGAGTGAAACCAAATATCGGTTGGTTGTGGAAAATGCTGGCGATGGAATTTTAATTGGTAATTCTCAGGGCAATATTATCGATGTGAATAACAGTTTTCTGAAGATGACAGGCTTTAAAGCAGAAGAGTTGCTTTTCAGGCATATCCGGACATTATTTCATCCCGAAGAATTAAAGAAAAATCCATTGCGATTTGATTTGTTGGATCGGGGAGAGTCTGTAATTGTTCAGCGTGAAATTAGAGATAAATCAGGAGGGACTATTCCCATAGAGATGAATTCTAAGCAAACCAGCCAGAATACTTATCTGGCTGTAGTTCGTGATCTCAGGAAACGTCGTAAAGCAGAAGAAAATTTGAATGTAATTAACAGACAGTTGCAGGAAGCTAAAAACAAGGCAGAGGAGAGTGATCGTTTAAAAACGGCTTTTCTGGCCAATATGAGTCATGAAATACGCACTCCCATGAATGGTATTCTTGGTTTTGCAGAGCTACTGAAAGCCACGGAATGTAGCAATCCGGCAAGGGAAGCTTATCTTGACATAATAATTAACAGCGGTCAACAATTGCTTTATATTATTAATGATGTTTTGGCTATTTCAAAAATTGAGACAGGGCAGATGTCTGTTCATTATTCACGGGTTAACCTATTTTCCCTTTTTAATGAGATGCACCTCTTCTTTGTTCCTATGGCCAGGGAGACAAAAAATGAATTGACTTTTTCCATCTGTGATCATCCGGCTTGCAATTCTTTGATCTGTGATGAGGTAAAGCTTAAGCAGATTCTCATAAATCTTATTAATAATGCGTTGAAGTTTACAAAAAACGGCAAGGTCAAAATTAAAGTATCAATAGAAGATGAGTGGTTGCATTTTGTTGTGGAAGATACCGGAGTCGGAATTTCCGGGAATGACCAGGAAAGAATTTTTCACCGGTTTGTGCAGGTTGCCCGGGGCAATTCTGATAATCCAAAAGGAACCGGTTTGGGTCTGGCTATTTCAAAGAAACTGGTTGAACTGATGGGAGGGACTATATTTGTGCAGTCTGAGCCCGGAAACGGATCCGCCTTTCATTTTCTGCTTCCTTTGCGTTTATCTGAATAGTGAGGTAATCCATGAACTGAATATTTATCAAAACACAAAATTTTGTTGGAGAAGTAGAAAAGGGGGACGAAGCTTCATTAACATGGCTGTTAATAAACGGAATCATTATGGAGGCTGTCCAAAAAGTAACAGAATTATTGGGATTTTGTGTATTGAAATCATCGCAGATTGCTCTCAATGAGATCCTATACTATGTTCAGTATGATACAAATCACACAACTTTTCAGACAGCCCCATAAGAGTCACTCAGGATTATTCAATTTTATCCCATTTGTCGTGTCCGCACTTTGGGCAGCGTGGTAATTCCTGAGAATCATTTTCAAGGGTTATTTCTTTACCACACTTCTTACATTTGTACTTTCCTTTTCCCGGTTTATCACCTGAAGTAAACATAACCATTTGTTTTAAATTAATATTGGGTTTTTTATTCACTAAAAACTCTAATATAGTAAATTTTCAAATGATTTTCTTACTTTTAAACGGCTAATTTGAGTATGGGTGTTTAACTTGCGGAAACAGTTTTGATTGTTTTATCATTGGAATTTGATTTTTCTAATATCTAACTCCTGATCATCTAACAATCTGTTTTATATTTATCCTTTTAACCTTTACATGTATGAAGAAGTTTAAAATTTTAATTTTAAGTGCTTATATGGCAGGAATAACAATGACCGGTTGTGGTGGTTCCATTGAAAAGGCCCCGAAGATTCCCATGGAGGATTTTTTTAAAAATCCGGAAAAAACCGCCTATCAGATATCTCCGGATGGAACTTATCTCTCTTTCATGGCTCCCTACGAAAATCGGATGAATGTTTTTGTGCAGGAACTGGATGGTGATTCTGCTGTTCGTATTACCTCTGAAACAGCCCGTGATGTGGCCGGATATATGTGGGCCAACGATAACCGCATTCTTTTTCTGAAAGATACGGGAGGAGATGAGAATTATTCTTTACATGCAGTGGACCGTGACGGCCAGGATATGAAAGCGCTCACAGAGTTTGAAGATGTGCGAACACAATTAATTGATGAGTTGCGTGATATCGAAGAGGAGGTAATTGTTGGACTGAACCAGCGTGATGCCCGTGTTTTTGATCCATACCGGCTTAATATTGTGACGGGAGAGTTGACCATGTTGGCGGAGAATCCCGGAAATATTCAGGGATGGATGACAGACCATGATGGCAAATTACGCGTTGCCATTGGAATTGAAGATGGCGTTAATTCTACATTGCTTTATCGTGATACTGAAGAGGAATCTTTTGAAGTAGTTTTTAAAACCAACTTTAAAAACACCCTGAATCCTAATTTCTTTACTTTTGATAATAAGAAATTGTATGCTACGTCCAACCTGGATCGCGATAAAGAAGTGCCTGTAATTTTTGATCCCAAAACCGGTGAAATAGAGGAAGTGCTTTATGAAAATGACGAGTTCGATGTTTCAGGACTGAGTTATTCGCGCAAGAGAAAAGTGCTTACCAACGCAACTTATACTTCATGGAAGCGTGAACGTCATTTCTTTGATGACACGACCAAACAACTATTCAATCGTTTGGAACAGGAGCTTGGTGCTTATGAGTTGGGAATTGTAGATACCGACAAAGAAGAAGAGAAATTTATGGTTCGTACCTATAGTGATCGCTCCATGGGTGCTTATTATCTTTATGATGCAAATACTGATGAATTAACAAAAATTGCCGACGTGAGTCCCTGGCTGGATGAAAAAATAATGGCCAAAACGTTACCCATCAAATATGAATCACGCGACGGTTTGACCATACATGGCTATCTAACTTTGCCCAATGGTTATTCTATGGAAAATGCCAAAAATCTCCCTGTAGTGGTTAATCCACATGGAGGTCCCTGGGCACGTGATAACTGGGGTTTTAATCCGGAAATTCAGTTTCTTGCCAACCGGGGTTTTTCTGTTTTGCAAATGAACTTCCGTGGTTCAGTAGGTTATGGGAAAGAGTTTTGGAAAGCTTCTTTCAAGCAGTGGGGGCTTTCTATGCAGGATGATATTACCGATGGTGTCAACTGGTTGATCGATCAAGGCGTTGCTGATCCAGAACGGGTTGCTATTTATGGTGGCAGCTACGGCGGATATGCTACCCTTGCCGGAATGGTTTTTACTCCTGATCTGTATGCTGCCGGTGTTGATTATGTTGGTGTTTCTAATCTTTTTACTTTCCTGAATACTATTCCTCCATATTGGGAACCTATGCTGGATATGATGTATGAGATGGTCGGACATCCTGAAAAGGACAGCTTGCAGTTACGACAGACATCACCTGTTTTTCATGCGGACAAGATTCAGGCACCTCTTTTTATTGCCCAGGGTGCCAATGATCCACGTGTGAATAAGGATGAGTCGGATCAGATGGTGGAAGCGCTTAAGGAGCGCGGTATTGAAGTACAATATATGGTGAAAGATAATGAAGGTCATGGTTTCCGGAATGAAGAAAACCGTTTTGATTTTTATGGTGCAATGGAGAAATTCCTTGAAGAACATTTGCTGACAGAAGAGGAAAAATAGAAAATAGAATTTTTTATACAATAAGGCTGTCTCAATCCATTCTTTGAGGCAGCTTTTTTTATAGCTGTGAAAATTATTGCTGCCTGCCTAAAATTATTTCATGGTAAGAATTTTTGTTTCGGGATGGCCTTTTTTCGTTTTCGGGTTTTTTATTAATAGACTTAAAGATTTTTGATCCAGTCAATTTTCTCTCAAAATTTTCCAAATATGGCAATTGTAAACCTAATGAAGCAATCTCTTCTAATTAATCAAAAGAAAGTACGAGAAAAATAAATAAAATTAAATAATAACTTGATAAAGTTAAAAAAACACTTTATTTTTGAAATAAAACTTTAAATAATGGAAAAGAAATTACCAATTGTATGCCCAGGGTGTGGAGGAGGTCTACAGGTTAAGAGTCTTTATTGTGATTCGTGCGATACTACAATAACCGGCTCTTTTGGTCTTCCCTTATTTCTTGCCCTGGAGCCAAATGAACAGGATTTTATCATGGAATTTGTTCAGAATAGCGGAAGTCTTAAAAAGATGTCAAAATCTCTAAAGCTTAGTTATCCTACTGTTCGGAATATGCTTGATGATTTAATTGAAAAAATGACTCTGCTAAAAAAAGAAGATGATGAAAATTAGAAAATTATTTAATCCTTTTGAGGAGATTGCCGGGAGCAAAGCCTTGTTCTACGGTTTGCTGGCAATGATGCTTACCGGATTTACCGGGTATTTCAGTCATATCCATTTTCCGGATGCGCTTTCTATTAAAGTTATACCGGAGTACCTTCCACTTGGCTATTATTTCATGCAGCAATTGATTATCTGGCTGATACCCTCGTTGATATTTTATGGCTTTGCATTTTTTGGATCCTCTTCTTCTGTGCGCGTGGTTGATGTTTTCGGTACCATGGCCCTGGCCCGTTTTCCTTATCTTTTTGCTGCGCCTCTTGGATTTTCCGGATCCATTAAGAGGTTTGGAGATTACATAATGGCCATGGTTATGGAACAGGATATGAAGGCCACCATTACCACGTTTGATATTATAATGGCCATCATTTTAATGTTTGTAATGATACTTCTGACCGTTTGGCTGGTGGCTCTTATGTACAATGCATTTCGTGTTTCATCGAATATAAAAGGAGGCAAGGCAGTGGGAATGTTTATTGCCGGTCTTTTTATATCCATTATTGCCACCATGTTTGCCAATATGTGGTTGCACAATATGTGGACTTAATGAACTTTTACGTTTTCTCCCGGACCCCGGAGCTTCGTAATCTAACAAGTCTGTTGAGCAGATCAAACCAGAAAGGAGCACCCAGAGAGAGTGCCATGGCAGTTAGCAGGCAACCCAAAATGTAAACAAACCAATCCATAGGGGTTTGTAAGTTGAAGCGGATGTCCATGATAGATTCCATTTCAGTGGTTTCGGTAATCAGTTCCTGCATCTGGGTGTTGAGCGTGTCAAGTCGGGCAAGGTGGTCTTCATCCACACCATTGGTATTGCTGTAATGCTGGATGTAGTTACCGGCAGCTTCCACCATTTCGATCCTTGCTATTTTGTCAGAACCCAGTTCTCTGGCTATCTCAATAGTATTCAGGTTCAGGGAAAAAGCAATAATAATGGCTGTTGAAAGTGTTATCCATTGAATTTTGCGTTTGTACCAGCCGGAGGCCCGGTCCATGGTGTTATTGAACCATTGAGCTGTTAGATCTTTAAACTTTTCAATGTCCCCGCTGGCTTCGTCAATCATGTTGATGATGAGTTTATGGGTT
The DNA here is from genome assembly GCA_964403175.1 of uncultured Marinilabiliaceae bacterium. Lineage (GTDB taxonomy): Bacteria > Bacteroidota > Bacteroidia > Bacteroidales > Marinilabiliaceae > Marinilabilia. The sequence continues at coordinate 15,525 of CAYOFH010000049.1, forward strand.
GGATTGTCGGGTTTAAGTCTTGATTTGAGAGAAGAGAGGTTTGTATCATCTGACCAGGTGTAATCGAGGCTGTTTAAAAGTGCCCTTGCAAAAGTAACTGGTTTTATGTACGAAGGGCATTTCTCTTTCCCGGTTTTAGTCATTCGTCCAAGGAACCGTATTTCCGGTTGATTGAGGAATCGGGGACTAAGATCGTCCTCCAGTTTGAAACCCTGATCATCTGTTGGTTTATCAATGCTTTTATGCGGCAACGGTCCGTTATCTAGCATACGCATGATGGCTTTTTTGAGGTACTTTCCGCGGAGTTGAAGAAGTGCGGAAACAATTTCTGTGCCTACTGTGGCAATGAGACTGTAAATGGCATAGATGAAGATCAGGCCTATGGCCACATCCAGGGCTGGATTGTTAATCATGGTTATTGGTTTATTGTATCTGTCAGCAACCGAAAATCTCAGGTGCTTACAAAAATTATTAATTTTTGAATATAGTGATTTTCCGTTAAAATGGGCTTAAGTCGTGTGTGTATGTTTAAAAATTGCTTCGCTTCACTACCAATGTCCTGTTTTACCGGATTTGTTGAGGTTGGGAGAGTTGGTTCAAGAAACCATAATTACCTACCCACAACCCAAAACCTAACCCCTAAAACCTAACCCCTAAAACCTAATCCCTAACTCCTAATCCCTAACTCCTAACCCCTAAAACCTAACCCCCAAAACCTAACCCCTAAAACCTAACCCCTAAAACCTAATCCCTAACCCCCTATCAGCAGGGCCTCTTTTTTGTCGTTTTCCTCCGGATAAATTATCGTGAGTGTATTGACTACTGAGTCTATTGTTTCAGGATTTTCTTTTGCAATGCTTTGCACGATGAAATGTCCCAGCCATCGCTGAGAATACCCTGATTTATCTTTTACAATGGAATGAAACGCATCAAAAAAGAATTTCAAAACAGAATCGTCCAGTTCCTCTTCCAGGGTATGTTGGTTTTGTATATGATCGTTCATTAAATTAATGCCTGATACAATTTTCTGAAAATGGCGAAAGGTTCTGTTGTTTGCAATTCCCATAAAACTATTAGTGCCTGAGTGGTTCTGATTGCGTATCTGTGCGATCTCAAAATTTCTCCATTTTCTGTATTTCTCTGTGTAGAGAGGTTGTTCAAAGGTTTTCATTATTTCTTTTCCCTGAAAACCATCTGCAATTAGGGGGGAGTAAAATTCTTTTCTTGCGGAAATAAGCAAACTTCGGTCGTCTGCGTTGTTTGGGAGAATGGAACCGGCCATTGCGTCTGCAATTGCTTCCATGGAAGCATTCAGGGATAATGCTTTAATGGTTTGGGGGAAGATGGTTGCGGGAATATGCAGCTTACATTCGTATTCCACATTTTTGTTTTTCAACAGGTGGTTCCAAATGGATTCAAAAAAATTACCCAACTCTTCTTCTTTGAAAATATTCCATGTAAGTGCAGTTTGAAGAAAACGGTAAAGATCTTTTTTGTCCCAGATATGTATTCTCTGGTCGGTTTTTTTTGAGCTCAATGTTAAAGCATATTCAAGTTCGTTGTATTGAAGCCTTGTCTGTGGATTAGGTGTTTCAACATCCAGTGACGCCCGAACGGTGGCTTCTTCTCCAAAGTTGGTTACCACCTTTTCATCCAGAAAGGCCAGTTTTACAGCTCGCCGGGATTGCAGACCGGTGTGTTTTTCATCGTACTGATAAATTTGCTGAGAAGCGGATCTCAGAGCCCAGTTGCCCAGCGAGATTCCGAAAGAAAACCGTTCTTCAAAAATCAGGCTTTTTTCTGTGAGATAGCGCTCTATTTCAAGGCCTGGTTCCTTATTTCTGGCTTTGGCTATGAGATTTTTAGTATTTAAACGTACTAATTTGCTGAGCTCCTCTGTCAGAATTTCTTTCGAAAGCACGGCTTCAAGTAATACGCCATCCGATTGTACTTTACGGTATTCATATTCCATGCCGGCTTTTATGTTCTCCGATGCAATGTTTAGTACTTCCTGTCTGGCATCAGCTATTTTTACTTTGTAAGCATCAAAATGTTTTCTGAATTCCCCGATAGCCTGTCCTCCAAATGCAATTTTTTCTGCCAGTATAATGAGGAAACTGTCTTGCCGTATTTCTTCTGCCTGCTCCAGAATACGTTCAATTTCGGCTGTCGGTTTACCCAGGTAGGTTTCGAAATAATCGTCGATAATTCCGGTAAGAACTTTTGCATCTGTATCCAACAGACTAATAGATAAATTGCCGGAAATGCTGATGTTTTTGTCTTTCAGGTGGTTCTTTTTGATTGAAATCCTGAATTTTTCGTCATTTCTTTTTGTTACCAGGAAAGAAAAGGAGTCTTTTCTGACCGCATTAAAGCGGATTCCCATCGAAGCATCAAGCTTCAAAGGCACTTTAGGGCCATTGGTTAAAGAGAATACCGGAGCAAAAGCTACTGATAACAACTTCAGGATGTTTACCGAAATATCCAGGTTCAGATCTCCGGTAAGCGAGTAGGTAAGTACTTCGTGAGGTCTCAGAGAGTTCAGTGAATTTGCATCCCGGGATTGGGACAGCAGGTGTTTAAAATCCGGAAGGTCTGTGATCAGTGCGTCACTGAAATTGATTTCCTTGTTGTGCCGGGTAACTTGAGACAGTTCAACGGAGCGGTTGGCGCCTATCTCGAATCCTAAAATATCGCTAACCTGCAAATTTCCGTCACTCTGAATTTTTCCTGACACTGAGTATTTTACCAATGCATCATCCTTCAAAATCTCGTTGAATTCCTTAAGGTTTGGATATGCAATTTTTAATTCCTCATCAAGGTCTTTTTCTTCGTTAATCACGCAGACCGTTAAGCCGGCCTTTTGTTCCAGCTGAAGAAACAGATTTTCGTTAATTACCGGCAACGAAACTTCTGTGGTGTCAGCAAACTTTATTTTGTCATAAACAATGTAAGGTGCTTCTTTCAGGGGAGTATCTATGAAAGACATATTGGACGGAAGCAGATTGAGCAGGTTCATAAGCGTGAGGTTTTGAGATATCTAAATTAAGTAAGATTTGTTAAATTTAGAAATAATTTTTTATGTCAATCTGCGAGCTGCAATCTGCACCGGATCCCAGACAGGCGAAAATGGCGGGGCATAGGAGAGGTCAAGATCAACGACCTGTTGTGCCGTCATTCCGGCGGTAATGGCTGTGACAATGGTGTCGATGCGTTTGCCTGCTCCTTGCTTACCAACAATCTGTCCTCCTAATATCCTGCCGCTTTGTTTTTCTGCTACAAGTTTAATGCTGATTTCGCCGGCACCGGGATAATAACCTGCAATAGTTGATGTCTCTATGGAGGCCGTTTTAATGTCAATGTCCAAATCAAGGGCTTCCTTTTCCGATAATCCGGTTCTCGAAATCTCCAGATCCTTAAATTTTGTAATAGCAGTACCTGTTACACCGGGAAATTCCTGATTTCCTCCGCTGATATTGATTCCGGCAATCAGACCGTGTTTATTGGCAATAGTGCCTAATGCAATGTTTACCTGTTTTTTGGTAACCAGGTGGAACGATTCGGCACAATCGCCTGCAGCCCAAATGTGTGGCACGGATGTTTCAAGCTTTTTGTTTACCTGAATGGCATTATTGGCCCCTGTTTTGATGCCTGCACTGGCTGCCAGTCCGGAATTGGGTTTTATACCCATTCCAAGAATTACCAGATCAGCAGGGATGGTATGATTATCAGTGGTTACAGACTTTATTTTTCCGTTTTTATCCTTTTGAAAAGCAGAAAGTTTTTCTTCCAGAATGACTTTTATTCCTTCTTCTCTCATATGAGCTGAAATAGGATCAGCCATATCTTTATCCATCGTAACCATTACCTGAGAGGCCATATCTATTAAAGTGATTTCCAGCGAACGCTCCTGCAACACTTCGGCCATTTCAATACCAATATATCCACCACCAATAATAACAGCATTGGACGGTCTTTCTTTGTCGATATAATTGAAAACATCGATACCACTTTGCAATGTGGAAAGGGCAAAGATGCCGTGTGCGTCTATTCCTTCTATATCCGGAACAACCGGAGATGCGCCGGTGGCAATTAATAAATCATCCCATGATTCCCAGGATTCCTGATTCCTGTTAAGATCTGATACTCTTACTCGCTTATTGGTTGTATCAATCTCTTTTACCTCGTGGCGAATGCGTACATCAATATTATATTTTTCTCTGAAAACTTCCGGACTGCGGGCAATCAGCTTTTCGGCAGACTCTACTTGTTTACCAATAAAGTAGGGCATTCCACAGGCAGAGTAGGAGGTGTGGTTCCCGCGTTCAAAAACAATGATTTCACGGTCGGGCTGTTCCCGTCTAACTTTTGAAGCTGCACTCATACCTGCTGCATCGCCTCCTATTACAATCAACTTATTATTTTTCATTGGTCTGTTGGTTTTCAATGAGCATTTGGAATCTTTCTTTCATATCTTCCAGATCCCTGTTTTCCAGAAATGTTCTTTCTGCAGCTTTCATTACCATTTCAGCATGTTGAAATATTTGTTGTTTTCGATTCTTTGTGCGGGCAAATGAGTTAATGGTGATCATAGCCTCCAGTAACCTTATCATTACAGAAGGACTTTTTTCTGCATATTGCCTGATTTGGCTAAATGCGGCATTAAGCATACCTGCAAAGGAATGGTTGTCAGCAATAATTCGCAATTGATCTTCAGAGTCAAAGCGATATGGAGAAGGAAATTTTACACCGGTTAGATAGCAAATCACTGAAGTCAGATTATCAATACAGGCAATAGCTGTGTAAGGATCGTTAACGCCCGGCGATAAAGCTCTGGACGCTACTTCAACCATTTGGTGGATTGAAAACTCAGCATCTTGAAGCGGTGTGCGAACCTTTCCTATAATAAAATTGTTTTGGACTTCTTTTAGAAGTTCTTGGCTGAATTCTTCGTTGGTCAGTATCTCACAAATAATCATGTTTTGAACCAAAAAATCGCCCGGACGGTGATGCATAACAAAAACAGCATTATTTCCTGATGCAATATTCATTAACCCTTCGCCATCAACAGATTGTAAATAACCACTTTTAACTGAACGCATTTCCTGATTGAAAGTATATTTCTTTTTCAGACTATCGATGTCCTGAGCAGGTTTTTCTTCCTCTTCGTGACCAATGCTATCGGGAAACAGTTTTATTAAACTTTTCGACATAGCTTCCGAAATATCCGAAATAACTTTGTCGGATTGAATACTTATGGAAACATGGTGTATAAATATAACCAGTAATATGATTCCTGCAATCGCTGAGGCCAGAGCTGCTAATACTGACACCGCCGGAATAAACTGAAAACTATCGTTTTCTTTTAATGCACTCAAAACAATCAGACAATAAACAAATGATGAAACATAACTTCCCAGTACAACCTGATTGAGCTTATCGTACATGAAATTCCGTACCAGACGGGATCCCAGCTGGGAGGAGGCCAGAGTAAGAACTACCAGCGTGATGGAGAACACTGTTCCCGCCACACCAATCATTGCACTGGCTATAATAGTGAGTATACTCCTTGCTGAATCAATGCTGGCAGGCAACAGATACCGCATGATGCCATCGGGTGTATATTGGTTTTGGCTGTCCAGATAAATTAAACCAATGGCTGAAACAATGGCAAGTAAAAGCATTAAAATGGGTACAAACCAGAAACTTGCATTTAGTTCCTCCCATAAGTATTTTATTTTTAGCATGTTAAAAATAATAGTTTGTTGTTGTTTCTTTAACAAGTTGGTAGTAACAATAGACCGTTAGATTTTAAGATATAAGATTTAAGATTTAAGATGAATCATATCATATTGAAAATCTGCATTTTAACATATAAATCTGTCTGGTTTCAAACAACTGGATCAGAGGCTCCTATGAAAGTTTAACGGATTATTATAGTAAACTATTTGTTTTTTTAGTGAGGTTGTGGATTACAATTAGATCGTTAGACTTTTAGATTTAAGATTTGAGACAATTCATATAACTCTGATATTCTGCTCTTTAACAGATAAAAACCATTGACCGAAAACGACTGACCTACAGTTTATTGCAAGAATTTAACGGAGTATTGGGATTAATCTCGATTTTCTGATTTGATTTATTCACAATAGTTCGGTAAGCTTTTGTAAAACACTGTCCGTCAATTATTTTGTTTTTAAAGGTTGTTTTTGTTGAAATCAAGAATGTTAGTATTATAGGACTCATCTAACCTCTGCCATCCAACTGCCAACCTTTTATTTTGGTACCCATACCGAAGCAAAACCTCCTATGCATCGGAATTTACCCCATCCATCCTGGTTGGTGGACCTTCCAATCAAAAATACGAAATTTACTTCACAGAACAAATACCATAGTATTTCAATGTATTTGATGTGGGCAGTGCACCGTCAGGAAACCTGATTTGTGTTGGGTAGATTTTTGAGCATATGG
>CAYOFH010000050.1:0-21629 GCA_964403175.1 uncultured Marinilabiliaceae bacterium
GACTCTTCGATGCTTGCCACAGAGCCTTCTTCCGGAGATAAGATGGTCGGAACAACCACACTGCCTTCAAAAATTCCGACATCAGGGGAATCATCCATAAGACGGCTGTTTCCATAAAAATCAGAAGTCAACCAATCCGGCAGGTAATCGCTATTTCCGGAATTTATTGCCGGACTTCCCTCCTTTAGTCTAAAATCCTTTTTATCCACAGACACAAAACCAGGCTCCTGATTAAAATTACCATTCTGATCGGAAGCATTGTTGAAAATAGAATAAAAAGAAGAGACTCCATAATGGAAATTATCATAACTCACTTCTGCCTTATTATCCCAGGCAATGGAATTGTACACCATAGAAGTACGACTAATATCATAGACCGCACCTCCGTAATAACCAGAATAATTCCCCAACCAAACACAATTATAATAATTAACCTGAGCACCTGAATAGACTGCACCTCCGTCGTCACCCGACTCATTCTTCCAGAACAAAACATTTCCGAACAAAGGATTACTCAAGTAATCCACATAAACGGCACCTCCATCATCGGAAGCATAATTATTCCGGAACCAGACATTTTTTATTATCGGGGAAGCTCTGTTTATTATCAAGCCTCCTCCATCATTGTCGTCATAAACATCAGCGAACCCATTTTCAATAGTCACTCCATCCAGAATCATTTGCTCTGAAACAGGCTGTTCCTGTGACCCGGTAATTTCGACCACGTGATAACTATTGTCACCTTTTACACCTGGTTCTCCAATATCCCCACTTAAGACAACCTGATTTTTAAAGCTATTTCGCTCATCAAAGGAGTTCTCAACTCCAGAGAACCCTCCAAATAGCTTAAGATTCTTATCTATAACAAAAGAAGAAGATCTGTCTGTTGTAGATGCAGGTTTATAGATTCCTGCTGAAATCCATAAAGAATCACCACTAACGGCAATATTCAAGGCCTCTTTCAAATCAATGCCATTTTGCCAGGAAGTTCCATCCCCTGTCCCATCATCAACAACAAAAAGAGGATGTCCGCGATACAAATCGAAAGAAGCATAAGCAGACCAGTTGGTATTGTCATTTTTATCAACATATCCTATACGCCAGCTAACAGCATCAAAAGGTACAAGTCCGGATAGACTATATTCATAGTCATCAATATTCTCAACAAAGGTTGTATCTTCTCCCAAAACCCATTCAAGTATAAAGCCGGATATAGTGGAAGCAACTTCACTTTCCTCAATACTCCATTTAAGAATAACTGATCCTTCTTCGCTCGCAGATACAACAGATTGGTCCTCCGGAGAAATTATTGAAGGTACAACAATCTTTCCCTCTGAGATTCCCAAATCGATTGTCTCTTCTAATATCCTTGATTCACCAAAATAATCAGAAAATAACCAATCCGGGACAGCTTCATTATCCCCGGCATTCAAGGCCATACTCTCTTCCCTAAGCCTAAAATCACCGTTCTCGGCATCTATAAAATCAGGATCTCCTGCCAGGTTACCATCACTATTTCCAAATTCATAAATGCTGTGAAAAACAAGATTTCGATTCGTCAAATCGTTGTAATAACCTTCCTCTGCTGTATTCTTCCAGAATATAGAATTAAAAATTTCATTATATCCGTAGGCTGCGCCACCCCCATCCCTGGAATTATTATTAAACCATACACAATTGAAATATCTCAGATTCTTGCTTGCATACACAGCACCCCCATATTGGTTGGCAGTGTTATTGGTAAAAACCACATTCGCAAACTCAGCCTGGCTTCCTGCTGCGTCATATACTGCACCACCACTATAGAGTGCATAATTATTCTTAAAATGCATATTTACCAACAAAGGAGAAGCCCACTCCAGATATAATCCGCCTCCGTTGCGATGACCTTCTCCGTCAGCATAACCATTTTCGACTATAAACCCATCCACCACAGCATTCCAGTCATCAGACTCATTGTAAGTTCCAACTGCTGATAACACATGATAACTATTATCAGTAGAAACATTTTCCTCACCAATATCCCCACTCAAAACAGTTTTATTTTTAACATGATTACGCTGATTAATCTCAGTTTCCGTTCCTTCGAATCCCCCAAAGATTTTTATATTCTTCGGCAATAAGAAAGAGATGTCACGAGCATTAGTTTCAGTTGGTTTATAGATTCCTGCGGCAACCCAAACAGAGTCTCCGTCCATAGCATTATTCAATGCATCCTGCAAGTTCATTGCCTCACTCCATGAAGCACCATTGCCAGTTCCATCAGGAGTAACAAAAACAGGACGTCCTCTCAAGACAGAGAAGTGATATTGCTCAGACCACACTTCCCGACCTTCATCTGTCACGCTGCAAATTCTCCAGGCAACCTTTGTTGCTGGAGAAAACCCGGAGAGATTATAATCCGTATTTTGAAGATTCTCAACCAAAACAGGATCTCCCTCATTCATAGAATACTCCAGCATGTAATGACTCACATCCTCCGGAACACCATCTTCCCAGGTCAGCAGTACTTCCAGAATTTCACTTTCAAGAGTCTCGCCATCAAGAGGAGATAACAACTTTGGACTTTCGACTCCCCCTTCAAAAACACCAAGGTCCACTACACTTTCTAAAATCCGATCATTGTTTAGGCCATCCGTTGTCAACCACTCAGGAACATCCTCATTCACTCCGGAATTTATCCCCGGACTCCCCACTTGTAATCTGAAATCCTCTTTCCCCGGTGCAACAAACATCGGATTTTGAGAAATATTGCCATTAGTTCCATCAGAACCTTCAAAAATAGAATTTCGTACATTACTATAATAGAAGAAATCATAACTCTGATTACCCGAGTAATTACCCCAGGAAATAGAATTAGTAATGGTAGCATCTCCCATAACAGCAGCCCCAACCCGCTGTGCATAATTTCCAAACCATGTACAATTATAAAATTCGGCAGTTCCGGATAAATAAACGGCACCTCCATTATCGTCGGAACTATTATTGGTAAACAATACATTACCGAATTTCGGATTGCTTCTGTAACTACTGCGAATAGCTCCACCCGCTGTGGAAGAGTAATTATCCCGAATCCATAAATTTCGGACTAAAATTGAAGCATCCTCCATAAAGATTCCGGAACTTTGGTTACCATACCCTCCTTCTATAACAAACCCATCCAAAACGGTTTCCTCAGTAAGAGGGTTTGCAGAAGTTCCTATGGCTTCGACGATCCGTTGGCTATTGTCGGTTATAGATTCTTTATCCCCTATATTCCCACTCAAAATTGTTTCATTGAGGCTCCAGTTTCTCTCAGCAAGGGTCGATTCATTCCCTGCAAATCCACCAAATAGCTTAACCTGCTCTTTCAGTTTAAAAGGGATATATCGGTCTGATGTATTTGTTGGATAATAAGTCCCTTCAGCCGCCCAAATGGAATCTCCCCTTTTAGATTCATCAAGAGCAGATTGAAGGGTCATAGCATCATTCCACGAACTTCCATTCCCGGTCCCATTCGGGGTTACATACAAAGGATGTCCGCGTAAAATCCAAAAATAAGAAAACGATGACCAGTTCTGATTCCCGGATGCATCTACACCGGCTACACGCCATTGAACAACACTATTGGGATTTAAATCGGTTAAAGTATAACTAAAACTTCCAAGATTTTCAACATAAACAGGATCTTCGTCATTGATACGATATTCTAAAGTATAACTTTCCACTTCGTCCGGTTGATTCCCGCTCCATCCCCATTCCAGAAGTGCACTAGTCTGATCTGCGTCAAAAAAGGTATCATTCCCGGGGCTGAATAATTCAGGACTCACTACAACTCCCTCAAACGCTCCTATATCTACTATTCCTCCCATAATGCGCTCTCCACCAGAATAATCGGTTTTCAACCATTCCGGCACTACCTCATTATTCCCGGCATTCACACCTGGACTGCTTTCACTAAGTCTGAAATCACCCTTATCAGCAGCAACAAAAACAGGATCCTGAGAAATATTTCCATTAGAACCATCAGCATCTTTAAAAATAGAATTCTCTATTATGGCACTGAAATTAAAATCATAATCATTTCTCGAAGCATTGTTCCATGCTATGGAATTATAGACCTGAAGAACTGCTTCTGTACTTTTATAAATTGCCCCGGCCCAATCTGAAGTAGAGTTACCGTACCACAAACAATTTACAAAAGTGATATCTGACCCAGCCATAACGGCTGCTCCTGCAGAACCGGAACTATTATTCACAAACAACACATTGAAAAATTCAGAGTTACTGCCATTTTCAGTATAAACAGCCCCCCCCCACCTTGTAGCCTGATTGTCTCTAAACAATACATTTCTAATTTGATTTGTGGAATAACGAATATAGAGACCTCCTCCATCATATCGAGAATTCCCCTGCTCTATTATAAAACCGTCAAGTATATTTGATTGAATTTGCTCACTCTCCGTACCTCTGTTTTTAACAACATTATAACTATTATCCGTATTATCTCCCTCAACCCCAATATCACCACTCAAAATAGTTTCATTGGTATTCCAGTCACGTTGAGATAGCTCTGTTTCATCACCAACAAAACCGCCATAATAATGCACGCCATCTTTAAGCTCAAAACTAATGGTGCGATCACCGTCTGTGGTGGGTTTATACATACCAGCTGCCACCCATACCTCATCACCAGGCACAGCATCGGCTAGCGCAATTTGCAAGTCGGAATAAACATTGGTTTGATTTTGCCAGGCGGTACTGGAAGTTCCAGGCTTCACATAAAGAACATCGGCATTTATCTGAGAAAAAGAAGTTGCCAGAATCAGCAGAACAAGAAAGTAAAAATGTTTCATAAAAGGAGTAATAAAATTTTCATTTACCCCTTCCTGCTCAACAAAAACAAAGCTATAATGTAACAAAAATATAGCTCTGTTTTGTTAAATTTGACCGGGAAGGGTTGTGTTTTTTTAACAAAACTGCACAATATTACGTATTTTTAAACCTGCTCCCAAATCAAAAACTAAGATTTTGATTAATTTCTAAATGTGATCTTCTATTAAAATTGATTACAAATAAAGAGTATTGCCTGATATTATTAATCATGTGACAAAATAGAATTAAAATGGATTTGTTTTTTACTTAAAAATTAAATCTTTTATGCCCTAAATCATCGTCACCACAAAAGACAGCATCAATTAATAAAATTCACTTCGACAAAGTCATTTTTTTGAGTTAGGGAATTCGCTCCGAATGATTAAATTTGACCCTTGAAATCATCATAATATTTACGGCCACAACCAACAATAAATACCGGCAGGCATGAAACATTTTTTTACCATTTTTCTTCTATCCATCATCATCATACACCTGGATGCACAGGAAACCACTGTTTCACCCGACAGGGCTTTGGAGCTTTTCCAGCAGGGAAATTACGTGGAAGCACTTCCAATGTATGAACATCTTATTGAGCGCTATGACAAAGAAGCCAAGTATAATTATTATTTGGGTGTATCTTTGGTGGAGACACGTCAGAATAACAGTGAAGCCATCCGGCGATTGAAATTTGCACAGTCGAGAAGGGTTAACCGTGATGTACATTTCTATCTGGCCAAAGCCTATCAGAAAGCTTATGAATTTGAACTGGCCGAAGAGGAGTTTAACACCTTTTTGAAATACGCAACAAACAGTGATCCCAGAAGAGCCAAAGCTCAAAGGGCAGTTAAGGATTGCCAGTCGGCATCATCGCTTACCAACAAACATTTCAGGATACAGGTGGTGAATAAGGACACGGTATCCGACAATAACTTCCTGACGATGTACAATTTACCTGAAGATGCCGGCACCCTGGCCCGCAACAAAGATTTCTTCAAGACCGGAGTTCCTCCCGATAACATTATGTACAGGACAGAAAAAGGTGATGATGTGTATTTTGTAATGGAAGAGCCCGACACAACATTACACGATATCTATTACATGGAGAAATTACTGGACCGATGGAGTGGGAGCAAAAATCTTGGAGAACCTCTTAACTCAGATTTTGATGACCGTCATCCTTTTCTGATGGTAGACGGAACTACTTTCTATTTTACTTCCGACAGACCCGGAGGAATGGGTGGCATGGATATTTATCGTTCCATTTTCGATCCGGAAAGCAATACATTTTCAACCCCTGAAAACCTTGGCCCCCCATTTAATTCACCTGACGATGATTTTCTTTTTGCAGCTGATCCTTTTGGCCAAAGAGCGTGGTTCACAACCAATCGGGGAGTCATGCCGGGCCAAGCGGTAGTAGTACAGATTGTTTGGGACAATAATGTAATCAAAAACCTGACTGAGGACATCAACCAAATACAAGATCTTGCATCTCTGCCACTGAGCGAAGGAAACTTCTGGGAAGACCAGATGGCAAAAGAAAAAGAAAAAAAATCTGTCTCTCCGGAAAAAAAACCTGACCAATTTCAATTCTATATCAACGACACACTTGTTTACACAAACTATGATCATTTCCTGAGTGATGTGGCACGAAGCGAATTCAAAAGAGGCCAGAATGTGGATATGCAAAAAGACAGCCTGGAACAACTAATGCGCAACAAAAGAGAAAGGTATGCCCGAAGCTACAATCAGGAGGAGCTCAACAAATTAATGAATGAAATACTGGAACTGGAAAAAACTTTGTATGGTCATGATGACCAGGTAAAGAGACATTTCATAAGAGCCAGGCAAATGGAATTGGATAAAATTTCCGAACTAAAAAAACAGGGACACTATGAAGGCACCAGAATTTCAAATCCTGCTAAAACAAAGGGAAGTATTCCTTTAAAATCAGGAAATTTTACTTTTTATTCCAATGAAGAATTTCAGGCAAGAAAAGAGCGGCTTCAGCCAATGTATAAAAAATACTTTTCATCCGGACAAATACAAGTGCTTCAACAAACTGACAGCATGTACACCTGGGCGAATATCATGTTGCTGGAAGCATCAAAACTTCTCGAAAGTTCTGTAAAGCTTAATGAAGAGGAAGAAAATCAAAGTTTGCTTGAAAAAATGCGGAACCTGGATTCATTGAAAAAAAACCTGGAAGACGAAAACACGGAATCTCTTCCCCGCCAGGCCAAGTACATGCAAGAACAAGCTTTGATGATGTATCATGATGCACTGGACAAAAAGTTCAATATCTATAAACCCCTTCTTAGGCAAATGGCTGAAAGTACAGGAAGAGGCAAATGGGACGACCTGTTGGGAAAAACACAAAGCCGTTTCGAACAAGCAAATAACAACCTGGAAAAAATGGTAGCCTGGAATCCCGAACATTACGAACAACTGGGGGGATTAAAAAGGCAGGCCATTGAGATGATAGAAACTGAACTGACAAACTATAATGGCGGAAATAATGAATCAATATCATCTTCTTTGACAAAAACCAAAGAAAACAGTGCTGCCACCACAGAAGCAACAACGGTAAAAAAAGAACCTGTCAGGTCTGCAAGCTTCAAAGACGCAAGGGAATTAACAAAAACATTATTTGAACAGCCGGACCAGAGAGCTGACACCAAAAGGCCAGTTTATAAAATCCAGATAGGAGTATTCAGAAATAATCCGGATCCCGTTGCTCTGTCCAAAATTCCGGAAGTATCGTCAACACCGGTCCCCGGAAAAAACATTACTAGGTACTATAGTGGAAAATGGAACAAATACAGTACTGCAAAACAGAATATACAACTAGTTAGAAATAACGGATTTCCCGAAGCTTTCGTAGTTGCATTTTTGGATGGCAGCCAAATATCTTTGGAAGAGGCAAGAAAAATCAGTGGGGAATAAATTCTTTTACCGGCAGAATAACTCCCACCTCTTGTACAGATAGAAATAAATTCCTATTTTACAGGAAATTTTGGACTATGGCACCTTACGACAAGAGAAAAGAAGAACCAGGTTCCAGAAATGAACGCATGGGCGATCATTTTCTGGTCCTCCACAACGATAACATTAATACATTTGATGATGTTATTGATGCCCTGATAGAGCATTGCGATCATGACGATCTGCAGGCCGAACAATGTGCTACATTGACACATTACCTGGGCTATTGTGAAATAAAAAGAGGTTCTTACAGGGAATTATCAGATTTACAAAAACTTTTATTTGAAAAATCTCTTAAAGTCACTATTGATTAGCCCTATACAATGATCATTATAATACTACTGATTATCACTGGATTGCTACTACTGATCCTTGAATTCTTTGTGGTGCCCGGCATTACTGTTGCGGGTATTGGTGGAATTGGAATGATTGCTGCCGGAATATTTATGGCCTACGGCATTAATACTTCCACAGGACATATTACACTGGCAGTAACTTTATTTTCCACACTAATTATTCTTGTTTATGCACTCAGAACAAAAACCTGGCAAAAGCTGATGTTAAATTCAAGTATCACAAGCCATGTCACATCAGTGGAAGATAACAGCATAAATGTAGGCGACAGAGGTAAAACCATAACTCGTCTCAATCCCATGGGAAAAGTTAGAGTTAACGGACAAGATGTGGAAGCACGTTGCCCGGGACAATTCCTTGATCCCAAAATAGAAATTGAAGTAACAGAAGTCTTTAAAACATATATTATTGTTAAACCAGTAAAATAATTTCTATGGAAGCTTTCGGAACTCTCGGGCTCATTGCAGTCATTATTGTTCTCTTTTTTGTGATTCTGTATTATGTCCCCGTAATATTGTGGTTCTCTGCGCTTGTAACGGGTGTTCGCATTTCACTTCTCCAGTTGGTACTGATGCGCATCAGAAAAGTACCACCATCAGTTATAGTAAGAGCTATGATCGAGGCTCACAAGGCCGGTTTGGAAACCATCAAACGAGATGAGCTTGAAGCCCACTACCTGGCCGGTGGTAATATTAATAATGTGGTTCATGCTTTGGTTTCAGCGTCAAAAGCCAATATTGATCTTACATTTCAAATGGGTACCGCCATCGACCTTGCCGGTCGTGATGTATTCGAAGCGGTTCAAATGTCCGTAAACCCAAAAGTTATTGACACTCCTCCGGTAGCAGCCGTAGCCAAAGATGGTATTCAGCTTATTACCAAAGCCAGGGTTACTGTTCGTGCCAATATCAAGCAGCTAGTAGGAGGTGCAGGCGAAGAAACCGTTCTGGCCCGAGTGGGTGAAGGAATCGTTTCATCAATTGGTTCATCCAGCTCACACAAGGCTGTACTGGAAAATCCGGATTCCATATCCAAGGTTGTACTCAATAAAGGACTGGATGCCGGAACAGCTTTCGAAATTCTCTCCATCGACATTGCTGATATTGACATAGGTAAAAACATTGGTGCTGAATTGCAAACCGATCAGGCCGAGGCAGATAAGAATATAGCCCAGGCCAAAGCAGAAGAGCGCCGTGCTATGGCAGTGGCTGAAGAACAGGAAATGAAAGCCAAAGCTCAGGAAGCACGGGCACACGTAATCGAAGCTGAAGCTGAAGTTCCTAAAGCTATAGCTGAAGCCTTCAGATCAGGAAACATCGGGATTATGGATTATATGAAATATAAAAACATAGACGCTGATACCCAAATGCGTGATTCCATTTCCAGACCTTCACAGTCATCTTCTGAACGATCAAAAGACAACAATTCAGACGATAAGGGAAAAGACAGTAAAAAATAAAGGCTTTAACCTGGATTATTCATAAATTATCTATTACGAAAACTTTATGAATAAACCTGGTTAAAAAAATAGTGAAGGCTTGCCTACAAAACGGCTGGCCTGTCTTTTCTTCCCTCATCATTTCACAATGATTAAAATTACATTTCAAAAAAATGAAAACAATACTCTTATCTTCATTTTTCATCTCTGCTTTGATATTTTTGAGCGGATGTCAAAAAAAAACAGAACTATCATTACCTGCTGTCTTCTCCGACAACATGGTTTTGCAACAAAACACGGATATAACAATTTGGGGCAAAGCCACTCCGGGAACAAAAATCACTGTCTCCGGTGATTGGGGTGAGTCAGCCTCGGCCACCGTTAGGAAAAACAGTAAATGGCAGGTTACAATACCCACCATCGAAGCCGGAGGCCCCTATAATCTATCTGTAAACTCCAAAGACACTACTATTACTATTCAGAATGTACTATTTGGAGAGGTTTGGCTGGCCTCGGGACAATCAAACATGGAAATGCCACTGGAAGGATGGCCACCCAATGACACCATTATGAATTCAGCACAAACCATAGCCAATTCTGAAAACCCTGATATTCGAATGTTTACTGTGACGAGAAATATGTCATCCGAACAGCTTGAGGACGTTTCAGGTTCCTGGGCTGTTGCAAGTCCTGAAAACTCAGGAAATTTCAGTGCTACGGCTTACTTCTTCGCACGTAAACTAAATACGGAACTTAACGTTCCGGTGGGAATTATTCACAGCAGCTGGGGTGGAACTCCTATTGAAACCTGGATTAGCAGGAATGAATTAACAGATCATAAAGATTTCGGAAACGTCGTTAAAGACCTGGAAACTCTCGCTCCTCAAGCTGAAGCTTATGATAAATGGCTGGCCAATAATGAGTCAATCTCCATACTTCCCACGACAGAAAACAAAGATCCATTTAAAAACCTGGATGCTTTTGATGATTACTGTAGTGATCCAGCAACAAGTACAGACAACTGGTCATCTGTTGATCTTCCAGCCATAATGGAACATACAGAAATAGGCGAATTAGATGGCGTTGTATGGTTTAGAAAAGACATTGAGATTCCTGAACAATGGGCTGGAAAAGGCCTCATACTCTCTTTAGGTCCCATTGATGACATGGACGTTACTTATTTTAACGGGCAAAAAATTGGTGGAACAGAAGTGGCAGGCTATTGGCAAAAAGTAAGATATTATACTGTCCCTGCCAACCTGGTAGAACCAGGGATTGCAACCATTGCGGTAAAAGTGATCGACCATCAGGGAGATGGCGGTATTTACGGCGATTCGGAGCAAATGACCATCTATCCCGAAGGAGACAACTCCAATGCCATGGCATTAGATGGAGAGTGGAATTACAAGGTAGTTGGTCAGATTGCCGGCAGCGATTTATATCTGTTTGACCCCCAAACCGACACTTACGATTCCCGTCCTGAATTATCAATGAATCTAAGTTCCCATACGCCAACAGTACTATACAACGCAATGATTGCTCCGCTTACTCCCTATACCATAAAAGGTTCCATCTGGTATCAGGGCGAAACCAATGTGGGTCGGGCTAATCAGTATCTCGAATTAAAATCGGATCTGATTAATAATTGGAGAAATGCATTTGAAAATCCGGAGATGCCGTTCTATTATGTTCAACTGGCACCCTGGAACTATGAAAATGTGGATGGAATTTCCTCAGCCAATTTACGTGAAGCACAAAGAAGAGCACTTAAAATTCCCCACACAGGAATGGCTGTCACGCTGGATATTGGTAATGTCAACAATATTCATCCGGCCAACAAAACAGATGTTGGAAAACGTCTTGCACTGCAAGCTTTAGCGAACACATACGGAAAAGAAGTTCCTTTTAGCGGTCCCATGCCAGAAGAATTCAAGACTGAAGGAAAACAAATCATTATCAGTTTCAAAAATGCTTTTGACGGATTGAATATTAAAAACGATGTAGAAAATCAATTTGAAATAGCGGGCGGAAATGGAAAATTCCATCCTGCCAAAGCAATAATAAAAAACAATACAATAATAGTATCCTCGCCTAAGGTCTCTAAACCAGATGATGTAAGATATGCCTATAAAAACGGCTCTAAAGCCTCTCTATTTAATGGAGCAGGACTCCCTGCACCATCTTTTACTTCTGAAGAAACAATAGGTGATTAGGGTTTAAAATTTAGGGTCTAAGGTTTAGGGTGGAATATTTAGAGTTGATGTCGCGTGATAATCTTTTGTTAGGTCTCTCCCCCCCTGGCCGTAATTATATCAATTTACCTTATAATAAAGAAGACCGCTCTGTGATGAACACAGTAGCGGCCTTCTTTTTTTTGATCCGTATAAAATTATTTACTAAGATCGGTTGGAACTCGCATGCACGAACTTATCCCTATTCTTTTGAGACAAACATTGCCATGCTCGTTTCATTTGGGCATTTCTCAAACTCTCATATTGTCATAATCTTTCATTGTCATGAAAGAATACTGATAACTCATAGGGATAATTTTACTATATTCCTCCACTGAGGCATCATTCAGGCAAGCCTCAATGATTCGTTTACCTGTTGGAGACAAATCAGGAGTCAAAAACTTAGGCAATTCTTTCTTAAAGAATTCAAACAGAATTTTTGCCCCTGCATCATAACCTTCGGTTCCTACCTCATTTTGCTTATAAACTTTAAGAAAACGTGACGGAATTTTTGCTCCTTCGATGGTCAGATAATTCAACTCATATCCAAGTAAAGGGCAACGAGCATCCTGATACTGATCACCTCTGAGTTTTGCATTACCGCGGCGGGTATGATACTCACGCATCAACATCTGTGGTTTAAAACCAACTTTCCACACTCCTATGTGCTGATTGGGAACCAGTGCATATCCAACACGAGGATTTTTTACAATCTGATCAAGAAGCATATTGGCATGCTGAACCATTTTACCGGTTGCAAAGGGCCAGTAAGAACCAACACCCTCCGACTGCATTCCGCCGGAATCTACAATACTTGGGTTTCCATGTCCACGAGGCGAAACCAGACGCCACAACCAGGCAAGTGCCGGAGGTAAAACATGAAACAGTCCAAGAATTCCATAATTGGGATTTTCTTTGGTACAGGGAGGAGTACGAACACCAAAACTACGTACATCAACAGTCACAGGCTTGTGAACCACACCTGGAACAATATCACGAGGAACAACCACCCGGGGGTTTGGACATTTCTTTCCGGGCTCATCTTCAATGTGATTCCAGATCAACGCTGTACCATCAGGCATTGTATCAATATTAAGAAATAACAATGGCTTGGGAGGATTAATGGTCAGTTTTTCAAGAGTTGGATCATCACCATATTCAGTAATACTATCTGTACGAATGAACCAGGCATTCTCGGCATCCAATACTCTTAATTTGCCATTATCCCGCTGAAGCTCGGGAGGGCAAAGAGCCATATCATCTGTAACGGGACCGAATGAACAGGAAACAGGCAGATTAATGGCACGCTTCTCCTGCGTAAGAGTGTTGACACCTATAACAACCTCTCCGTTTTGTTCACGAACAATATGTTGCAGCATCTCACTTTTCCCACCGCCACTAGCACCTTCATGCATAAAAGTAGTCACGCTATCATAAGGACTTATCACTGCTGTAGTCGAACAGTGTGCAGTAATCCAGTTCTCCCTCTCTCCTTTGGTCAGTAAAGCTCCATACAGACCCTTTTTAGCACTTGGCCCAGGATAAAGGTTGTACGAATAAATTTCATGAACACCCTCTGTGCGATTATGAATTACTGCCTGCTTGCCTTCGAAATGAGTATGACGGAAAGTGGGTGCGACATATATAGCAGACTCAACTTTAAAATTACTGTCAAGTTCTTCGACAGGCGTAATCCGTTGCAGCATGGCAAGGCCCATTGCAAAAAAACCGGCATTTGCAGGAGCAACAGCAATACCTCCCACACCAACGTTATACTCTTTATTTCCTGCATAGTAAAAGAAAACGGCTAATTCCTGACTCTTGAGCCAATCAAAAGTTTCCTTTTTTAGCTTATCAAATTCATAACCATATCTATCCTTAAACCTTGGTTTGTCTGATGGAAGATTATCGGCTACAGACATGGTACCGGGATCACGACGACGCATATATGCCTCAGTATAATTAGCAGAAACTCCGTTACTTACTCTGTGAACAACAGCCTCTGTATATTCACCCTTTCCGGGAACATCATATTTCACATCAAAGGTCTTGCTTCCTTTACCTCCCACAGCAGCTTCTGCTAATTGCTCACTGGTATCGAAAACTGTAAAGCCTTTACAGTTTTTAAGCACATCCTCAACCTCTTTTGGAAGGGAAACACCTTTACTTTGAACACTCTTAAAAAAATCACTCATAACAATCAGTTTTTATGTTTTTACCTTTAATTTTCTTTCAATTCAGACAAATTAACACCTTTATTTTTAAACAATAAAAGTTTTCTCCTGTTTTTCCTTAATTTCGACAAATATAGCACACACCCATTAAAGAAAAATATCCTTAATATTTTTTTGAGATAATTTATCATTATTTTAACTTTTCCATTATTAACCTGAACTATTGACTTCATCGAACTTCGTTTCACAAATTATCTATTACGATACCAAACCATCCTTATAATACAATACTCCGTTAAGCTTTTGTAAAAGTCTATAAGTCAGTTTTTGTAATTAGATGCATATTTGGGTTAAAAATTTAGTTGTCAATGCTATATGGTTTATCTTAAATCTTATTTCTAAAAGTCTAACGATCTATTGAAAATATGGACATTCTCAATAAAAATGATTCGAAAATAGTTCACTATTTACTTCATCAATTTTTTCTGCAGTTGTCAATACTTCTCAATATTTAAACATCTCATCTCGATCATAAATAGATCAGGGTAGGATTATCATTATGATCAAAAAAATATCTTGGAATGTTTTTCTAACCAGGCAAAGCTATTAGCCAAAGCTAACAGAAACATAATAAGGAAAAAATTTTTTATTTTTTAATTAAATAGGAATCAACAAAATCCGCATTTCTTTTGCTATCTTTAGTCTCTGAGAGCAAAAAAAAATTTGTGTGTTAACAATCGAATTAATACATTTGCATCCGCGTTTGAGATATGAGACACGCACTACAGACAATGGTCTGTATAATATTTGGAGAGATGGGTGAGTGGCTGAAACCACCGGTTTGCTAAACCGGCGTACGGGTTATTCCGTACCGGGGGTTCGAATCCCCCTCTCTCCGCCAGAATTTCGGGGTATAGCACAGTCCGGTTAGTGTACCTGCTTTGGGAGCAGGGGGTCGCAGGTTCGAATCCTGCTACCCCGACAAGACAATTTATTTCATTGTCACAGATTAAACAAAAGCCGCATAAACATCAGTATTTATGCGGCTTTTGTGCGTTTTACTCTTTTTTTGTTGCTGTTTAAAAAACCGGACCAGATCCAAAACCGGACCAGATCCAAAACCTGGGTCTATGCATAAATTTTACACAATCTGTAAAGGAAGAATTTCACATCAACAACTCCTCTAAACTGTCTTCTGAAGTCTTTTATTTTTGCATTGAATGATTCTGCTGCCGCATTTTTACTTCTGCTATGAAAGTAGTTTATGATAGTATCATGATGAGTTTCAAAGGTTCTTTTTTGTATCTATCTACTGAAAGCACCCAATATATTAAAAGCAGAATTTACTGTCAATTATTTACTTACAGGATCTTCTTTTTTGCTTGAAATAAAATTAAATACTTCACGGATAGTTTTCTTCCTGATTTTTCGCTGCAAATCCATATCTGCCAAATTTAAAGTATATTGAAATTTAATCTCGAGATGGTCCATTTTCATTGCAACTACCTTTATGTTATACTATTTAGGCTCAATGTATTTGCTGAAACTTTCCAGCGAAGTAATAATTTCCTTTTCAAGTTGTTCAATACTGTTTATATATTTCTGTCATCGTGCAGATACAAGTCAAAAGTAAATGTTTTTTTATATAAAACAGGGTACTTAAAAGCTTTCTATATTATTTCGGTTGTTAAACAAATACAGAATAAAATTTTTTATGCAAAAAGGAATTTAAGACAGTTCCTCTAAATCAAAA
Source organism: uncultured Marinilabiliaceae bacterium (assembly GCA_964403175.1). Taxonomy (GTDB): domain Bacteria; phylum Bacteroidota; class Bacteroidia; order Bacteroidales; family Marinilabiliaceae; genus Marinilabilia. The sequence continues at coordinate 15,790 of CAYOFH010000050.1, forward strand.
AAGCCGGCCCTTTCGGACCGACCCTTGCACGGTGGAGGCAAAGCCCCCTCCCCATTCCAAAAGTAAAAAAACCAAGAAATAATAATGATTAAATCCACAAAAAACGAGGCTTTCAACCTATCAGAAAGCCCCGTTTAATCTCATCTCCAAACCTGCAATTCGTAAAAAAGCAGGTTTATAAGTTATTTGTTAGGATTATCCCACTTTTTAGTTTCTGAACAAATAATATTAACTACTTCATCACCTGTCTGAATTCTGAATTCTCCTTCTTCCAGCACCCATTTACCGTCATATCCTACAAATGCAAGGTCAGAACCTTTGATTTTCATAGTGACAGTCCTGGTTTCACCAGGCTGAATTTCCACTTTCTCAAAGTTCCGCAGACGACGAACATCGGGAGTTAATGAAGCCACAAGATCACTACTGAACAAAAGCACACTTTCTTTGCCTGCTACATCACCGGTATTGGTAACATCAACAGTAAAAGTTAATTCATCATCGGCAGTAAAGGAAGTTTTATTAACAGAAAGATTCGTGTATTCAAAATCAGTATAGCTCAATCCATAACCAAAAGCCCATTGGAAAGACATTTGAGAGTTGTAATTATACACACCTTCCATGGTCCCGGTTTCCTCGCTGGGTTTAAAATCATAGCTTCCCAGTGAATTCACAGCTTTAGGATATGAAAACGGAAGTTTACCGCTAAAATTAACATCTCCGCTGACAAGGTTGGCCAGTGCATCACCACCAAAATTTCCGGGCAACATTACATTAACCACGCCTTTAACAAGAGGTTCAATTTCATGAATTACACGTGGACGACCACCGTTCAAAATCAACACAATAGGCTTACCTGTTTGGCTCAATACTTTGACAAGATTTATCTGATTCTCCGACAAAGTCAGATCTGATAAATTTCCAGGCGTTTCGCAATAAGAGTTTTCGCCAACACATGCAAAAATTATATCCACATCAGCAGCTGCAGCAACAGCCTTGCCAATTTCCGGCTCATTTTCTGCCCAATAAGGGCCGTCATTATCGTAAGTTACTCCTGGTTCGTAAACAACGTTACTGTTTCCGAATTTGGCCTTAAAAGCCTCCTGAATGGTATTGTGGTCAGCAGCAAACTTATCTGCATCTTTGCCCTGCCATGTATAGGACCATCCTCCATTAAGCGTACGCATAGAGTTGGCATTAGGACCGGTTACAAGAATTTTTCTTCCATCAGCCAATGGCAGAATATCGTCTTCATTTTTCAGGAGCACGATGGATTCTTCTGCAGAATTCAATGCTACTTGGCCAAAATCTTCACCGCCAAATAATGGAAAATCATCCACCTCATAAACAGGTGTTTCAAACAAACCCAGACGATACTTCATCCTTAATACACGACGTACAGCATCATCAATACGGCTCATCTTCACTTCACCCTCTTCCACCAATTCTTTCAGCAGCACACAAAAATCCCAGTCATAAGGTTCCATGGCCATGTCAATACCGGCATTAATAGCAAGTTTAATTGCTTCTTTCTTATCTGCTGCAATATTTTCTCTTGTATAGAGATTGTTAATATCAGCCCAGTCGGTAACAATCAAACCATCCCAGTTCAAGTCCTCTTTAATCCATTCGGTAAGCAGTTCGTAATCGGCATGAACAGGCATTCCGTTAACGGAACCTGAATTTACCATAATACTCAAAGCTCCTGCTTGTAGAGCTTCTAAAAAAGGAGCAAAATGCTTTTCGCGCAATTCCTGCTCACTAATAATGGCTGGAGTACGATCTTTTCCAGAAACAGAAGCCCCATAACCCATATAGTGTTTCATGGTAACTCCAATCTGTTCTTTTCCGATATCATTAGGATTGCTACCCTGATGCCCCAAAACTGCCTCACGGCCCATTTCTGCATTCACATAAGCATCTTCGCCATAATTCTCCCACATTCGTGGCCAACGGGCATCACGACCAAGGTCAACGGTTGGTGCAAAAGTCCAGGGAACACTCCCTGCCTTGGTTTCATAAGCAGTTATTTCACCACCTCTGTGAACCAGGGAACGGTTAAATGAAGCACCCATATTAATTGGCTGAGGGAACATTGTGCCTTCCAGAATATAGGTAGATCCGTGAATCTGGTCAAGGCCGTAAATACATGGAATACCAATCTCTTCAATCGATCTTTCCTGGATTTTACTGATCATCTCATGCCACTTTTCTTTAGTTTGAGCGGTAGTTCCGGGAGTATTCAATATAGATCCCACCTTATATATCCCAAAAACGGTATCCATAACAGCTTCGCTCAACTGAAAATCTCCCTTTTGCGCAGAACCGGGCTCACCTAATACGTCAATGGTCAATTGGGTCATTTGTCCGATTTTTTCCTCCAGTGTCATCTCATCCAGCAAAGCCTCCACTTTTTGCTCAATTTTTTCATCCTCAGGAATTGCAGGCTTTATAGTCTCCTTTAGGGTAAAAGAATACAAAGCAGCAATAGCCAGCATTAAAATAAAAATTCGTTTCATGGTTTTATTAGTTATTTGGTTTATACGTGTAATTATTCAGCTAATGATTAAAATTCCCGATTGTTATGCATCTCATAACGATTATTCATGATTAAAACAGGCTAAAAGATCATTTATAAACATTTTCATAAATCAAAATATCTTCAAAAAACAAATTAAATGTAAAATCGCATAAGAAAACAAAAAATAATGAAAAAAGTAGTTATTCTGAAAAAAATAAACCACCAGAAATCTTTTCAACATATTGAAATAAAAACACTTAACCAGGACTCCAAAATCAACTCTTAATCAGGCTGCAAGAATAAAAGTAGAAAAAATACAGCTCAGGAATTAGCAAAAACCAGAATACAACCATAAATTCAGCAGTACACTTTCCTCATAAATTAATCTTAATGAATAATGCATGATGAATCACCCATAAAAATTATCAACGATCCTACCTCTTCCTTCTGAAATTTTTCAAAGTTATATTCTGATCAATCGAACAATCAAAACCACCTTTTGACGACCCAATTCTCTGAGAACTATAAATTCCCGAATGTCCGCTAAAGTAATAAGCAACAAAACAAGCAACTGCAAAATAAAGAATATGCTCCCCTCCAAACAGTTCAACACCCATTAAAGTGCAAGCCAACGGGGTATTGGTAGCACCTGCAAATACAGCAATAAACCCTAAAGCAGCAAATAACGGAACCGGATTCCCGGTTAGCATCGCGATAGTATTACCTAGTGTAGCACCGATAAAAAACAATGGAGTCACCTCTCCACCTTTGAAACCGGTACTAAGTGTAATAGCCGTTAGCAGTAATTTCCAGAACCAACTGAATGGTTCGGCCCCTCCAGCTTTAAAAGAATTTACAATAGAAACCCCCTCCCCATCAGAAGAATACACCCCTAAACCCAGATAATCGCGGGTACCCAGCAAAAAAGAAATACCCAACACTAAAATCGCACCCACCACAGGGATTAAAAATTTACTCCGGATATACTTATTAGCCAGCCTTTTTATAGTATGCGATAATTCAGAGAAACTAAAGCTTGCCAGTCCAAAAAATATTCCGGCAAACATAACCCAGAAAAGAAGATACAAATCAAATTGAAAAAATGAAGTTGCATTTGCTACAGATTCATGAAAATCAATTTGATAATGAGTATGTGTTGTTCCGTAAGCCGAACAAACGATATGCGACATAACCGAGGCAAAAAAAGCAGGCAGCAGAGCATCATAACGAATACGTCCTATTGCCATTACCTCCAATGCAAATATGGTTCCGGCCACAGGTGTTCCAAATACCCCACCAAAGCCGGCAGCCATCCCGGCAATTAACAAAATCCGAAAATCCGGCTGACTGAGTTTGAAAATTTTCCCAATCCAATGTGCCATACTTCCACCTATCTGAATAGCTGTACCCTCCCGTCCTGCCGAACCACCAAATAAATGAGTTGCTACAGTTGTGAAAAGCACAAATGGTGCCATACGAGCCGGGATTCCTCCACCGGGCTTGTGAATTTCATCCATAACAAGATTATTGCCGGCCTCAGAATTTTTACCTTTAAATCGGTAAAGAGCCACAATCAGTACCCCTGCTACAGGTAGCAGGTAAATAAGCCATTCATTATTCCAGCGCAAATGGGTGGCCTTTTCCAGTAAAAACAGGAACAAAGCAACCAGGGATCCTGTGACCAGCGCAACAGGAATGGTAAGCAAAAACCACTTAAAAACATATTTCAATATTTTTAACTGATCGAAAGATTCCTGTATTTTCCTGATCATTTTTCTTTCTTATTTGATAGTGCAAATAGCGGTAGGAACATAAAACTGAGAATATTTTGATTAGAGTAAATTATCTAAAGTGAAAACATGATCTCGCTGAAGTTTCATTTTTGATTTTTCTGAAAAATTATTTTTTATCCATCATATATTTCGCTGAGGGAACAAATGACATGCGAATTATCTTATTTATTCCGGAAACCGGTACTCGTTAAATAACTTTATCCAGCAAATACAAATACAACAAACTAACCAGAAAAGCCAGTCCAAAACTAATAAAAGTTCCGATAATCATGTATTCTGTCAGCTTTCTGTCTTTGGCCCTGGAAAGGTCGCTGAATCTAAAAATGGACTTGACCGCTATAAGAAATCCGATAGCCTGCCACTGATTCAACAGAATAAAGCCGAAAATGAACAACCGTTCCAACATTCCAATGTATTTACCGGCATTTTTCAGAGAGTCTGGCTCCTCAAAAGCCTGCAATTCCCATCTGCTCATTATTTGTTTAATGATTACTGATGATACAGAAGTCAGAGCAATCAGGGAGGCAATAAATAATAAAGAATGCGGTGAGAATAACAAGTCGAAATTAAGATTGAATGGATAATAAAAATAAACCAGTACAGAAATTACAATCAAATGCGCTATCTGATCAAGTGCAAAAAGCAAACGGGCATTCACTCTTCCATTTAAATGCAACTTAGCAAGATCAAATACAAAATGACTGATGGTATAAACAACAAACAGCAACCAGTATTTCCAGTCGAACCAAAAAACCAGCAACAAAAGCAGAGTATGAACAACCACATGATAATATAAAAAGCGGGATTTGTGACGTTTTTTATTCTTGGCTTTTACCCAGCTATTGGGTTGAAGTGCAAAATCACCAAGAAAATGTACGATCAAAAGTTTTAAGATCAGGGCAATCATAAACTGGATATTTGGTAACGATAAAAATCTTCAAGCATCATTATTTCATCCCATCCTCCTCGTTTTAATGCATCACTGATACTACTCTGCGATTTTCCCAAAAATACAGCAAGTTCACTTTGAATTTTTTGCGGATTCTCAATTCTGGCTCTGATAACTTTACCAACAGCAGCACTCCAATCATCAATTACCAACAAGGCAAGGTTAAGCATAACGTCCAGGATTTTGTTTATTTGGGAATCAGTAGTTTTTATACCAAGTGACTGCTTCTTCAGGGACTCAAAACAATTGCCGGACAAAATGAAAGCTTCTCCATTTGACTCTGTAATTTTAGCAGCCTGATAGGCTACCTCGCCGACCCCTATACCTATACGAACATTCAAAGAATCTTCAGATTTCAAAACGGCTTTTATGTGGAGCGCTGCCAGCAAAGCTATCTCGGGCTCAATCATTAATTGAAAACTATCTCCTCTGAATATTTCCCAATCGGAAGGGGACTTTCCGTAGCGTGACAGGATGGTTTTCAATGAATCAATCCATTCAAAAGTCCGGCTCTTTCTGGAATCAATGATATCTCCTGTTAATATGGCTTTCATTCGTATAAAATTAGTCTAAGTTATTG
>CAYOFH010000051.1:0-21514 GCA_964403175.1 uncultured Marinilabiliaceae bacterium
CAAAAACCAGTGGTTTTTCTCCAGGCAGTGTAACCTCAATAGTAGGTTCAGCATAGCAATAGCCCATACAACCGGTTTGTGTAACAACAGCATCAATGGCCTGACTGTCCAGTTCATCGATCAAATAATTCATTGTTTCACGAGCGCCCGAGGCAATGCCACAGGTGGCCATGGACACTTTTACCTGAACCATACTTTCAGAATGGTCACTCTTTTCTCTCAGGTTGATTTTACCTTTGAGTTCGTCTCTCATTTTTTTGAGATCCTGAAGATTTTTCACTTTACTCATAGCTCACTGGATTAAAATACTTTTTAAACTCTTCTTTCAACATATTCCTGACAAAAACCCCAACTTTTGGGTGTGAAATGGGAATACCTTCCAAGACTTCGATTACTTCAGCCGATGAAATTTCAAACATTTCATCTTCTTTAATCATTCGTATTACAAAATTAATGTCCGGATTACCCGTCATCAAAAGGGAAAGCGATGAAGCCAGATCGCCCGGAGGAACACAATCAATATGATCGGTAACAAAATGTGCATTAACAGTTGTTCCCCGGCCCGGAGCTGATGAAATCATTATCTTTCCACCTGTCTGCTCTGCATTCATCTTCAAAAAGGGTAATCCTAACCCAACTTTTCTCGAAGTTCGTGAAGTGGCATACGGGTCGGTAATTTTTTTAACCATTTCTGCATCCATTCCACATCCGTTGTCACTAATTTTCATATCCAAACTATTCCCCGCATAACGTAGTTCCACTTCAACCTGTGAAGCAGCAGCTTTAATGGAGTTTTCTGCAATATCGAGTATGTGCATGGATAAGTCTTTCATCTTATTTTCAAATCACAACCTTCAGTTACTATCTCTTTCATAATCACTCCATTTTTCTACAATCTTTCAGGAACGACTTTTCGTCCATCAATCGCTTTTAATGCCTTTTTAAACTCCTCGAAGCTGGTATCTTTCATTATCAATTGTGTCATATTCAATCCTAATCTCTCGGGCTGATGGGCATCTGAGCCGGAAATTAAAGGTTTTATTTTGTCCCAACCGTTTTGTTTCACCATATCCTTTGTGGCATTAGGACTAATTTCCAGGGCATCAGCCCTGATATCGGGTGCAACAAATCCCAATTGACTTCTTAAACTGTTGCTTTTGCGATCGATATGGGCAGGAGCAAAAACACCACCCAAACGATGTACCTCTTCATAGCTCTGATCAAGACTTCTGTCCAGTGCCGCAATAAGCAACCATGGCTCTTCCCCCAGTATATTGTCGTGAGCATCCACCCAAACCTGGTCACCGAAATAGTCGGGTTTATTTTCTATTTTCATCAACCACTTGTCCAGCCACTTCTGAAACTCTTCAATAACTTCTATCTCCTCAAAAAATGCAAGGCAGTGAACCTCTTCACGAGTATTGATTTCAGCACCCCCCCAAACTGTAATACCGGCTTTGCGGCCCATTTCCATTATCACCCTGCATTGGAGGGTTGAATTATGATCGGTTATGGCCAGTATATCAATATGCTTTTTTTTGGCTTCGGAGATAATTCGCGCCGGACTCATATCCAGATTTCCACATGGAGAAAGCACCGTGTGGACATGCAAATCGGCATGAAATTCTCTCAGCATATTCACTTTTGCTTTATCAACCCATAAAGTTCACCTGCCAGCTCAAATGTTTCAATACCGGTTCCCAAAACAGGGATGTCCTCTTCATTGCTCTGAGCCAACATATCCTGGTCAGGTTTCAGACCTTTTACCAGAATCACTGCTGCTACATCTTTGAGGGAAGCAACAGCCATTACATTTTTATGTGTTTGCAGAGTTGCCCATACATCTCCTTCCGAAACATTCCCCATCACATCACTCAGCAGGTCTGATACATAACCACCGGTTACTTCACGATCCAGCCCTTTATCTCCTCCAAACACTTTTAATCCCAACTTATCAACTATATCCTTAACTATCATAGTCCTTCAGTTTTATTTCAGCATATCTTATTCGACATTTTTTTATCAATTACAACCACCGGAGTTATGATTCTGTCTCATCCTCGGCTCCTTTTTTCTTACAATCCTTATCCAGACGATTTTTACCCCATATCTTTTCAATAATTTTTAGAGCATGCTCACCACTCAACTTACTATGCTTCTCCATCATTCTCTGAATGAAAACACAAGCAGATAATTGTGATTCTTTACGGACAATATCCTCGGCCAGACTCTGGCAATTAGGCGCTCCGCAGGCACCACAATCAATTCCCGGCAGGAAGCACATTAAATGCCTTACCTGCTGCATCTTCCGCATGGCTTCTCCCATGTCCTCATCCAGTGCCATCATGGAACGGGGTTCCAGCGGGCCTATATCAAGATTTCTGGCCATAAAATGCGAATAAGCTTTGATGTCCCCGGGAATATCAGCAACTCCTTCAAACCGTTTTGCGCGTTTATTAAGTCTTTCAGTCGTGAGAAACCGGTTCCCCCCTACCAAAACTCCACCGGCACAACTTTGGTCACAAGCCCTGAGTTCCAGAAAATCAACTCCATCAATCTCATCATTTTCAAGTTTCTCAAGAAATTCAATCACATTATCAATTTCATCAATGGCAAGACATCTTCCCTCCATACGGGAAGCTTCACCACCTGTCAAACTATATCTAATCGCTCCAGGACTCAACAAAGGCAACATTTCGCCGGGAGAAATACTACTGGTTTCATTCCTGGATTTGATAAGTTTATAAATTTTATTGTAGATAAACTGCATGTTGATAACACCATTAATAGGCGATTTCTCCTCTCCTACCGGACTTTTCACCGCAGCAATCTTGGCAGCACAAGGAGTAATGTAAAAAATTCCGATATCTCCGGGGGTAATCCCTTCATCTTCGAGCCTTTTTCTGAAATATACAGCAGAAGCATCAATAGGAGGCTTAATAGGTAAAACCTGATCCAACAAAGAAGGGAATTTAATTTGAATCAATCGGACGACAGCCGGACAGAAAGAAGAAATAACCGGTTTCCTCTCGGCTTCACGTTCAGCCTCAATCATTGCACGATTGATAATTCCTGAAGTGTGTTCTGTCTGAAATACATGAGTAAATCCCAGTTCACGCATAACGGAAAAAATTTGGGCCTCAGTAACCTTTTCGGGAAATTGACCAATAAGAACTGCAGGCACCAAAGCCACACGACACTTATACTGAAATATCTTATCGAAATCGTCCTGTTCAACAAAAATGGCATCTACCGGACACGCCCGCATACATTCACCACAATCCACACACCAATCGGGCCTGATGGATGCCACACCTTTACGAATGCGAATAGCAGCAGTAGGGCAAACATTCATACAATGAGTACAACCAAAACACTTATCCCCATCAACCTTTAATGCATGATAAAACCCGCTTTCAACCATTGACTTCTACCTCTTTAAAAATGTTGTTATTTCTACCGTGGTGCCTTTACCCACCTCACTTTTAACATTAAGAAAATCAGCATTCTTTTTCATATTGGGCAATCCCATACCCGCACCAAATCCCATCTCACGCACAGCCTGCGAAGCTGTGGAATATCCCTCCTGCATAGCCTGATTGATATCAGGGATGCCCGGCCCCTCGTCTTCGATGGTAACAAAAATGCGGTCGGACTCTATATCCACATGAATCCATCCGTTCCAGGCATGAGCTACAACATTTACCTCTCCTTCATAAAGCGCAACCACCAACTTTTTTATAATGGCAGGAGGAACATTCAATTGTTTAAGTATCTTCTTTACTGCACTACTGGCATTACCAGCCTTCGAAAAATTCCCCCCTTCTATTTCATATTTAAACTTCATTTCCTGATGGTTAGATTTTAGAAATTAGACGATAGATGATTATATTATATTGAAATCCACCATCACTTCTCAAAACACAACTCAAAACACAATTAAATAAATCATTGTGTTTTGCAAAAACCCAACAGTCTGTTGGTTCCTATTACTAAATCAATAAACCGGCTTTAACCCGGCATCATGTAAACGGGCTATCGTTCCAAACATGGAAAAACGACACTCAATCAAAACCATCTCGTGCTCTGAAGCAATTTCTAACATAGGCGGAAGAATCTTTTTATTCCGCACAAATACAATACACTCTATATCTGCCATTTCAGCGGTTCTTATGGTTTGCAAATTGTTTAATCCGGTAACCAGAACCAACTTATCAGTATCCAGTGTCAAAACATCACTCATTAGATCACTTGCGAATCCCCACAAAACCTGTTTTTCCAAAAACCGTTCACCACAGACAAGTGTACCGTCCAAAACCTCAAGTAACCTTCTTATCTTCATCTCAAAAGCACTATTTCAAAACAGATCAAAAAAATATCGAACAACAATTTAGCTTACAAATCACTCATTAAAGAATTTTTTCAATAATTAATACACGAAACTACAATTTTTAACGACTATAAAAAATAAAAAAACACACGGTTTATAATATATATCTAATCTAAATTATTGCAATAAAGAACAATAACATAATTAAAAATCATCCTGTACAAAATTAATCTCATTTTAAATTTAGGATTGCTTAACACAGATTAAAATTTCAAAACATATCGTCTCGTAAAATTAATACGCCTTGTATTATTCACAATAATTAGCCTAAGTTATTTATAGTATGGGACTTGCATAGTGGATAATTTTCATTCTCTTTTAAGGTAATCGTTAACATCCTCGTTTCATCAGTATCAAGGATTACATATATTCCAAATCCACTTCTTTCAAAAAACACTCTTCCAGAAGGTGAACAATGCGCTTCACAACCGTCCGTCTGATTTCGAGTTCTACCGGTAAACTGGGATCCTGATGAGCCACATTAATCCGGGTACCATTCAACACATGAATCCGATCGCTCTCAAGAAGCATTCTGACAATCTGGTCGGCTGGCCCATTACCCATTTTGGTGTCGCGATGGTAATTTTCAAGAATGCGGGTAACTTTTCCCAAAGTAAGTATACCTTCTGTCACCAGGTTTATTCCCTCGACATAAGAAACAGGTGGTAATTCCGGATCGGAAGATTCCATGCCTGCATCGAACCTGAGACCAAGTTCCCGCGCCACCAACTCTGCGGTAGTTCCTCCCGCGATAATTTTTTTACCGTTAAACCGCTGAACTTTTAATGCAAAGTCAAGGTCATGACGCTCATCAAAAGGAGGACCGGACACTAAAAGCAATTTTCTGGGCTCTCTGAAATAAATCACTCCGCACGAAGTATCATCTTTAGGACTTTGCCCATCGTGCAACCCTGCCATATTGGTGATTTTTCTCGCCATTTTAGTTGCAGAAATATAGGGCTCATTACCAAGAATTTTCATTACATATTCAACAGCTCCGGAGCGCTCCCACCCAAAAGGTAAAGAACGGCTGCCCATCCCTGATTGAATAATCCCGTCAGTCCAGAAAACAATTCGGTCTTCTTTCTGGGCCATATAACTGCAGGTTCGGATTATTTTCCCTTTATGACGTTCCGATTCCAACTCAAGATTTTCCCATCCCGGATCGAACTCGCGATTATTCCGGAGCAACAAGCATGGCGGATTATCATATTCCACAATGGTAGTCTGCCCGTTATCTTCCATATCAACAATAGTAAATGTGGAATAGCTGATTTTTCGTATGGAACAGACAGGCAGTGTATTCATGATGATTTCGGCTGTTTTCCGAACTTCCCTGTGTTCAATAGTAAAGTTTATTGCCATGGAAGCAGTCAGGGAGGCCAAAACATTAGCTTTAATTCCTGAGCCCATTCCATCTGACAGCACAACAATGGTTCTTCCTTCTTCACGCACCCTCCGTGAAAGAAAAACGTCACCACAGATGGTCTCACCCACATGGTCGTTTTGTTCACAAAAAATATCCAGGTAAATATTCTGCTCTGGTAAATGCATGTCCTGAAAAATCAAATTACTTTTTATCAGTGATTTCAGAATCATCCCGACTTCCTAATTTTTGAGCTTCAATAATGGAAGTCAGAATTTTTTCTGTTTTGGAAGCACTCTCACCCAAAAGAAAAGCAATTTGCTGAACCGTTTCCAGATTTTCACGAATCACCTCCCTTGCTCTGGTTACCACTTCCTCACGTCTTACCTCAGGAGCGGTTAAATCCCGAATGATGCCTCCAACGATCTTGTTCTTCTCAATCGTAAAAACAGACACATTTACAATAGAATCACCAATAGTAGTATCCCGGTTGAGCAGATCCTGTCCCGACTGTAACACTGAAGAAAAGAATTTTGGAAATGGTACAAGAGAAGCCAGTTCGGCCCCTTTAAGCCCGGGAATGGTTTCATTAATTTGACGTGCATCTTCACCGAGCATTTGGACAAAACTGTTATTGGACTCAATAATCCTCAAATTTTCGTCCACAATAACCACTCCAGCCCTGATTTTATTGAGCATTGCGGTAGTTGTTTCAGCTGCCAGACGAGCCAGTTTTTCCTCCTCCCTGGCCTTCTCTTCACTCTGCTTTAAAGCTTCTTTGGTCTTTTTCAGTTTTTCATTGGTTGCATTCAGTTTTCCAATAAAATTGTGCATCTTATGAATTGTATAAGTATAACACATCTCATAATTGGTCAATCCCTGACAATAAGCCACAGCAAATTCACGACAGGAAGGATATCCACAGGCACCACACCCCAATTGATCCTCCACCTTCTCTTTCCCCATTTCATGTAGCACCCGCTGAATCTCATTTTCGGCAGGATAAGGTAATCGTTGGTCCAGCTCCTTAAAAGACCGGCTCAAATCCAACTCTCTGAATGACTCTATATGCCTTTGCCAAGTCTCGTAATCAAAATCCTTCAACCTTTTATTGACATATTTAATAACCTGAGACCTCCTGTAAAACTTTTTCCCTCCGGGAGATGTCCCCGGCCCCATGATACAGCCTTCGCAATAAAACAGATCCAGATGTTGGTGAAGACCTTTTTCAGTCTTAAACTCCTGCAAAGACTGCAGAAAATTACTTCGTCCCTCAGTCATGATAATACTCGCACTCAATAAATCCTGGTTGATATCTACCGCCTGCAACATTCCACGATTAATAGGAAAAAGTCCTCCTTTTCTACCTATTGGCGGATCAAAGTCGCTATATTTCACAGAATTTTCCGTCACATGAGTTTCAGAAAACATCTCCCGCAACTCCAAAAACGAAAGTACAGCATCTATTTTTCCATCCCCTTTAAAATGTCGGGCATCATCTTTTGCTGCCACGCAAGCACTGATATATACGATTTTTGTGTCAGCTCCGTACATTTTGTGAGTAACTTTTGCCATTGCCACATAAGGAGGTACAATGGGGGCCAGATTATCTACCAGCTCAGGATGATATTTCTCTACGTCCGATGCCACAGGCGGACAATTGGTACTGATATAGTATTTCCCCTGAAAATTATAGAGTAACTCCCGGTAACGAAAAGAAACCAAATCCACACCAAAAGCACCTTCCATCACATTCGTGAAACCAAGAGCCCGAATCATCCCAACAAACTTCCGGTAATCAGAAATATCCACAAATTCGGCTGAAATAGTAGGATCACAAATGGCTGCCACAGGATTATCGCCCTTTAAAAGATTCCGTACCCGCTGTTTCTCATCTCTTACCTCAATAGCATTCTGGGCACACATAGTCACACAGTTTCCGCAACCAATGCAACGCGAAGGAATAATTTCAGCATGCTTGTCCACAATGCGAATAGCCTTTGCCGGGCAAACCCTTATACAGGTAAGGCTTAAATTACATTTCTCCGGATCAACATGAATCAACTGAGCCATACAAATCAGATTCGTTTTTAATCAATATCCATACGTAAGAAAAAATCATTGAGAATTTCATAAATATTATCTGACGTAACATTCCTGAATATCTCTCCGTTAATTTTCAGGATGGGGCCCTGCTCGCAAAGTCCATCGCAAAGATCGCCATGAAAAAATACCCTATTCTGCAAATCATGTTCTTTCAGATAACTCTTTATCAACTCCATGGTATACCGGTTTCCTCTTGAGAAACAAGAACTCCCCAAACATATGGTCATATCTATTTCATTACTCATGGCGTATATTCTTTACCGTTGTTGCATATTTACAATTCAACAATAATTGTCACCTCACTAAAATTACATATTTTTAACACACCCAAAACTATTCTCTCTCTATTTGTAGGGATTAAAAATTAGCAAAAAACATCTGATTTATGGCAAGCCTGTTACTCCCGATACACAACGAAGATGATGTCAATCAATTAATTCCGGAAGCCACCCGTATTGCCGAAAGGTTTGACTATCAATTAATTCCTTTTACCTTCAATAATTCCGGAAAGTCAATCTCTCCCCAAATAACTAATACATCAACAGCTATCCCGCATTATGACAAAAATTTATTCACTGTAATCTACTCTTTCCTAAATCCCAATGAGAAGGATATTGCTTTGATAGTGTTAACCACCCGACTAATCAACCTGAAAAGTCGAAATAAAGCCACTCACTTTTTTGCAAAATTCAGAAGCCTTAAAACACCCTATCTTGTTCTTCCCGAGGCTCCTACAACCAGTTGGAATCCCAAAATTATTTTTTTTCCGGTCTGTCTGAAAAATGGTGAAAAAGAAGCCTCAGCATGGGCCGGTTTCTGGGCAAAAACCCATGATGCAGTAATCCACATTACCTATCCGGAATTCAGAAATAAAACCAATCGGGAATATCTGAAACGAAATCTGGCATTTATAAAAAATCTTTTTAGTCAGTTAAACGTGATGTATGACACCAACTCCTGGGGAAGCAAAAGAAAAGAAGCCAGGTCTAAAGCCATTAAAATGGCAGCACACACCAGTGACAGCCTACTTGTACTGCCTGCTACTCGCCTCAATTCTCCTGAGTATGTTTTTACAGGACCACCAGAAATCCGGCTACTAAAAAACCGGGGCAATACCCCGGTTCTTTTAGTTAATCCACGTCATGATATGTATGTACCCTGCGGGTGATAATTATAAAAATATAAGACATATAAAATTACACAGAACTAATATCTGTTTCTGGGAGTATATGTGGTGTGCAACAACTCATGAGATTTATGCCCCAATGGTTCCACCAGAAACTCCTCATAAATTTGAATGATTTCGGGGTTTTCGTGTGATTTCCGAATCTTTTTACCTGCATCTTCCCGGTAAATTGCCTCAGCTCTTTTCCTGCGTATTTCAGGAGATGTGGGCAATGGTTGTCCACCGCCACCCAGACACCCCCCCGGACACGCCATAATTTCAATAAAGTGATAATCGGCTTCTCCTTTTTTCACCTTATCCATTACCTTTTTAGCATTGGACAGACCATGAGCCACACAGGTTTTCACTTCAACTCCATCTAAAAAATCCCATTCGGGCAAAGGATTTTCAATTTTCAGAGAGGCTTCTTTGACATTTTCCATCCCTCTAACAGGCATAATGTTCAGGCCATCAAACGGCACCTCACGGCCGGTCACAACCTCATAAACAGTACGCAAAGCTGCTTCCATAACACCTCCGGTGGCCCCAAAAATAGCTCCGGCACCCGTACTCTCGCCCATGATAGTATCGTAATCATCATCAGGAAGAGATTTAAAATCAATTCCTGCCTGCTTAATCATCATTGCCAGCTCTCGGGTAGTCACTACATAATCCACATCCTGATACTCACTTGCACGCATTTCTGGCCTGTTAGCTTCAAACTTTTTGGCAGTGCATGGCATTACAGAAACACTCACCATATTAGAAGGATCAACCCCGATTTTACCGGCGTAAAAAGTTTTGGCCAATGCTCCAAACATCTGTTGTGGTGATTTTGCTGTGGAAAGATGTTCCAGGAAATCGGGAAATGTATGTTCAATAAATTTTATCCAGCCCGGAGAACAAGACGTAGTCATAGGAATTTTAACCTCCGGATCCTTATCTTTCAGTACTCTTTTTAACCGCTGAAGAAGCTCATTTCCTTCTTCAATGATGGTAAGATCTGCCGACCAGTCTGTATCCAACACAGCATTGAAACCCAACCGCCTGAGGGCGGCCACCATCTTGCCGGTAACAATTTTACCAGGCTCCATGTCGAGTGCTTCACCCAACGCAATTCTCACTGCAGGCGCAGTTTGAACCACTACAAACTTCTCCTGATTGTCAATAGCATTCCAAACCTCATTTATATAAGTCTTTTCAGTCAATGCGCCTGTGGGACATCGATTCACACACTGCCCGCAATTAGTACAAACCACCTCATAAATAGGCTTGTCAAAAAATGTGGAAACCTTCATTTCTCCACCTTTATGAGAAACCGTTAAAGCCCCCACACTCTGAAGCTGATCACAGGTGCGTACACACCTTTGACAACGAATGCATTTGGAATCATCCTTAATTATAGAAGGAGAAAATTCATCAATAGAATATCCCTTTAAAGGTACCAAAGGAAGGAAACCACTTTCTCCAACAATATATTCATTGGAAAGAGCCTGAAGCTCACATTTTCCGTTTTTATAGCAGGTAGTACACTCAGCACGATGCTCGGAAATCAGTAATTCTATAATTTGTTTACGGGCATTACGTACCTTCATGCTTTTAGTATGAATTTCCATCCCCTCACTTACGGGAATAGCACATGCCGCCTGCAAACGATCCACCCCAGTCTGCTCAACCACACAAACCCTGCAATTTCCAGCCACACACAAATCCTCGTGATGACATAAGGTAGGGATTCGGATATTAATTTTCCGGGCCGCTTCCAGAATAGTAGCTCCTGATTCAACTGATACACTAAGGTTGTCTATTTTAAGATTTATTTTCTCAACCATAACAAAACCGGATTTAACCTGATTAATAAATCATTTCCTCACGAAAATTTTCGACAATTGAACTGAATGAGTTGGCTACTGACTGTCCCAGTCCACATTTAGCCGTAACCCGCATGGTTTCTGCAAGCGCCAGTAGTTCCTCAAGGTATTGAGACGATTTATCCCCCCTCTTAACAGCCTCTACACCGAGCAATAATTGCTGGGTTCCCACACGACAAGGGGTACACTGACCACAACTCTCTTCCACAAAGAAATCAAGATAGTTATGCAGGACGTTGTACATCGAACGCGATGAATTAAAAATCATCATGGATCCACCTGTAGGCAAACTAATTCCTGTAAGTTTTCCTTTGTACCCGATGACTGTTTTATCGAACTTTTTACGTGGCACACAAAATCCGGCTGCCCCTCCTACCTGCACAGCTTTCGCATCGCCATCAGCAAAGTCATCAACAAATTTCTGAAGAGTCATACCGAATTCCAGTTCATAGATCCCGGGAATCGGAGTATCTCCGCTTACCGAAAAGACTTTACTTCCCCGGCTGTCTTTTACTCCCAGATCACGAAATTTCTCCGGTCCATATTTGAATATGGAATAGGTATGGGCAAGAGTTTCCACATTATTTATTACTGTAGGACTGTTTCTATATCCCGAATCGGTAGGATAAGGAGGTTTATTTCGAGGTTCCCCGCGATGGCCCTCCATGCTTTCAAACAAGGCGGACTCCTCACCGCAAATATAAGCTCCAGCCCCGGTAAATATTTCAACACGGAATGGCAGCTTTAATCTGTCTGCCAGCTCATGAAAATCATTTATGGCCTTCTGAAGATCAGGAATCAAAAATTTGTACTCTCCTCTTAAATATATATACCCTTGCTTTGCACCAATAATGCGCCCGCAAATTGCCATGCCTGTCAATACTTTATGAGGAACACTGGAAAGAATTTCTCTGTCCTTAAATGTACCGGGCTCTCCTTCATCAGCATTACAAATAACATACTTATCAGTTCCTTCAGCGTCTGCAGATAATTTCCATTTTAAACCTGTTGGAAAACCAGCTCCCCCACGACCTTTAAGTCCGGAACTAATCAAATCCTCTATCAGTTCTTCATTGGAGCGTTGGATCGATTTTTCCAGAATAACATCAGAATCTTGTTCATTCTTAAATATTAAGTCGAGACGTTTGAGACCTTTTTTCATAGCTTGGATTTTTCATATTTGTCTTTGCAAGAATACGCCGACTAGTGCTTTTCCCGTGTTAAAAACAGCCCCTGTGACATAACAATTTAGTCGAAATTGAAAAACCATCATTTATCACGAAGCCGACTTCTGTTCATTCAACAGATATTCATTTATAATATCCCTGACTTTGCCCGGTGTCAATTCGGTATATGGAACATCGTTTATCAACATTGCAGGCCCTTTATGACACTGTCCGAGACAATTGGTTTCTTTAAGTGTGAAAATTCCGTTAGGAGTAGTTTCTCCCAGCTTAACCTTCAGCAGTTCTTCCAATTCTTTAATTATCTGATTCTTACCATGCATCATGCACGTAATAGTTTTGCAGACTCTGATAACATACTTCCCACACTTCCCGGTTTCCAAAAAAGAATAAAATGTTGCAGTTCCATAAACTTTAGCTGCTGAAACATCTAATTCCCGGGCTATATCCATCATTACATCCTCTGAAATAATGTGATAATCCTCATAGACATTTTCAAGAATTGGCAGGAGACTTTCCAGTCTTCGACCATATCGATCAGCAAGCTTTGTAATGTAATCACCAGACTGATGCATAACTTTGATTTTTAACTATTTAATTAAATACGGATATATTTCTTTAATAAATTTCACGGAATGCTTCAACTTTTTCCATGATATTTGTCACCTTTAATGTTTAATTGTTAATTTTTATTAATTCTAAATACTTGCCTTAGAACACTTCTTTTTATTTCATAATCCTCTCTTTTTTCACGAAATTTGCATCATAAAGAAGCTAGGAAGTGAAAAATTATTTGAGAAATCTGATCGCAGAAGGCGAACACATACAACAGGATTTCAAGTATGCTATCAACGACAGTCGTAAGATTGCACGTTCTCTGGCTGCTTTTGCAAACACAGAAGGAGGAAGATTACTCGTAGGTGTTAAAGACAATGGCAGGATCGCGGGCGTTTCTTCAGATGAAGAATTTTATATGGTAGATGCTGCTGCAAAGCGTTATTGCAGGCCTCCAGTAAACTTCGAAACCCGTGAACACACCCTGGATGGAAAAACAGTTGTGGAAATTATTGTTCCCAAAAGTGAGCATAAACCTCACAAAGCCCCCACAAAAGATGGAAGGTTTAAAGCTTATGTAAGAGTTAAAGATCAGAACCTGCTGGCTAACAACATCCTGATAAAAGTATGGCTAAGACAACAAAAAAACAAAGGGACTTTTTTTCAACTTAAGGAACCGGAACAAATTCTTTTGACCTGGCTCAACAATAAGGAATCGCTTATTACACATTCAAAATTCTCAAGAATTGCAGGAATATCAAGAAAAAAAGCAGAAAAAATCCTGGTTAATCTAATTGTCCTGGGAATAATAGATATAAACATTACAGAAAACGGAGCTTTCTATTTCCTGAAAGATCAAAAAATGAAGGAAGTTGACTTTCGGCAAGGCTTACAATAAACCATTTTACCTTGAATAAGAATGTTTTTTTTGCGGGAAACTAAATTTCTCCGGATAATACCGATGGAGTTGTCCAAAAAGTTTCTATACTCATTTGTTATCATATTTTGAAAATTTCTATTATGAGATTCTTCACTATGTACAGAAAGACAAAGGCTCAAAAACTCATGTCTTTGGGGAAAGCTCTATCACAGTGGGTAAAGCAGATATTTTTTTCTGAGGTCTTGATAATCCTTAAGCTCATCAAACCAGGATTGTCTGATCTGCTCCTCACTCCATCCTTTTTCTATCTGATGCTTAAACCGGTCATCTCCGGTTAAAAGGTTTAACCATTCCGGACTTGAAATAAACCGGGAGCCATCTTTTGTAATTTTATAAAAATCTATAAATGGTCCGAGAGAAAACCGCTGAGATTCAGGCTTTAATCCACGGAAATCTTTTCCATAACATTTCTGATCCTTATACATGGGATTTTTTGCCATACCTTCTATACTCACTGGTGTAAAAGTAAAATCCCCATAAATTGGATCCGGAGCTCCCACAACCTGAAACGGGAAATAAGTGCCTCGGCCCACACTCATAATAGTTGCCTCAAAAAGACACAATGAAGGATACAACCTGACGGACAACATATTCGGGAGATTAGGAGAAGGATTTACCGGTAGCTCATAATACATTGAATGCTCATACCCCTGCATAGTCACTATTTTCAAATCGCATTGTAAGTCATTTTTTAACCATTTTTCTCCATTAATCATATAAGCCAGCTCTCCTGTTGTAAGGCCATGAACGACAGGGATTGGATGCATTCCCACAAAAGATCGGAATTCAGGCTTTAAAACAGGCCCATCAACATAATCTCCATTAGGATTGGGCCGATCCAAAACAACAAATACAACATTATTTCGTGCGCAAGCCTCCATCATGTAATGCATGGTAGATATATAGGTAAAAAAACGAACGCCTACATCCTGGATATCAAAAACCACTACATCCAACCCTCTGATATCCTCATCCTTTACCCGCCGGTTTTCATGATAAAGCGAAATTACCGGAATACCTGTTGCTGGATCAGTTTCATCATCTACTAGCTCTCCGGCATCATAATTACCACGAAAACCATGTTCCGGGGCAAATATTTTTCGGACGTTTATTCCCTTTGAAAACATGACATCCACAAGATGACGATCCCCCACACGTGAAGACTGATTGACCAAAACTCCTATTTTCTTCCCATCTAACAAAGGTTCCCATACCTCAGTTCTTTCCGCCCCAAGGCGAAAAGAACTCCCGGTCCTCTTCTGACATAAGATACCAGAAAGAACAAAAAAGATGAGTCCTACTGTAACAAAAAATCTCTTCATCACAAAAATGTATAAGAAACTCACTTACAACAAATCACAAAATCAAGCCTGCCCAGCAGGCCCAAAATTCATTGGAGGAAAACCACCTCCATGTTCATTTGGGCCTCCGATATTTTTAATGGCCCCATGAATATCCTCAAAACGGTTAATGTTTTCTTTTAAAGCCTGAAGAAGTCTTTTGGCATGTTCAGGAGTAAGTACAACCCTTGATTTTACAGATGCCTTGGGTACACCGGGCATTATTCTGGCAAAATCGATCACAAACTCCGAAGGAGAGTGGCTGATGATAGCAAGATTTGAGTAAATCCCCTGAGCAACTTCCTGACTCAGCTCAATTTTAACCTGTCCTTTTTTGTTGTTTTGATTTTCCATTTTTTTCTTTTTTTAATTGATAAGTAAAGTTATAAAAACAGGAGGATTTTCAAGCAAAAATAAACTCATTAACAAAATAAAAGCGCAACTCCGAAATAAGGGAATTGCGCTTTTGTATTACATCCATATCTCCAAAATAACAGGAGACTTTTGTTTATTAATCTTCTTTCACGGCTTCAGATTCACGCTTATTGACTAATTTATCGTATTCCTCCTGAGAACCAACAATAATTTTATCATACTCACGCAATCCGGTACCGGCAGGAATCAAGTGTCCACAAATAACATTTTCCTTAAGACCTTCAAGCTTATCAATCTTACCTTGTATGGCAGCTTCATTAAGAACCTTAGTGGTTTCCTGGAACGAAGCAGCCGACATAAAGCTCTTGGTCTGCAATGCAGCACGTGTAATACCCTGCAATACCTGCCCGGATGTTGCAGGAACGGCATCTCGTGTTTGAACCAATTTAAGATCTTTGCGCTTCAATTGTGAATTTTCATCCCTCAGACGACGGGCATTCACAATTTGCCCGGGACGAAGGGTAGTAGAGTCACCAGAATCCACGACCACTTTTTTGCCCCAGATCTCATCATTTTCCTCCATGAATTCGATCTTGTCCACAATTTGACGCTCCAGAAATCGGGTATCTCCGGCATCGGCAATTTCAACTTTACGCATCATTTGCCGCACAATGATTTCAAAGTGCTTGTCGTTTATTTTTACCCCCTGCAGGCGATACACATCCTGCACCTCATTCACAATATATTCCTGAACTGCAGTAGGCCCTTTAATGGCCAAAATATCAGAAGGTGTAGTCGCACCATCGGAAAGCGGTGTTCCTGCACGTACATAATCATTTTCCTGAACAAGTATCTGTTTGGATAGTGACACCAGATATTTCTTAACCTCGCCATTTTTAGAGGTAACAATGATTTCACGGTTACCACGCTTAATTTTTCCAAAAGCAACCTCTCCATCAATTTCCGAAACAACGGCCGGATTGGAAGGGTTACGAGCCTCAAATAACTCAGTAACACGTGGCAGACCACCGGTGATATCACCAGAACGTCCCATAGCACGGGGAATCTTGGCAATTGTTTCACCCTGCTTAATCTCGTCTCCCTCTTCCGCCGAAATGTGAGCACCTACAGGCAGGTTATAAACCTTAATTACCTCACCCTCAGAATTCAGGATATTTAGTCCAGGGTTTTTGGTTTTATCACGAGTTTCAATAATAACCTTTTCACGATAGCCGGTTTGCTCATCCGACTCCTCCTTGTAAGTAACACCATCAATCATATTATCGAAAGAGATCTTACCGCTCTTTTCAGTAATAATCAAAGCATTAAAGGGATCCCATTCACATATTAAATCTCCTTTCTTAAGATCAGTACCATTTTTAATGTAAAGTTTAGCGCCATATGGAATAGGTTGGGTAGTCAGAGCGATATTGGTGTTTTTATCCACAATACGCAATTCTGCCAAACGGCCAATAACCACATCAACATCAACACCTTCCTCTGTGGTATAAGGCACTGTTCTGAGTTCATCAAATTCTGCCTTACCCTCATATTTGGCAAGCATACTGTTCTCTGATGTCACATTGGAAGCAGTACCCCCCACGTGAAAAGTACGAAGTGTCAACTGCGTACCCGGCTCACCGATAGACTGTGCAGCAATTACACCGACAGCTTCTCCTTTATGAACAAGTTTTCCGGTAGACAGGTTACGTCCGTAACATCTGGTACATACACCTTTTTTGGATTCACAAGTTAAGACTGAACGTATTTCTACACGCTCAATAGGTGAATCCTCAATGATATGTGCTTCTTTTTCGGTAATCTCTTCACCACTTTTCACAATGATCTCACCTGTATTGGGATGATAAACATCATGAACTGACACACGCCCTAGGATCCGCTCATAAAGAGAAGCAACAACTTCCTCGTTACTCTTTATGTCCATAGCAGTCAAACCACGCAATGTTCCGCAGTCCACCTCATTAATGATAACATCCTGGGAAACATCGACAAGACGACGGGTAAGATATCCGGCATCGGCTGTTTTTAGAGCGGTATCGGCCAAACCTTTACGGGCACCGTGCGTTGAGATAAAGTACTCAAGAACGGAGAGTCCTTCCTTAAAGTTGGACAAAATGGGGTTTTCAATAATCTGTCCACCCTCAGCACCTGATTTTTGGGGCTTGGCCATCAAACCACGCATACCAGATAACTGACGAATCTGTTCTTTCGATCCCCTAGCACCAGAGTCAAGCATCATATAAACAGAGTTAAATCCTTCCCTGTCTGCGCTCAGCTGGCTCATGAGAGTTTGGGTCAAACGAGCGTTAACGTGTGTCCAGATATCAATAATCTGATTATATCTTTCATTATTGGTAATGAATCCCATGTTATAGTTATTCAATACCTCTTCTACTTCTGCATAGCCTTCGTCAACCAAAGTCACTTTCTCCGCAGGAATGATAACATCCTGAAGATTAAATGACAGACCACCTTCGAATGCCAGACGATAACCAACAGATTTGATATCATCAAGGAAATTGGCAGTTTTGGGTGTACCACAAATTTTGTGTACGCGACCGATAATATCCCGTAACGCCTTTTTGGTCAACAAAGTATTGATAAACCCTACTTCTGTGGGAACAAATTCATTAAACAAAATCCGACCAACTGTAGTATCCAACATTGTTTCCACCAGTTCTCCGTCCTCATTAAGGTCATGAGTTTTCACCTTAACTTTGGTGTGAAGCTCCACCCGTTTTTCATTGTAGGCAATTTTAGCCTCTTCAGGAGAGTAAAAAACCAGACCTTCATTAAGAGCACCGGGACGTGCTTTGGTCATGTAATATAATCCAAGCACCATATCCTGAGAAGGAACGGTAATAGGGGCACCATTTGCAGGATTCAAAATATTCTGACTGGCCAGCATTAAGGTCTGTGCTTCCAGAATAGCAGCATTCCCCAGAGGCAGGTGAACCGCCATTTGGTCACCGTCAAAGTCGGCGTTAAATGCCGAACAAGCAAGAGGATGCAACTGAATAGCCTTGCCTTCAATCAGCTTTGGTTGAAATGCCTGAATACCAAGACGGTGCAATGTTGGAGCTCTGTTCAACATCACTGGATGGCCCTTCAAAACATTCTCCAGAATATCCCAAACAACAGGATCTTTACGATCAACTATTTTCTTGGCCGATTTGACAGTCTTGACAATACCTCTTTCAATAAGTTTACGAATGATAAAAGGCTTGTATAATTCAGCAGCCATATCTTTTGGAATACCGCATTCGTGCATCTTCAGCTCAGGTCCCACAACAATAACCGAACGTGCAGAATAGTCCACACGTTTACCAAGAAGATTTTGACGGAAACGTCCCTGCTTACCTTTCAAACTGTCACTGAGAGATTTCAAGGGACGGTTGGCATCAGTTTTAACTGCATTGGATTTCCGAGAGTTGTCAAAAAGAGAATCCACTGACTCCTGAAGCATTCGCTTCTCATTACGAAGAATAACTTCAGGAGCTTTAATTTCAATAAGTCGCTTCAGTCGGTTATTACGAATAATAACCCTTCGGTAAAGATCGTTCAGGTCGGAAGTTGCAAAACGTCCTCCGTCAAGAGGCACCAGGGGCCTTAATTCGGGAGGAATCACAGGAACCACTTTTACCACCATCCATTCAGGACGATTTATTCCCTTGGATTCACGGAACGACTCGACCACCTGTAAACGTTTCAAAGCCTCGTTTTTCCGCTGCTGTGAAGTTTCGGTATTGGCTTTATGCCGCAAGTCATAAGACAATTCATCCAAATTGAGACGGGACAAGATCATATGCAGCGCATCAGCACCCATTTTGGCGATGAATTTATTGGGATCTTCATCGTCCAGATGCTGATTATCTTTTGGTAAACTATCCAGAATATCGAGATATTCCTCTTCGGTGAGGAAGTCCATATATTTAACCCCGTCAGCAGCAGTAACACCAGCCTGAACGACCACGTAACGCTCATAGTAGATGATAGAATCCAGTTTCTTGGTCGGTAAACCAAGCAGGTACCCAATTTTATTGGGCAAAGAACGGAAGTACCAGATGTGGGCAACAGGAACCACCAGTGAAATGTGGCCCATACGTTCACGACGAACTTTCTTCTCAGTCACTTCCACCCCACATCGATCACAAACAATGCCCCGGTATCGAATTCTTTTATATTTTCCGCAATGACATTCGTAGTCCTTTACAGGGCCAAAAATGCGCTCACAGAACAAACCATCCCGCTCTGGTTTGTAGGTACGATAATTTATAGTTTCGGGTTTTAAAACCTCACCGCTTGATCTTTCAAGGATTTCCTCCGGTGAAGATAACCCGATGGTAATACGGGTAAAATTACTCTTGACTTTCTGATCTCTTCTGAATGCCATATATAGCCGAGTATTAGAAGTTAAAACTTAAAAAGGCATTTTCTATCGCTAAAAGCGATATCCAGCCAAAGTACTATTCAAGGTTTACACTCAAACCAAGACCACGCATCTCGTGCAACAATACGTTGAGAGATTCGGGGATACCAGGCATTGGAAGCGGGTCACCTTTAACAATTGTTTCGTATGCTTTGGCACGTCCAATAACATCATCCGACTTAACAGTAAGGATTTCCTGAAGGATATGCGAAGCTCCGAAGGCTTCCAGTGCCCAAACCTCCATCTCACCAAAACGCTGGCCTCCAAACTGTGCTTTACCACCAAGAGGCTGCTGTGTAATGAGAGAATAAGGACCAATGGAACGTGCGTGCATCTTATCTTCAACCATATGCCCCAGCTTAAGCATGTAAATCACACCCACTGTTGCTGGTTGATGGAAGCGTTCGCCGGTTCCACCATCAAACAGATATGTTTTACCAAAATCAGGTACATTCGCTTTTCGCGTCCATCCAATCAAATCTTCATTAGATGCACCGTCGAAGATTGGTGTTGCAAATTTTACACCAAGAACTTCACCGGCCCATCCCAAAACAGTTTCGTAAATCTGTCCAAGGTTCATCCTTGAGGGCACACCAAGCGGGTTTAGTACGATATCAACAGGGGTGCCGTCTTCCAGAAACGGCATGTCTTCCTGACGAACTATTTTGGATATGATACCTTTGTTACCATGACGTCCGGCCATTTTATCACCAACAGTAACTTTCCGTTTCTTAGCAATATAGACTTTAGCCAACTGCACAATTCCTGCAGGCAACTCATCACCAATGGTAAGATTATATTTCTGCCGCTTTTCCCTGGCTTCAAGTTGCTTATGTTTCATCCGGAAATTATGAATGACCCTTTGAATAAGTTCATTCTTTTCTTTATCTGTTGTCCATTTATTTGGATTAACAGCCACATAATCAATTTCCTGAAGAATTTTCTGAGTAAATTTCGTCCCTTTCGAAACCAAATCGGCGCCCAAATAATCTTTTACACCCTGACTGGTTTTTCCATTAATAAGGGAGAAAAGTTTATCTATTAACCGCCCTCTTAATTCTTCAACACCTCTGTTGAACTCCTCGTCTATCTTGGCAAGGGCTGGTTTATCACTGGTTCTGTTTTTCCGGTCTTTAACAACCCGGCTAAACAATTTCTTGTCAATAACAACACCCGACAGAGAAGGCGAAGCTTTTAATGAAGCATCCTTAACATCACCTGCTTTTTCACCAAAAATAGCGCGAAGCAGTTTCTCCTCTGGTGTGGGATCACTCTCTCCTTTGGGAGTAATTTTACCAATCAGGATATCACCAGGCTTCACATGTGCACCAATACGAATCAAACCATTTTCATCCAGATCTTTGGTGGCATCTTCACTTACGTTAGGAATATCGGAAGTTAATTCTTCCAATCCACGCTTGGTATCCCGAACTTCAAGAGAATATTCATCAATATGGACAGAGGTAAATACATCCTCACGAACCAATTTTTCGGAAATTACAATGGCATCCTCAAAGTTGTATCCTTTCCAGGGCATAAAAGCCACTTTAAGATTACGCCCAAGAGCAAGTTCGCCCTTTTCAGTAGAATACCCTTCTGTAAGTATCTGACCCGGTTCAATACGATCCCCTTTGCTGACCAAAGGTTTCATATCAACACAAGTGCTCTGATTGGTTTTCTGATACTTAAGAAGCTTGTATCGTTTGGTTTCGGGTTCAAAACTTACAAACTTTTCCTTTTCAGATAAATCGTAACGAATAACAATTTCCTCA
>CAYOFH010000052.1:0-21073 GCA_964403175.1 uncultured Marinilabiliaceae bacterium
ATTGATTATAAAACCCAAATTCCTACCAATTCCGTTCACAGTACTTTCCCTGCCTACCCCGATGCATCGTGAAACTCTTATCAGGAAATATGAAAATGTAAGGCTTTCACAAAAAAGACTTTGTGAAAGCCAACATTTTTTTAAATCGGTTGTTAACCATAAGTAAGCAATACTTCTCTGAATTTGTATCACTCAATTTAGGCAAAAAATGGGCAGAGAATTACTGCCGTTACCTGGCATGAAAGACCAAAAGCGGCGTGGTAGAGTGAAACAACATCCGTTTACCCACACTAGGATTAAAAATCCGTGAAAAGATATTCCTCCGGTGGGTGGTCAGACAAATAATATCAATATCCTTGCTTCTTATATAACTCTCCATTCCAACCCAGAAATCTTCATTTTTAACTAAATCAAAATCAATTAGTGTCTTTGGGAACTTTTCAGAAACGTATTTTTTCAGGCCATCCATTTTAAGGTGATCCCACTTTTCCGAACTTTTCTCACACACATGAGCAAAGGTAATAGATACATCCAAAGGTTTAACCAGTTTCTCAAGTTTATCGAGGGCTACAAAATCGGACTCTTCAAAATTGGTGGCATACAACACTTTCTTCATGTTATCAATGCCCTGATATTTAAAATCCTCCGGAACAGCTAAAACCGGAACCCTGGCTCCCTCCATTACTTCGGAAGTTACACTACCAATAAGATCTGAAGCTTTACGGTCTTTACCCCGTGTACCCATTATAATAACCGTAGGATTATATTCTTTACTGAATTGAATAATCTCATCCTCGGCAACTCCTCGCAGCAACTTCGACTTAACCGGTAAATCATCAATGCATTTTTGGGATTTAATCATTTTAATAGACTTCATAAAACCGTCCATATCCTCTTTAGCCTTCTCTTCCAGATCAATCAGCATTTCATCCATGCTGGTATCATAAACATAAGCCTCAGTAAACGGCAATGTATTAATGACCGGATTGTAAAACACATGTAATACAGTTACCTCAGCATCCAACCTGACAGCCCAGTCAAGAGCCATTTCTGCTGCTTTGGAGGAATAATCGCTAAAGTCAACCGGAACCAATACCCTGGCCTTGGCAGGCCTTCTTCTTTTTCGCTCTTCGACCTTTTCCAGTTCTGGTTTTTCAACTTCTTCCAATATTTTTACTGCCTTTTCAAGATCAGACTCTCGAATACGGATTTTTACCCCATCCGACACAGCTCCCTGAATAAGATTAATATTTTCCAGAAAGCATTCAATATTTTCCGATTCGAATAAAGAACGAATAATCTCGGCGTGCTCATAGGTACGCGTTGCAACGGTTATGATTTTTTCATCTTTCATAGTTTAGCAGTTTTTCTTGATTTATCTTTTATTAAGATAGAAAAGTTTGAAGAAAAAATCAAGAAAAAGAAAGAATATGTAAAGAAACGAAGATCACATTTGTTAAACAGCATCAAATCTGGAAACATCAAATACTCCACGAATATTTTTTATTTTTTTCATTAATGCATTAAGCAACTGTTTATTATTGACAAACACCGAAAGAGTTCCCTCAAACACCCCATCATGCGAATCCACATTGATGGAACGCATTTTAAGCCCCATATCTTTAGAAACCACCTGCGATATATTCGTTACTATACCAATATCATCTTCCCCTGTAATTTTCAGTGATGCCTGGTAGGATCCACCTGCCTCTCCTGTCCATTGGGCCGGCACAATGCGGTATCCGTATTTTTTCCTCATATCAGGAGCATTGGGACAATTCTTTCTGTGAATCCTAATTCCCCCGGAAACAGAAACAAAACCAAAGATATCGTCTCCAAAAATGGGATTACAACATTTAGCCAGCTGAAAATTTACATTGCTAAGGTTTTTATCGATCAAAAGAACATCATGGGTAGTTTCCTCTTCTTTATTAACAGGAGTCACAAAATTTTCAGCACTCCGCCCTGCCAGTTGAGTCTCGGACAGTTCTTTTTCTTTTTCCCGATCTCTGAGGATGTATTCTTTAACAGCCACGACATCAAGCTTATCTTCAGCAATATCCCTGAAAAAATCGTGAACTGTTTTATAGCGAAAATGCTTCACCAACTGTCCTATAAGCTGATCCGTAAGCTCCAGCTTCCAGTTTTTGAGCCTTCGTGAAAGCGTTTCACGACCTATTTCTGCCTCTTTATACTCAATGTCACGAAGGGCTTGTTTGAGCTTTGTTCGTGCCCGGGAGGTAGAAACAACACTCAGCCAGTCCTGTTTAGGTTCCTGATTTGCAGATGTTTGAATTTCTACCTGGTCGCCATTGCATAATTCATATTTTATAGAGACATTCTTCTGATTCACGATGGCTCCGACACACTTTTTCCCAACTTCGGAGTGAATATCAAAAGCAAAATCAAGAATGGTAGCTCCTCTGGGCAATCTGCGCAAATCCCCTTTCGGTGTAAATACAAATACCTCTTCATCGTAAAGATTAAGCTTAAAGTCATCAATAAAATCAACTGCATTAACCTCCGGATTTTCAAGAATTTCCCTAACATTTGTAAGCCACTGATCCAGTCCCCGTTCACTCTTAATTCCCTTATACCGCCAGTGTGCAGCGAGTCCTTTCTCAGCAATTTCATCCATCCTTTTTGTGCGGATCTGCACCTCTATCCACTTATGATTTGGTCCCAACACAGTAGTATGCAACGATTCATATCCGTTACTCTTAGGCACCGATAACCAATCGCGTAAACGGCTTGGATTGGGCTGATACCTGTCGGTCACGATAGAATACACCTTCCAGCATTCCGCTTTTTCCTTTTTTATATCTGTATCTATAATAATACGGATAGCAAAAAGGTCATAAACCTGCTCAAACTCCACATTTTGCTTAAGCATTTTATGATAAATGGAATTGATGGTTTTGGTACGTCCTTTTATATCAAAATCAAGGTTTTGCTCATCCAGTTCTTTTTTTAACGGAGCAATGAATTCTCTTATGTATTTATCTCTCGCTCTCTTGGTTTCATTGAGTTTTTTTGCGATGAACTTATACATCTCCCGATTGGTATATTTCATCACAAGATCCTCCATCTCCGACTTAATATTATAAAGTCCAAGACGATGAGCCATAGGTGCATATAAATAACTAACCTCCGAAGAAATACTTTCCTGACTCCCCTTGTCATAACCATCAAGAGTACGCATGGTTCGCAATCTGTCGGCAATAATTACAAGAATTACCCTAACATCCTGCGCAAAAGTGAGCAAGAGTTTACGGAAATTTTCACTTCTTATGGAAGTATTTCTGTTATAAAGCTCTGCCACCTTCGACAATCCCTCCATGATCATTACTACATGATCATCAAATTTTTCACGTATTTCATCAAGGGATATTTCACCATTTCGCAACACATCATATAATAGCGAACAAATAAGAGAAGTACGTCCCAAACCAACTTCTTCCACTACAATACGAGCAATTTCCAGGGAATGAAGCAATGCCGGAGTACCCGAAATTCGCCGGATGTTTTTAGCCTTTCGAAGTGAGAAAGCAATGGCCTCCCTGATCATTTTAATGTCTCCGGGTTTAATAATTGCTTCTGATGCTTGGAGTAAAGACTTGTAACTTTGTAAAATATCTTTACGTTCCTGTATGGTTATCGGTTTATTAAGATTGGGCATAACAAATTCTATTTTGAATTGTAAAGATAAACAATCGTTGAATGTCAGAGACAAAAATAATGTTAAAGCCAGTTGGTAGGAATCCCTCCTTACCCCATATTCCAAAGCTGCCTCATTTTTCCAGCCTTTAAGATCACTCATATGATATTTCCTGATTAAACTGTCTTTTGCAATTGCCTCAATCCAGGCTTCCTTCTTTAAATCAAGAGAGACACTAAATGGTAAATCCGGTTCCGTTCTCAAATTCAACATCTTTAAACTCTCTATAGGCCTCAACTAAAAAAGGATTTTCCCTACGACATGGACCACACCATGCCGCCCAGAAGTCAACCAATACTATTCGTCCCTGCAATTCAGACAAGGAAATCTCAGATCCATCAGGAGAAGCCATCTCAATTTCGGAAGCTTTTTGACCTGCCTCGGGCGATTGACTCACCACGGTAATCCATGAATAAATCAGGCTAAAGGTGAGTGAAAAAAATTCACTTTTTCTTTAGTTGCATGAAACAATCTGTTTTGAAATTTGCTTAACTATCAAAAGACATAATAATTGGCGGGATTCATCTGTTCTCATATTGAGACGTCACATAACAAAAAACTGGTTGCAAATAACCTGAAACCCTTGCAAGATTTGACACATTAAAAAAAAAATATTATATTTCAATTACTAATTTGAATGTTAAATTATAAAAGCTAATAAATTATGAAGAATACAGGATTATTTCTTGGAGGACTTATTTTAGGTGCTGCTGCAGGTGCTGCTCTGGCTCTTCTTTATGCCCCTCAAACAGGTGAAGATACCCGTCGTCAGATAAAAGTAAAAATTGATGAACTGGAAGATGAACTAGACAAGATGCGTGAAAAAATCAAAGATAAGGGTACCGAGATGAAAGATGAGGCCCGGAAAAGAATGCAGGAACTGGAAGCCCGAATCGAAAAGTTGATGGAAGAATACAGAAAAGCACCGGAGAAGGTCAAGTAAGTCAATGAATACCATCAAAAAAGTTGTTCTTAAACGGACAACTTTTTTATTTTTATGGAAAAATTTGCACATTGCAACGTCACTAACATCTGAAATATGAAAGAAAGTATTACCCGCGAACTGGATGAATTGAAAAAAGAGCTTGAAGAATATCTGCAAATCCGCGTTGATTTGGTCAAGTTGCATATAGCAGGCGAATTATCCAGATTTTTCTCCAGTTTCATGACAAAAACAATATTGCTGTACCTATTCTTCTTTGTCTTTATGTTTTTTTCTCTGGCAGGCGCCCTTTTATTGGGAAAATGGTTTGAATCATATGTTCTTGGTTTTATTATTATGGGATCAGTTTTTTTCGTGGCAGCAGGTATCTTCTGGCTTCTCAGAAAACAGCTAATAGAACGCCATGTGGTGCAACGATTCATTGAATTTCTGTTCCCCAAATTTGAAGATGACGATTCTAATAATTAGTACATTAGTATCTGCTAACATTGCAAAACATTTAACAAGATAACTTGATTTTTGGTGCGCCAGATTTTTTATAACTAGAGATAATAGAATCACAAAGGCATTAAAACCAATTATTTACTCATGAAAAAGCATAAAAAAAATAACGACTTTCGGCACATACGAAGCTATAAAGAACTAAAGGCTGAACGAACTCACCTGGCCTACAAGGCAAAATATACTGAAAAACAGTTGGAGATCCGGTTACTGGAGATAGGATATTACCTGAATCCCATTCGTTTGGTTCCGTCACTGGTTAAAGAATGGGCTCAACCTATGTTAATTGAATTAAAAAACAGAATGATTGAAAACATTTTTGGACGTAGAAAAAAGAAACACTAAAATATCTTTTTATCATATAATTGACTCTTACTCATTGAAATCACATAATTCCTGCCATGCAGAAACTATACTTAATCTGTCAGGAGGGGATGAGTGAACCAAAAAGTATTTCCCTATCCCTCATTTTCTTTTCTACATCCTACAACAGTACTTCCTTTGTCGGTATGTTTGAATGAATTACTCAATAAATTATTTAACACCTGCAGCAATCTGTTGGGATCAGTTTTGAATCGCAGACTTTTACAATCTTCATCTGATTCCAAAACCAATTCAATTCCTTTATTTCGTGCGGACAATTGGTATTGGGATTCTCTTCATCAGCCAGATAGCTTTTTTGCCCCAATGTATCGGGCCAGATAAGAAAAACAGCTCCTAAAAGCACTATAATAAAACGTAACAAGTCCTTCGACATTAGATAAATAACTTTCAGCTATTTGGATATACGAGGAGAAAATGAAAATAGTTCTTCATAATTATTCAAAATCATTCTCTTATTTTCAGGCGATGCAATTAGGAACATCTCTAAACCTCTAAAACACAGTTGTCAAAAAGTTATTGATTTCATGTTGAACAGCGAATGACTCTCTTGATTTGAAAACCGTCTCATTCTTCTTTCCGGATTGAATTCGTTTTCTGGCTTCTATGGATTTCCTTCTTTCTTTAATGATGAATTCATATTATTTTATCGAGGTGCATCAAGACATCAAGTTACCAACATCAATAGAAAACAGTACATCCGGCAAGAAATAATTTGTTATATTAGAGGTTTAGTCAAGTTACATAATTTATGGAACAAAAGAATAAATTCGCTCTCATTACAGGAGGAAGTCAGGGATTTGGAAAATTACTGGCCCTTGAGCTCTGTCGCAGAAAAATAAACGTAATTTTAGTATCCCTTAAAGGCGAAACAATTCAGCAAACAGCTCAGGCCTGCAGGGATTTAGGGGTAAAAGCCGAAACTTATGAAGCCGATCTTACCAGCCGTGACGAACTTATAAAAATGACAAAGTGGGTCAATGATAATTTCAACATCAACATCCTGATAAACAATGCAGGATTGGGAGGTACCCAAAGTTTTCATAAAAGTGATTTAAGTTATGTTGAAACCCTGATTCATATAAATGTACTGGCCACTTCTGTCATCACACATCAATTGTTGCCCAATCTGCTTAAGCAGGATCAATCATACATACTCAATGTTTCCAGTATGGCCGCTTTCAGTCCCATTGGCTACAAAACAGTTTATTCGGCCACCAAAAGATACATCCAACACTTCTCAATGGCGCTTTGCCATGAATTAAAAGGAACTTCGGTCTTTGTATCAGTGGTTTTACCCGGGCCAATGAAAACAAATACAGAAATCACTAGAAGAATTAATAAACAAGGATTCCTGGGAAAAATTGGCCTAACAAGCCCTGAACGGGCAGCCAGAGTTAGTATCCGCAAAATGTTTAAAAAGAAATCCTATATTTTGGTGGGGCGTCGAAACTATATCAATAAATTTTTACTGGCAATAATTCCACCGAAAATCCGTATGCATTTAATGACCAAAGCAGCAAGGAGAGAAGCTACTAATTAGAATACTGAGGAAGGAAAAAAGATTAAAGTAGTAAAAAAAAAAAACGTAATAAGAAATGCAAAAAATCTTTGTTACCGGAGCCAACGGACTACTGGCAACAAACGTTATTGTTGCTCTTCTCGAAAAAGGATATCTGATTCGCGGATTACTTCGGAACTTAAAAAAGTATAAAGGCCCAAAACATGATAATCTTGAGCTGGTAACGGGGGATATCACGGATAGGCAAAGAATCAAAGAAGTGCTTTCAGGATGTGATTCAGTAATTCATATAGCTGCTCTTACTTCTCATGAAATCAATCATTACACTCCCTACGAAAATATAAATGTCAATGCTACAGAAGTACTGATTCAAGAGTCCATCAAGAGAAATATCAGGAAATTTATTTACGTTAGTTCAGCCAACACTTTCGGTTTTGGGACATACGAAAAACCAGGTACCGAAGAATCACCTATCCGTCCACCTTTTTCTTCATCTTTTTATGCCATCAGCAAATTAAAAGCCCAGGAAAAAGTTTTAAGCCAACAGGAAAAAATTCATGTCTGCATTGTCAATCCAACTTTTTTAATTGGCCCTTATGATGGAAAACCCGGTTCCGGCCGTATTATTCTAATGGGATACAATAAGCGGATAATTTTCTGTCCTCCCGGAGGCAAAAACTTTGTCAATGCAACAGATGCTGCAAGAGGTGTTGTGGATGCTCTGGAAAAAGGAAAAAACGGGGAGGCCTACCTGCTTGCCGGGGAAAATCTCTCCTTTCGTGATTTTTTCCGAAAACTCACCAAATTTAACTCTCAGAAATCACTCATTCTCCCAATTCCCGCATTTTTACTTAACATGGCAGGATTTATTGGAAGTTTTTGGGGACTCACCGGTCTTAAAACACACCTTTCGATTACCAATACCAGAATGCTATGCATCAACAACTTTTATACTTCAAAAAAAGCCCAAAAAGAACTAAACACCAATTTTAGAGCCATAGAAGAAGGAATAAAAGAAGCCATTGTTTGGTTCAGAAAAGATGGCAAAATTGACAAATAAACGGGCAATGTCAAAATATGCGGCCACAAGGACAAGCATAAGTTTCTGCATGAGGGTTTCATCTGACCTTAACCAAATAATGTTATACGGGAAACGATCATGACGTGGATTGATACAACAGAACATATATAAAATACAATCATGCGAGTTCCATCATACCAATAACTTAAACTAATTTTATCTGATTAAAAGAACCAATATCCTTTAACTGATACTATTTTCCAGCAAAAAGGCTAAATTTGCTCAACACAAACCGGATTAATTCAAACATCAAATAATATTGAAAAAATCAACGTTGCCGATAAATGGAAAAGACTGCTGCCAAAAATAAGATTCAACAACTCAGGGAGGAATTAAACCATCATAATCACAAATATTATGTCGAAAATCAACCGGAAATTTCCGACCTTGAGTTTGACCAGATGATGCGGGAACTTACAGATCTGGAAAAGGAGTTCCCGGAGTTTTCGGATCCTGACAGTCCTTCAATGCGTGTAGGCAGCGACCTGAATAAAGAGTTTGAACAAGTAGTTCACAAGTACCCCATGCTGTCGCTGAGGAATACATACTCAGAGCAGGAATTGCAGGATTTTCACAACAGGGTAGTAAAACAGGTGGGAAATGATTTTCGTTACGTTTGTGAATTAAAATATGACGGAACAGCCATAGGCCTGACCTACAAAAAAGGGAAATTGTTACGTGCTGCAACCCGGGGTGACGGTTATCAAGGTGATGACGTAACCCAAAATGTTCGCACCATCCGGGCTGTTCCACTTACCTTACGAGGAGACTTTCCTGATGAGTTTGAGGTTCGGGGCGAAATTTTCCTTCCCAGCAAAGGTTTTCAATGGTTAAATTCCGAAAAAGAAAAAGCCGGTGAAGCCCCATTTGCCAATCCGAGAAATGCAGCAGCCGGTTCCCTTAAACTTCAGAAAAGCTCACTGGTGGCCAGGCGTCCATTGGACTGTTACCTGTATTCCCTGCTTTCGGAGGAGCTTCCTACCATGAGTCATTATGAGAATTTGATGAAAGCAAAAAAATGGGGTCTTAAAATTTCACCTCATACTCAAATATGTTCTTCAATAGATGAAGTCTTCAAATTCATTCGTCACTGGGATAAAGCCCGGCATGATTTACCGTTTGAAATTGACGGGGCCGTAATAAAAGTGGACGATATAAATCTTCAGAGACAACTGGGATTTACTGCCAAGAGTCCTCGCTGGGCCATAGCTTACAAGTTCCAGTCTGAAGAAGCCCGCACCCGGCTGTTGTCGGTCGATTACCAGGTGGGCCGAACAGGGGCAGTAACTCCTGTGGCCAATCTTGAGCCGGTGCAACTGGCAGGTACTATTGTAAAAAGAGCTTCATTGCACAATGCGGACATTATTTCGGGATTGGGGTTGCACCTTAATGATTTGGTAATAGTGGAAAAAGGAGGAGAAATAATCCCCAAAATTACAGGAATTGTTATAGAAGAACGGCCGGACAACAGTAACGCGGTAAATTTCACACAAAATTGTCCTGAATGTGGGGCTCCACTTATGCGAATTGAGGGAGAAGCAGCTCATTACTGCCCCAATTCAGCCAGTTGCCCACCCCAGATTAAAAGAAAACTTGAGCACTTTATTTCCAGAAAGGCGATGAATATCGACGGACTGGGAAGCGAAACCATCAGTTTACTATACAATAAAG
The DNA here is from genome assembly GCA_964403175.1 of uncultured Marinilabiliaceae bacterium. Lineage (GTDB taxonomy): Bacteria > Bacteroidota > Bacteroidia > Bacteroidales > Marinilabiliaceae > Marinilabilia. The sequence continues at coordinate 9,818 of CAYOFH010000052.1, forward strand.
GACTGGTAAACACGCTTCCAGATCTTTATCGCTTAAAAGCATCCCAGTTAATAACTCTTGAACGACTGGGAGATAAATCGGCACGAAATATTATTTCAAGTATAAAAAAATCGATTGAAGTGCCTTGGCCAAGAGTACTTTATGCCCTTGGAATCAGGTTTGTGGGAGAAACAGTAGCCCGGAAGCTTGCCCGAACCTTTACTTCAATAGACCAGCTTGCTAAAGCTACTGAAGAAGAACTTATTGCCGTGGATGAAATAGGTAAAAAAATTGCCGGAAGCATTAATGCTTTTTTCATTTCCGAAGCTAACCGAAAAATGGTGGAAGAATTGAAATCGTTTGGATTGCAATTATCCGGAAAACCTGGAGAAATCGAGCAATCATTAGTATCGTCCGTATTAAATGAAAAAAGTATAGTAATAAGTGGCAAATTTTTAAAATATTCACGGGATCAACTTAAAGAAATAATTGAAGCTAATGGCGGGAAAAACACCGGATCTGTTACCGGTAATACTGACTATCTTGTTGCAGGCGAAAATATGGGGCCCAGCAAACTGGAAAAAGCTAAAACACAAGGAGTAAAAATATTATCAGAAAATGAATTTCTTAAACTGATTGGAATGGAATAATTCTTTAGCCTGATTAATTCAGGTTAGCATGAATTTTTTATAAGTCTTTTATGCAATAGACCGTTAGATTTTTTGATGTAAGATGTAAGATAAATCATATAATGTTGAAAATCTGCATTTTAACACAAAAACCCTTTTGTTTGCAAATAACTGACTCAAAGGCTTTTATAAAAGCTTGACGGACTATTGTTATGCACAGAAAGCAAAAAACTACAATCAGTTTTATGAACAATGATTGTAATTTACCGGAATTCAATAATCAGAAAAGATTATTTTGTACATAAATCAGGTTTGATATTTTTTTTCACTGAAAACAGAAGTCGCGTGATACTTTTAAAAAGACAAAGAGAACAAATAGGCCAGTGGTTGTTGCGTAACCAACTCAAAAACCAAAAGCGGAGCATCGAAATGAAGAAGCTGAATGAATTGAAAGAAGTCGGCATATTTTTTGATGCTTCTTCCGCACAGTGCCGGAAAACGGTTAAGGCTTTCATTAAAAAAATGGAAAAAAGTGATATTAAAACCCACTCCATTGGTTTTTTTAATGCACTTCAACCGGAAGAAAATTTTATCAGTGATAAAAAACTTTATTTTTCCACTTTGAAGGATTTTTCCTATTTTTTTCTCCCCGACAGTGAAGAATTAAAGGAATTCATTCAAATGGATTTGAACGCATTATTTGTTTTTTCAGCTGAGGAATCCTTTCCTGCAACGTCAGTGATTAAAATGTCAAACGCAAAGCTGAAAGTTGGTTTTACCGGGCTATTTGAAGATGCACTTGATTTGACTTTTGAAATTCCGGATCATGAACCGGAACAACTTACAGAACAAATTGAAAGATATCTTTAAAAACAAGAAATTGGCAGATTAAAATAATTCATTTAAAGCTATATATGCATGATAGTTTAAAGCCATACAACACTCATAATATTAACAACCCTTTAATACTTTACCTTATGAAGAAATCTGTCTATATCATTAGCATTCTCTTAATTGCAGCTTTATTACAAAGTTGTGCTACCCGAAAAGTAGAACGCATAGGAACAGAAGAAGTAATTGACCTCAGCGGACGCTGGAATGATTCAGACTCCAGATTTGTGGCTGAAGCTATGGTAGAACAGGTGCTGGAAGGCAGCTGGCTCAAAAATTTTCGGGATAAAAACAACGGAGAAAGACCTGTCGTAATTGTTGGATTGGTTTATAATAAATCTCACGAACATATCGAAGCAGAAACCTTCATAAAAGATGTGGAGCGCGCTTTTATCAACAGCGGAAAAGTAAGACTGGTTCAGGCCGGTGATAAACGGGAAGAACTACGCAGGGAACGTGCGGCACAGCAGGAATTTGCGTCACCGGAAACAGTAAAAGCCTGGGGCCGGGAACTGGGTGCTGATTATATGATGAACGGAGATATCAACTCGACAGTGGATACCTATAAAAAAGAACGGGTAAATTATTATCAGGTAAATCTTGAACTCACAGATATGGAAACCAGTGAGATCGTTTGGATCGGAGATAAGAAAATCAGAAAATACATTAAAAATTAATTTCCAATGAACAATCACCAATGATTCATGATAATTAACAACTAATCATTGATAATTGATAACTGGTAATTGATTTCAGGTAATTGATAACTGATAATTAACCCATGGTTCGATTTCAAAAAGCCTTACTATTGATAGCACCGGCAGTCATAATGGCTGCCTGTGCCACTTTTTATCAGAAGACCTATCAGGTCCAGTCGAGTATTGCCAGCGGCCAGTTTGAAAAAGCAGATAAATTATTGGCCAATGATAACAAATGGGCCGAAAATAATCACCGCGTATTGTACTATATGAATCGGGGTGTGGTATCATTTATGATGAATGATTATGAGGAAAGCATTAAATTTTTGAATCAGGCCGACCATTACATTGAAGATTACTCCAAAGAGTTTGGCTGGGAAACTTTATCACTTATTTCAAATCCCATGGTCAAACCTTATCAACCCGAGGATTTTGAAGCCGTCATGATTCATTTTTACAAAGCTTTGGATTTTTTAGCGCTCAATGATTATGAAGGGGCTTTGGTGGAAGCCAGACGGGTAAACATCCGGCTACAAGAAATCAATGATAAGTTCAAAGATCATCAAAATAAGTATCAGCGCGATGCTTTTGCCCACAATCTGATGGGAATGATTTATGATGCCGCAGGTGAATACAACAATGCTTTTATCGCTTACCGAAACGCTTTAGACGTTTATGAAAAGGATTACAAAAAATTATTTAATCTGGATGTCCCGCTTCAATTAAAAAAAGACCTGCTGAAAACGGCTCGAAAAACCGGATTCTCTGATCAGGTCAACTTTTACGAAAACAAGTTTGGAATAAAAGCCTCTGATGTTGAAAACAAAAATGAGGGAGAACTGGTTTTGTTTTGGCTTAATGGTATGGGCCCTGTAAAAGAGGAATGGCAAATCACCATTTCGAACATGGGAATATCTGACGGAATAGTATCTTTAGGAAATCCGGAATTAGGGTTGAATTATGCCTATTCGGCCAATAATCTCTCAGCACGTGAAAAAGCGGCATTTAAAAACCTATCCTTCATTCGTGTGGCTTTCCCCAAATACCGGGAACGTCTGCCTGTATTTTCCCGTGGTCAGATTCTTTTTAACAATAAGGAAATACCCTTTGAAAAGGCACAAAACATTAACAAAATAGCCTTTCAAAGTTTACGAGACAGGATGGTTCGTGAACTGGGCAACAGCCTTTTACGTCTGGCCACCAAACGTGCCATGGAAGAGCTGGCTTCCAGAGAAAACGAAAATCTTGGGACCATTGTCAGTATTATCAATGCCATGACTGAAAAAGCGGATACCCGAAACTGGCAATCTCTTCCATATTCTATTTCATATGCCCGTATTTCTTTGCCTGAAGGTCAAAACTCCATTAATCTTCAATTTTCAGGCTCCAACTCTTCCCACGATCAAATATCTGTAAATATTCAGGCCGGAAAAACATCTTTCTTTACTTATCATACAATGACCAGTACCCATTTTTATTAGTGAAAGGACAAAAAGTAACAGCCCCGTCAGGCCTTGAAGTGGCCCATTAAGCCTTCTTGCCAACCACAGGACCAGAAAAAAGACGGACCTCACCGGTTTTAAACAGTAAAACTCGTTCAATCAAAAAACCAGTAAGGCGTTGTTGAATTATTTAGCTTCATAAAAACAGACTTTTTAAATGATTTATTATAAAACCCTACTCTTAAATAAATATCTACAAAATAATCTTTTTTTTCTGTTAACTGGATTGTGTTATTCAGCATGCCCGATTTAATCCATCTGGAGAAAGGGAAAAAGCAAAATCCCCTACAAAACTCTTTGCAGGGGATTAATTGTCCTTCTGTTTAATCTCTATGGCTATGAAAAAAAAAAGAACAATTTTTTATTTACCGATACATCCCAAGAATATCTGTGTCCAAATAACTCAAGGACATCAACAAACAATCAACTCTTTGCATTTCTCACCTACAATTAACAACCATCCACAACCCAATCAATTAAAAGAAGACACAAAAAATTTTCCACCTATAATGTCATTCCCTTTCAGAATTTTCAACACGTACATTCCATCAGAAAGCCCATCCAATGATAGTTTAATACTATAAGCAGCATTTTTTTCCCATGATCTCACTAATTTTCCGCTAGTACTATAAGCAAGAAAAACTAATTCTTTATTATACTGAAATGGAAGTTCAACATTTAAAAAATCCACAGCAGGCTTAGGGTACAAAACTAAGTTGCCAGAATAATCAATTTCATTGACTGATGCCCCGACAGAAAGTTTAAACCAGTTTAAGTTATATTCTGAATAAAGCGTCTGAAGACGTATTTTATACCGGCCACTATCCAAAGAAACTTTACCATATTGAGTTTCCCAATTCTGCCAACCTCCTGTTGATTCAAAAGTAACTGTATCAAGAGCAATCATTTCTCCCTCTTTTTCCTGCATAAAAATCAGTTTTGAAGAGGCTCTTTCAGTAGCCACTCTGTATTCCACCCTAAGAGAGCCAGGCTCATCAACTTCTACCAAATACTCCACAAAATCTCCAGGGTTCGCAAACGCGGTATTATATCCACCTCCCTCATCCTGAGATTCCTCCAATTGAAAACCATAGTTTACATAAAAATCTTCAGCCTGAATAGTGCCGGGAAGTCCGAAAAACTGTGGCAACAAATTTTGGACAATCAACTCAAAGTCAGCAAGTTTCTCTCCATAAGAAATAATGGATTGTCCGGAATAGGAAACCCCAACAGTCTCATTATAGTTAAGGTATGAATCCAAAGAAATCTCAATTTGCCGGGGAATTGAAGAAGAGTGCTGAAGTTCCTTTATGCTTATTGTACTTTCTCCGGCTGATACTTTAAAGTCATTCACTCCCTCAGGAATAACCTCCTCTGTGACAGGTTTATTGAGGAAAAGCCGAATTACATTCCCAGGAAATACCGTTTCAGCAGAAATTACAGAGAACTCAACACTCTCAACAGGGCCAGAATTCTCAAAGGCAAAATAATTAAGATTTACCCCTCCAAGTTTTATAAGGCATCTGACTTTTATTTCTCCCTGAGGGAGAATAACATCATCGATCAGAAACGTTTCCCAACTTTGATTTCCTCCAGTGGCAGGCAGAGAAATCTCATAAGTCAGAGGAGTACCATTGCCCTCAAATTGAATGTGACTTTCAGATACCGCTGCATACCTGATTTTTAGCTGCCAGGCAGCTTCCTCCTCAACGTTTATAGTATATTGCATCCACTCACCATCAGCCGTCCATCCAACATTAAAGCCATTTGTATGCTCAGTCTCATCCCTACAGGATTCTATATCAACACCATCGTTTCGGTAAGACCATCCCTGATTCCAACTGGTATATTCTCCATCCTGATCCAAATGATAATTTGCCGTATCATTATCAAAATATGCATAACCAACCCGCCCCAAATCGAAATCAGAAAAAAAGATTTTTTCGTTAGTTGCATGTTTTTCAAAAGGAATTGTTTCTTTAGTATGAGGTTGACGGATTTTGGCATCAACAACATCTTTCTGATAGATACAATTCTCTATTTTATGATTTTCAGCAAATTGCAATACCGCCTGAAATACCTCTTCCTCTGTCATTTCAGTTCCCTCTCCTTTCCAATAGTTTATCAGCCGGGTATAATCTTCATTTACCACCACCCTAAGCGGGTTATTAATTCCGGGTTTCTTTACCGGCCACCAGGACCAGCCAATATTATTATCTTCGCACAATTTTACCAGATTTGTAAACCATGTATTAGAGTTCTCACCTGTTTCGCCGAGCCAAATCGGTATATCATAAGTTTCTCTCAGATCTAATATCCACTGAATAGATCCGGTAGTATTATAATTCCAGTATTTATGGAAACTGTAAACCATATTATCATCCCATGGCGGAGTTAACCCGGAGAAATCATTTGCAAAAGCATTTCCTTCGATAAAAATAATGTGATTTTTATCTACTTCCCTGATGGCATTAGTAATACGTCCATATAATTCGCGCATTTGTGAATTATTACCTTCGGGAAAAGTCCAGTTGGTTTCATTTATCAGATCGTAGCCCCCAATCCATGGCTCATTGACATAACGCTCCGCAAGTTTTTTCCATAGAGCAACAGTTTTATCCTTGTTAAAATCACTTTCCCACAAAGAAGGTTTTGTCGAATCGTAATCGGAAATATTGGCATCCTTCCCTTGGCCACCGGGAGCTCCATGCAGATCGAGAATAAGATACATTTTATTTTGTTCACACCAGGATAACAAAGAATCCAGCATGGTAAAACCTTTGGAAATCCAGGTTATTTCCCCTTCAACAGGCTCCTCTTCGATAGGAGGTGTAAACCACTTATAATGCATCGCCACTCTAACAGTATTGTAGCCCCACGATGCCATGGAGTCAACATCTGCTTTAGTAAAATGATATTGTAACCAGGCATTATAAAAGCTGTCGGTTTTAGCCATGCCGATGGTCTCTTCAAGTTTCGATCTAAATTCATGCTGCGTTCCAGCGAAATCAGAAGTTTGCATCATATAGCCTTCCTGCAGCATCCAGTTGCCGGTTCCTAGTCCGCGGATAATGTATTCTTCATTGTTGCAGTCAAGGATGTATTTCCCCTGAGTGTGGAGAAATCCCTGGCTGACAACAGACAAAGCTGTAAAAAATAAAACAGGAATTAATAAGAGTTTGGGGTTCATATAAAACAGATTGTTAGATTATCATTGAATACAATAAATACATAGATTATCAGATATAAGACAGATTATAAAATGCTAATAACAAGGTTATTATCACCAAAAAATTTATAATTTTTAAGTAATTGTAAACTAAAAAATTACAAAAGATTGACGGACTACTGAGATTAGAAAGTAAAGATTAGATTTGAAAAACAAGTCCTCCTTACTGATAAACCCTGACATAATCAACTTTCATTTTTGCAGGAAAGATAGAATCGTCCACACCATGAAGTCCGCCCCAGTTGCCTCCTACAGCAACATTCAGTATCATATGAAAACGTTTATCGAAGGGCCATTCTGCAGGCCCGCCTTTAGTGTTTTTGAAAGTAAAAACCAATTCATCATCAATGAAAAAGTCAATTTTATCTTTATTCCACTCGATGGCATAGACATAAAAAGCCTCTTCACAATCTGGCACATAACTGGCTTTTCCCACCTGTGTACCAATGGAATGATTAAATGCTTCGGTATGAACAGTTGTATGAATAGAATCCGGTTCATAACCAACATGTTCCATAATGTCTATTTCTCCACTCTGAGGCCATCCACCATATTCCCAATCTGTCGGGAGCATCCAGATAGCAGGCCAGATTCCACGACCTCCCGGCACTATTGCCCTTATCTCCATGCGCCCATAAAGCCAGTCTCCCTTTTCTTTGGTTGTAAGGCGGGCTGATGAATAATTGAAATCATGTAATTTCTCTTTGACTGCAGAAATAATCAGATAATCGCCATCTACATAAGCATTCTTCTTCTTTTGTACCGTATAAAACTGAAGTTCGTTATTGCCCCATCCATAAGAATTTCCAATAGTATCATAATTCCATTTGGTCTCATCGGGTAACCCTTCATAGTCAAACTCGTCGCTCCAGACAAGCTCACGGCCATTCTGAATTCCACCACAACCTGGCAAAACAAAAACTACCAGCAGAAAGATAAACCGAACCATTTTTTTACAGGACATCATAGTAAATGGATTTAAAAATTCAACAAAAAGGACAGCATCTGGATTCGTCCAGATCCTGTCCTCCTTTATTTGATTTATTCTAATTCAAATTCAGCCTGAAGTCCTTCTGCAGCATTTGGAGCTATCCAAACCTGGAATTGCCCCGGTTCTACCACAAATTCCCCGTCAGGATAATAAAATCCCAGATGATCGGTATTCAATTCAAAAACCACCTTTTCACTTTCTCCGGCAGCTAAAGTGACACGTTGATAGTCTTTAAGTTCGCGCACCGGACGAGTATATGAGCCCACCATGTCACGGATATAAAGTTGAACGGTTTCTGATCCTTCCACTTCGCCTGTATTGGTAATAGTGGCAGAAACTTTCAATGTTTCATCACTGGAAATAGTTTCTGAGCTTATCTCAATATCAGAGTATTCAAAAGTAGTATAGGACAAGCCGTATCCGAAAGGATACAAGGGCGTAAAACCATAATCCAGTGTATGATTGGTGTTACCCAATGAGTGTTGAACTGCCTGAACCGGGATATCATCGATATGAGTCCATGTCGAACTATCGGCAGGACGGCCCGACATTTTATGGGCATAATAGATGGGTACTTGTCCTTCTCCCTTGGGGAAAGTTACAGGAAGTTTTCCAACCGGTAGAGATTCTCCAAAAACCAGATCAGTCAGCGCAGGGCCTGCCATAGTGCCCGGATGCCATGCATACAAAATTGACTGGGCCAGATGCTGGGTTTTATACAAACCGGCAGGACGACCCGACATCACGATCATAACCACGGGTTTGCCTTTTGAGGCTGCCAGTTCGAGCAATTCACCCTGAGCACCGACAAAATCCAGTTCTGCCAGACTTTTGGCTTCACCGGAAAGAATAGCCTCCTCGCCTACTACCACAACCACAACATCAGACTGATTAATAGCACGTTCCACCTGAGCAAATCCTTTTGTCGATTTATCCCGACTATACTCCAGTCCTTCGGCGAAGAATACGTTATCTGAACCGTTGTAGGCATTAAAAGCCTCCAATACGGTTTGAGAGTCATTTTCATTGCCATCAAATATCCATGTTCCCAGCTGTTCATAGGGCTGATCTGCCAATGGTCCTATCAACGCCACTTTTGTTCCTTTGTTAAGCGGTAATACCTGATCTTCATTTTTCAGCAGAACCACGCTTTCTTCGGCAAGTTTTTTAGCTACTTCCAGATGCTGCGGATGCACCAGCAATGAATCGGCCAATGTTTCATCGACATATGGATTATCAAAAAGCCCCAAACGATATTTAACACGTAAAATGCGGGTAACAGCATCGTCAATCCATTCCATTTCAATTTTACCTTCATCCAGTAATTCTTTCAGATGATCGTTGTAAGAACGGCTGGCCATTTCCATGTCAATACCGGCAGCGATTCCAAGTTCTCCAGCGTGTTTCAGGTCACGGGCAAAACCATGAGGAATCATTTCCTGAATGGATGCCCAGTCGCTTACCACAAAACCATCAAAATCATAATCATTTTTCAAAATCTCCCGTAGATTTCGCTTATCTCCGCTGGCGGGAATTCCGTTAATCTCATTAAAAGCAGTCATTACGGTAGCGGCACCCGCGTTTACAGCCTCTTTAAACGGAGGGAGATATACATTATGCAGCTGCAAATCGGAAATAACAGTGGTATTATAATCACGCCCACCTTCAGCAGCACCATAACCCACAAAATGTTTGGCACAAGCTGCAATGGTCATCGGATCTGAAAGATCTTCACCCTGGTATCCCTGCACCATGGCCCGGGCAACCATTGAATTTAAAAGAGGATCTTCACCTGCACTCTCAGCAATACGTCCCCATCGGGGGTCGCGGCTCACATCAATCATAGGTGCAAAAGTCCAGTTGATACCCATAGAAGCCGCTTCCTTGGCTGCAATAGCGGCCGATTCTCTTACAAGATCTTCATTCCACGAAGCAGCCATTCCGAGTGGAATTGGAAAAATTGTGCGGTAACCATGAATAACATCACGTCCGATGATGAGAGGAATCCCCAAACGACTTTGTTCCACCGCCACACGTTGTAATTCATTTACTTCTTTAGCGCCGATAAGATTCAGCACTGAACCAAGTTGTCCATTGCGAACAACTTCTTTCAAATTCTCAAGACCTCCGAAAACCCCGGGATCTACCTGAGACATCTGGCCAATTTTTTCATCAAGTGTCATCTCGCTCAAAAGCGATTGCACTTTCTTCTCCACATCATTCGAACCAGCCGTTAAAGTGTTGCCGGAACACCCGAACATCACCGACAATGCCAGTGCAGCCATCAGAAAGTACTTCGTTAGTTTCATCCGTATAAAATTTATTTATTAAAGTCGGGTGGAACTCGCATGCAAGAACTTATACATGTTCTTTTGAGTCAAATATTGCCATGCTCGTTTCATCCGCATATAGTTTGTTTTTAGGTCTGATTGAATCTGCATGAAAGAGTTTATGCAAATTATTTCCCGTAATGATTCCTGAAATGTTGGGATAGCCAGGGATAAGTCGTGAAAATCGTTACAATGCTCATTTCTTAATTGCCCCTAAAGCCATCAGTAAAAAAGGGAGGTGGAGAGAATCCCCACACTCCCCTTATAGGTTTTATTGTTGTGTAATAAAACTATGGCTGAGTTTTATTCAGCGGGGACAAAAACAAATGTCCATCCTGTTCCGTAACCATTAGAAGGAACATATAGCACCAACTTGTCAGCTGAAAGTTCCATAATCTGATATTTCCCGGTTTCATTTCCGGCAACAACACCTTCATGTGAGATGTGCCCCAAAATATTTGCATCTACAATAGTTAATGTGGTATAGTCACTATTGAATACAAAAGATCCTTGTTCCGGGTCGGCATCAGGCCCTGAATACCGAGTATAATTAGCACCACCAGCAAGATCAAAAACCATCTGTCCTGCAGCATCAGGAGGAGGACAGCAATCACCACCGGCATTCCACCAAGGTGTCATATGTCCTTCAGGGTTATCATTTGCTGACATAAAATACCATAGACGACCGTCGGGGTCAGGTCCTCCGTCAAACACCCAGGTTTTCCCTTCCAGATTCTCACCAACTAAAGCATAATAAGCATCAGGCAATGGTTCATCCAACTGGGTAATTTCAACAGAAACAGATTTTTCAACATATTCGCGCGACTCAGGTTCTCCGTCCTCAGTCATATAAGGAGTTGTAACATGATAAGTAAACTCATGCGTCCCTGTAAAAGGAAACACAACTTCCACACGATCGGAGTACCGGGTATCAATAATATAATCCCAATATCCGGTAACACCATTGCTGTTCATCTGAATGGACAACTTGTTTCCACCAGTAGTAG
>CAYOFH010000053.1:0-16972 GCA_964403175.1 uncultured Marinilabiliaceae bacterium
ATGTTAGTGGGCAAATCAGCGCTTACGGAATTGTGGTTTTTTGTGGCCGGATTTACTCTGGGCACTCCCATGTTGTTTGATGCCGAGGTCTTTGTGCTGGTTGTTGGAATGATTGTATCAATATTTACTAACATAATGGATGTACTGAAATGGAACTCATAGTTGCCCTTTTTATCGGCTTATTGTATGCCTGCGGTGTATATTTACTGCTCCGGCGAAGTATTGTTAAACTCATCCTGGGGGTATTTGTTATCAGCAATGCCACGAATCTCATCATATTTCTTTCGGGAGGCATAACCCGCAACGGTGTCAGTTTTATCGGCGATGAAGCTAAAACTGCTTCTCTGGAAACCATGACTGACCCCCTGCCTCAGGCCCTGATACTTACCGCAATTGTAATTAGCCTGGGTATTTCTGCTTATATACTGGCACTGAAATACAAATATTTTGAAACTACCGGGACACACGACTTGGATCAACTTAGTAAGACCGACCAGAAATGATAATAGCCTTACCTGTTTTTCTGCCACTGGCATTCATGATTTTTGCTTTTCTGTTCCGCCATTTCCATGGCCGGGAGTACATTGCTATGGGAGCTGCAGTTTTAAACCTGCTGATTTCGACAGTGCTACTGCTGCAGGTCAGCAACGATGGTATGGTAAAGATGCAGATGGGCGACTGGCCCGCTCCTTACGGCATTACTCTCATCGCTGACAGATTGAGCGCTTTAATGGTATTGGTTTCATCCATCGTCTTTCTGGCATCCATGATATATTCCATTCAGGCTGTGGATACCCGTCGGAAAAGTTTTGGCTTCTATCTTTTTTCCTTCGGTATTCTGATGGGTGTCAATGGAAGTTTTCTGGCAGGCGACATCTTCAATCTTTATGTATGGTTTGAAGTAATGCTTATGGCCTCCTTCATTTTAACAAGCCATGGCGGAGAACGATTTCAATTGGAAGGTGCCATAAAATACCTCATCCTCAATCTTATTTCATCATTCTTTTTTGTGGCAGGAATAGGTCTGCTTTACGGAAAAATGGGAACCCTAAACATGGCCGATATCGCTCAGAAGATTATGAGTTTCGAGTCAATGCCTCCGGAATTAAATCCTGCTTTCAGCCTCATCTTTATTGGATTTGCCATCAAAGGAGCCCTGGTACCATTCTTTTTCTGGCTGCCGGCCTCATACCACACCCCGCCACCTGTTGTCACAGCCTTGTTTGCCGGACTTTTAACAAAAGTAGGTATTTATTCGCTCATCCGGTTTTATTCTCTCTTTTTATATCAGGACAGCGAATTCTGGCAGCCTTTAATTCTTTGGATTGCCGGGCTCAGCATGGTTATCGGAGTCATTACAGCCACATCACAGTTTGAATTCCGAAAAGTACTGTCATTTCACATCATCAGTCAGGTAGGATATGTGGTTATGGGACTGGGAATTTACAATGTTGCCGGATTAGCAGGTGCCATTTTTTTCCTTGCCCATAACATGATTTCCAAAACCAATGCTTTTTTGGTGGCAGGATTTGTACACCGTCAAAAAGGTACACTCAGCCTTAAAGTGCTGGGCGATTTTTACAAGGAACATCCTCTTTGGGCCATATTCTTTTTCATTTCGGCCTTCAGTCTGGCCGGACTGCCGCCACTCAGCGGATTTATAGGGAAATACCTGCTTATCAAATCCGGAATCGAAGCACAACAAATGGGAATAGCCTTTACGGCTCTCTTTGTCGGGTTCTTCACACTTTTCTCAATGGTAAAAATATGGATGGAAGTATTCTGGAAAAAAACACCGGAAAAAAGTCCCATGCAGATCGTTCAAACTGCTGTTTTTGATGAAGTACCCGTACATATCAGCTGGATGAAATGGACATCAGGAGGCATGGCTATTATTATTGTTCTGGCAGGAGTTTTTGCCACTCCCGTAGTGGAATATTGCACCCTGGCTGCAGAATCGCTCATGAACCCCACAGAATATATTAAATTTGTGCTTGAGAAGAATTAACATAAAGCCCGTTAATCCTTCTGATGAGATTTCCGGGGCTGCAGTGGGGGTAGGACCTGGAGCACCGGATGGTTGAAGGATAGAATGGTGAAGATAGTTGGAAAAAACTGATTGTGTCAGCGCGGACCTTTTGAATGCTGTAACCGATTCGCGCTGAATCATGGAGCTATTTATTAAAAACTAATAATTGGAAAATGAAACTACTCTATTTTATATATTTCTTTATCTACTATGCTTTCAAAGTTACCGAATCGGGACTGGCCATTGCCCTGCAGGTAGTACGTGGAAGCCGTGGGGAAGACGGGATGCTTATAGAGTACCAATCCACCCTGAAAAAGGGATGGAGGGTAGTTTTACTGTTCAACCTAATCAGTATGACGCCCGGTTCTATGAGTATCGACATAAATCCTGAAGGGAATACCATACTGGTTCACCTGTTAAATCGCAGCGACCATAGTGATTTCCTGAAAGTAACCGGTAAAATCGAAAATCTGTTATCAAAAGCATTGTGATATGACATCCGCTGATATTTTTCTGGAATATGCAGCTCTCATTGCACTGTATATTTTTTCCATAAGTCTGCTGTTTCCTTTTGTGAGATTATTTCGCGGCCCTTCACTCCCCGACCGGGTGGTTGCTCTCGACCAGATAGGTGTTATTATTGTGGGAATGATGGTTTGTGATGTGATATATTCCCGGGAAAAACTGCTGCTTGATGTAGTGCTGGTTGTGGCTTTTATTCTGGCATTCGGATCGATGATTATTGCCCGTTATCTCTACAAACAAAACAAAAAATAATAATGGAATATTTCGTAGGAGCTATATTGCTGATAAGTGCCATTATAGTTTTTATTGCATCTGTAGGCATCTGGCGCTTCAAAAATCTATATGCACGAATGCATGTAGTTACTAAAGTATCATCACTGGGTTTGCTGCTGCTGCTGATTGGAGTCAATTTGCTGTTTCTTGACTGGTTTATTCTTTTTGAATCCGCCATAGTATTCGGAGTTCTGGTATTTCTGTCTCCCGTAGCAGCCCATGTAATAGCACGTGCCGCTCGGAACATTGGCACACCAGGCACAACAGGTGACCCTGAAAGCAAAGATGTTAATGAAGATTTGAAGTAACTAGAATATGAATGCAATGTTGTTTGCTGCCGGTCTGGGCACCCGATTAAAACCTTTTACCAATGACAAACCAAAGGCTCTAATTGAAGTCAACGGCATAACCATGCTGCAAATGGCCCTTAAAAAGATGGAAAATGCAGGAATCCGCAAAGTAGTGATCAACGTTCACCATTTTAGCCAACTGGTTGTTGAGGAAATATCGCGTTTTAGGTCCGACCACATGAAAGTTGTTATTTCGGATGAATCGGATCAACTGTTGGATACCGGTGGAGGACTGTTAAAAGCCCGCCCGCTATTCGAGATAGACAGTCCCATTATGCTTTACAATGTGGATATAATTACCACTGCTAACCTGAAAGACTTTATCAAATTTCACAAAACCCGGAATGCACTTGCCTCGCTGATGATAAAAAAAAGATCTACCTCACGACATCTGCTTTTTAATGACCAGATGGAACTTTCAGGTTGGGAGAATATCAATACCGGAGAAAAAATAATCACCAAAGAAACCGATCACTATATCCCATATGGCTTTCAGGGTATTCATATTATTGAGCCTGACATCTTTGATTTAATTACTGAATCAGGAAAATTTCCCATTATGAATCTTTATCTCCGTCTGGCCCGGGAACGCACACTCATGGGTTTTGAAAGCCGCGACGATTTATGGTTTGATATTGGAACCCCCGAGAAATTAAAAAATACCCGTAAAACGATAGAACATTTGAGTGAAGTTGCAAAAAATCAATTATTTTAATAGAACGAGTTAAATTTTTAACCCAGTTTTTTCCCTTTTTTCAATGCATTCTTTACAACCATAGGCACAGCTACAGCCCACCCGTATCAGACTTTATTTCCCGCGGCCCGCAAGGCCTTGAAGTTGCCCTTTACTCCTGCTCACCAACCACCGCCCTTGAAAACGGACTGGCCTCCCCGCCTTTTGAACAGCAAAACTCGTTCAAGCAAAAAAACATGCTTTTGACCAGTAAGTCGTCGATAATTTTCCTTCTCAAGTGCAGACTTAATTAATGATTACTTAAAAATTTTGCACTTAAAATAAATATCCACATAATAAAATTCTTTATTTGTTAACTGTAATGGGCAATTCAGCAATTTCGATTTAAGTTATTCAACTCATAAACTTAATTTAAACACACGCTCATAGGCACACTAAAAAAGGGTGTCTCCTTTTTATGGAAACACCCCTGATTCTACAAATATTATAAAAAATCCTTACCTTTTACAGATAAGGCAGGTCTTCAATCAGTTACTCATATGCACCTCTCTTTTTCCTTCGATAATTTCCCTGGCCATATCCAGAATGGTGGTATCGTCCAATTCCACTACACCACCATCAGGGCCTTGTTCCAGGTGAATTCCTATACTCTTACCCCGATCGTAGTTGGCCCCTCCGAAGTAATTCCTTACTGTATCTACGTCGAGGTTTAACGAGTCGGCAATACTGTGCATACTTCCTGCAGGCAGACTATCCTTAATCTTCCTGAGCTGATTGAATGTTATTGTTGTGCTCATAACTGAAATGGTTTTAAAGAGGTTATTGATGTGATATAAAAATAAGAAAAAAACGGAAGTTTTAAAACAGATTTAACATCAAAAATATAGCTTTTAACAAATATTTAAGTATAAAATCTCATCCCAAAATCACAAAACACTAACAATCAGTTAACAAAACAACAAAAAAGAAAACCTCTAAAAATAAAAAATGATTTAAACAGTTAATGGAAGCATAATCTTCGCCGAAAGAAAAATAATTACGACAATCAGAATTCCGGAAAAAATAATCAAACGCAAAGGAGTCAATGCAAATTCTCTTTGATTCAGAGTTGGCCTTATTTCATCATGCAAAGGTAAAAACCGGCTAGTAACTTTTTGGTACAGCCAATAGACAAACCAGCCGATCAACGAACCCAGAATCAATCCTCCAAGAATATCTCCCGGATAATGAACACCCATGTAAATACGAGAATAGCTATGTAATGCAGCCCAGGAAAGAATAAAAAAAGTGTACCACCTAAAGCGAAAAAGCAACAGTGAAAACACAGCCAATCCAAAAGCATTAGTAGCATGTCCGGAAACAAAACTATATTTCCCTCCTTTCTTCCCGTTTATCAAATCCACGATTCCTTCAAGAGACTGTTCATGCGAAGGCCGTAGCCGCTCAAATCCTTCTTTAAAAACACTGCTGGAGATCTGGTCGCAAAGCAACACCAAGAGTCCCAGAAATAAAACTGTTATGAATCCTTTTACCCCCTGACTCTTAAATATGGCATATAACAATATCGCATACATGGGAAACCATATACTTGTACTGGTTATCAACCAAAAAAAGTTATCGAACAAAGGCGAGGTAAAAGAGTTTAAATACAAAAGAAACTCCTGATCTAATTGAAGTAATGTTTCCACGATATTTTTTTTCTTCAAAGAAAACAAAAATATCCCATTTTTCAATAAATAGTATTTTCAAAAATATATATGTAAATTTGTGCCCGCTAAAACAAAGTGCAATCAATGAAAAAAAGGGCTTTATATATTATTAATCCAGCCTCCGGCATCGGAAGGCAGAAAGACATGGCAAAGCTAATCCAAAAGGAGACAGACAGGTCCCGGCTGGATATTGAAATTGTTTTTTCTGAATATCCGGAACATGCCTTTGAATTAAGCAAAAATGCAGCCGGCAAATTTGACATTGTAGTAGCTGTTGGCGGGGACGGAACAGTAAACGAGGTTGGACGGGGACTTTTACATTCTTCCACAGCACTTGGAATTTTACCTACAGGGTCAGGCAACGGATTAGCACGCTTTTTACAACTACCCTTTAAAGTTAACAAATCATTGGGAGTCATCACCCACGGTAATATAAAATCGATCGATGTAATAAAAATCAATAACTATTACTCATTCAACGTTGCAGGAATCGGGTTTGATGCATACATCAGTCATCAATTTGCAAAAAAGAAAAAAAGAGGACCTCTGGCTTATATGCAGCTCATATCCAAAGAGTTTCCAAAATATAAATCGGATCATTATCAAATTGAAATTGATGGAGAAACCCTGGAACTTGATGCTTTCCTTATCAGCTTTGCCAATTCCAGCCAGTATGGCAACAACTTTTATATCGCACCTCAGGCCCGTATTGACGATGGACTGATTGATGTTTGCCTGATCAAGGATTTTCCCAAATATACTGCCCCGGCGTTACTTATCAGCCTGGTGGATCAATCTATAGATAAAAGCAAATATGATAAAATTGTTAAAGCCCGAAAAATCAATATCTCTCACCCCCTCCCTCTTCAGGGACATGTGGATGGCGAACCTGTAAATTTGGGCCGAAAAGTGAATATTGAAATTATGCCACTAGCCCTTAAAGTGTTTATTCCCCCGATCCACTTACGCCAGACATCCAGTATTCTTCAACCTCTGATGGAAATGATTCCCCTGGGCATGTAAATCTAATAATGAAGTTTTTATTAACTTTGGACTTACTTTAAACAAGTAAAAACCAAAAGAATTGAAATTTAATACAAAAACCCGGTATGGCCTCAGAGCCATGATTGAGATAGCCCGTGAAACAAATAATAGCGGGATTTTCCAGAAAGACATCTCGGAAAGGCAACAGATATCCAATAAATATCTCGACCATATTATTTACGCCCTAAAAGTTGCGGGTCTTATCACCAACGTTAAGGGAAAGAAAAGCGGATATATTCTGACCCGTCCGGCCAATGAGATTAGCGTTTTAGATATTAATAAAGCATTTGAACCCGGTATTTGTGTAGTCGATTGTATCCAGTCCAACTACGAATGCGAAAGAAAAAATACCTGCTCCTCGAAAAACTTCTGGATCGAACTTAATAACCTCATTTCAAAACATTTAAAAAACACCAATCTGCAGAATTTATTGGATCAACAAATTGAACTCGAAATAAAAGAAGCAACAAATAATTAGGGCGCGCTGAAAAACGCAAACAATATTGAATACTTAATTTATTACAGAATATAATATCATTCAGATGCAAAGCTTTTTGATGCAAATACCAATAACCTAGCACTTGAGACAGATAAATTTACTAATCAAAAGGCAAAATTTTACTTCACGCACAAAATCTCGAAGTATTCCAAGATATCTTCGATTTGCCGGCTTGTAAATCATGCCCTTTTGACTTTTTCAGCAGGCCCCATTTAACCTGAAACAATGTCATAGGTTACATAGTTAAATTCGTTGCACAGGTATTTTTAAGGATTATTCGGTCCGAAACCTGTTAGAGGCATCTATTCATTCGTTTAAAATTTTGTAATTACCTGATAAAAAAATAATTAAAAATTTTAGAACGAATGGAACCACTTCGCTCTTGCATAATATTTTTTAATCATATTCTTTTGTGATATTATGCTTAAAAAATATCATGCTCGTTTCATCTGTATGAAA
This sequence comes from uncultured Marinilabiliaceae bacterium, assembly GCA_964403175.1. Taxonomy (GTDB): domain Bacteria; phylum Bacteroidota; class Bacteroidia; order Bacteroidales; family Marinilabiliaceae; genus Marinilabilia. The sequence continues at coordinate 7,583 of CAYOFH010000053.1, forward strand.
TTTATTTTTAGGTCGGATAGAACTCGCATGCAAGAACTTATTCATTTTTTTGTGGCAAACATTGTCATGGTCGTTTCATCAGAATAAAATTTATTTCTTAAGGCCGGATAGAACTCACAATTCTTGTGCAGATTTCTCTGTAAACAAAGCAGCCGCCCGGCTATGCCGTTTTGCTTCGCAAAGAAAACTGAAAGAGAAATCAAAGTTCCATGCTCGTTTCATCAAGAGAAATAACACTGCCCAGGGCAACCTCATACAAAGGTTCCCCTATTTTTATTTTAGTATTGGGAACTCCTGAATAATAGACGTCACCTGAGGAATACACTTCCACCTCAAGATGCTCAAGTGCATTCACATACGAAGAATTTACCGATTTTTGAACCAGCCGCACTGATTTGGCAGCAAGACCTCTGCTATCAACAGTTGATAGTCCTTCAACATTAACCGAGAATTTATCTGCAAACCCACTAAAAATATGATTTCCCACATTACTGCCATAAGTAGCCAGAGAAATATTGCCGACATCGACCAGCAAATCGCATTGGGTAAAAGTACCTCGACCATTGATAACAATGGAAAGGCCTGATACTTTCAATGTATCCATATTGGTTATTTTCGAAGGAAAATTGGATGTAATCTTTTTCAAACCAGATGCTCCCAACAGAACTGTGGGGAGCTGCTTTTCACGAAAACCAATCAGACCATCCGATTCTATCTTCAGAACATTTTCTTCCTGCGTTAAAAGCAATCTGGGAACAAGGAAATCAAGTCCTTCAATAATTGCTACAGAATCTGTAGCATTGGTAAGAACAAGATTAACAGATGTTTCAATTTCAATCCGTTCATATGAGTTTAAAGAAATCTCTTTACGAACTACTTCCCCATCCTTTAGCAATGCATCCGTATAATCACATCCTGACACCATTATTAGATGAAGTCCGGCAATCAATAATATTAAAAAAGCGTTTCTCATAGTTCATTCTTTTTATAGGGAATCCGGTATCCCAGTCCAAATTCCATAAATTCAGATCTGAAAAAACTGGCTTTTACGCTAAAATTAGCTACCAGGCGATCCGTTATCTGATGACGAATACCCAGTCGGGGATAAACGGGCTGAGGCGGTTCGATATGTGAATAAAGATAAACTCCGATCTGTAGAAAAAGAGAAGTCTTTCCCATGATCCAGTGACGCCCGCCAAAAGCACCATAAAACATACGGTCGGTGTGGTCAATATGCTCTAAAATATCGGGATATGCATAGGGAGATGCTCCAAAGTAAATGGCATCAACCCCGGCACTCCAGGCCGATTTAACTGACCGGTACCAGATATGATTGATCGTCAGACTGCCCGAAGGATAAATATTAAAATTGTAATCGTTGGCCTGACTACGCCCGTAATTTAAAAACACCTGAATATCTCTTTTGTCACTCCGGGGGGCTCTGTGCCTATGTAATCGGGGCATTTCATCCTTTAAAAAATGATAACGGGCACCTACACTAAAAGTCAGGGTATTGATCCCGTTGTTGGGTTTTTTGGTGGCTCCGTTCGACATATGATTTACCGATGCAGAACCATAAACTGACCAATGGTCAAAAATCCGATACCCAGAATAAAGGCCAAATCCAACATATGCATTTAGACGGGCTCCGAAAATCTGATTCCATGGATTGCTTTCAGGATCAAAAGGATTATTGGTATATCCCAATCCCATGGCTACTTTGTTCTTTAATATAAACCGTGGAGAACGAACAATCGGAAAATGAAGGTATGGATAGATGGCCATCCCCTGTCCGTAAATGTGGGGATTGCCATAAGAATTATAGAAAACTCCCACCCCTACTTCCGGGTAGTTAAAATATTGCTGCCATCCCTCCCGGTCAAAACGCCACAAACCGTAAGTAATTTCCACCCCACGTGAGAAATCATCAATAAAATAGATCATGTTGGAATGATGTGGAATCACAATTCCATGATGGTAAAGAACACTCAAATGCTCCTGATTAGGGGGAACTCCAACCTCTGCCACCGGCGTTTTCTGGGCTTTTGATATACCTGCTATCGAAAAAACCAATAATAAAAAGACAAACAATTTTTCCTTCACGATAGAAAAACTTTTAGAATCTGAGATAAATCAGATGCAAAAATGCACATTTTGAATGAAACCATAACCGGAAACTTCATATTTTCGTATCTTTGCATTAAATACAAAAGACAGTTCGAAACCATCCTGTCTATAAAAAAAACTATGGGCCATGGACTGCATGTGCGAAAATGCTGTAATCCCGGTTTCTGCTTCCGGCAGAAGTATTCAGGTATTCTGCTTTTGCAGGAGATTTCACTCCATCACTTCCATTCCCCTTTGTTTTTCAGGATGATTGAACAATATTCACCGGCCCGAAGCGGAGGCTGGTCATGTTTAATTTTGTAAATTTTGTAAAAATACTTTTTAAATAAATGAAACGAGCAGTTGTTTTATTATCCGGAGGCCTTGATAGTGCAGTGGGTCTTTATCTCGCAAAATCGCGGGGCTTTGAGGTACATGCCATTTCTTTTGATTACGGTCAGCGACACAGTCGTGAACTACAAGGCGCCAAAGCTATTGCAGAAAAAGCAGGGGTGAAAGCCCATCAGGTGGTTTCGCTAAAACTCGACCAATGGGGAGGCTCCTCCCTCACTGATAAAACGATAGAAGTGGAAAACGGCGATGTAAATCGTCAGGACATTCCGGTAACTTATGTACCTGCGCGGAATATGATATTTCTTTCGGTTGCAGCCTCCTATGCCGAAGCAATCGAGGCCAGAGATATATTTATCGGTGTTAGTCAGGTGGATTATTCGGGATATGTGGATTGTCGCCAGGAATTTATTGAAGCCATGGAGAATGCCATAAACAAAGGTACTGTTATGGGTGCAGAGAAGAATCGTTCTATCAGAATACATGCTCCGTTCATACATAAAACCAAAGCAGAAGAAATTCAACTAGGAGAAAAACTGGGAGTCCCCTTTGAACTGACCTGGAGTTGTTACCGCGGTGGTGAACAACCTTGTGGTACCTGCGATAGCTGTCTTCTGAGAGCTAAAGCTTTTGCCGAAGCAGGTATTGAAGATAAAAGCCTTTCTTTATGAGCAAAATAGTACTAGCCAACGAAGGTGTCTTCCCTGTTACTAATGACAAAAACGGACAGACCCTGGATTCCATACCGGCTACTGGCATGAAAACTCCCGGAACCATTCAGGGAGAGGGCAAACTGGCAGGTGTTCCTTCCCTTTTCATCAGACTGGCAGGGTGTAATCTCCGGTGCATGTGGACACTTCCCAACGGCTCTTTCTGTCGCTGTGATACGCCCTATGCATCTTTTGAAGCCGAACAAAACCTCCAGCTCGATCAGAATGAGATCTTCACACTTGTCAAACACAACTCAAAGAATCTCAATCATCTGGTAATAACCGGCGGAGAACCAATGCTTCAACACAAGCAACTGTCCATTCTGGCCCAACGTCTTAAAAAGGAACTGAATCTACATCTGAGTATTGAAACCAATGGAACCATTTTTGCTAAAGATATTGCACAACATATCGACCTGTTCAGTATTTCTCCCAAACTTTCCAATTCCAATCCTTCTCATCAAAAACTGACAACTTACGGTCTAAAACAAAACGGTCCGTTGGCCTACCATGCTGAAAAACGCAGAAATATTGAGATTCTTCAAAAACATATAAATTTCTGCAATGCTTCAGGAAAGGAATTACAGCTAAAATTTGTAGTGGGCCAACCCAACGATTATAAGGAAATAAAAGAGGAATTTCTGGCCCATCTCCAAAACTGGAATCCGGCCGATATTTTGCTGATGCCCCTCGGAGCCACCCCCGATGAATTGAAAACAACCTCCTCAATGGTTGCCGAAATAGCCATCAAAAACGGATGGAGATATGCTCCCCGGTTACATATTGACCTGTTTGGCCCCAAACCCGGAGTATAAACCCTGTTCTCTTACTTTTGCGTCGAACACATCAATCCGTTCCACCCTTTTATCTCTATACCCATTTACCTTAATAACCATGAAAAACCATGAACAACGAAGCCAAATATCTGGGCAAAGCAACGAAATATCCCAAGAAATATGCACCGGAAGTTCTGGTGCCTGTTCCGCGCTACCTGAACCGTGAGAATTACGGACTTGAAGACAACAACCTTCCATTTACCGGTCTTGATGTGTGGCATGCCTATGAATTAGGTTTTCTCACAAATAAAGGGATGCCGGTAGCCGGCCTTTTGAAAATTGCTTATCCGGCGGAAAGTCCAAATATTGTAGAGAGCAAATCGCTCAAACTATATCTGAACTCCTTCAATATGGAACGTTTCGGCACCAATCCTGCTGAAGGAGTTGTAACTGTAATTCAGATAATCACGAGAGATCTGAAGAAAATACTGAAGGCAGATGTAAAAGCAATATTCTTCAAGGAAAATGAATCTTCAGGCTCTGATTTTGATAACTTTATCATACTGGAAGATTTACCTGAAATACACAAAGTGGAATTCAATGAATATCAGGAAGATCCCTTATTACTAAATACTGAAAAAGAAAATCATGAAAGAGAAATCAAAGTTGGCACCCATCTACTCCGAAGTAATTGTAAAGTGACATTCCAGCCCGACTGGGGAAGTGCTTTCATATACCTGAAAGGAAAAAATATACCGGACCAGATTGCCCTGTTGAAATATTTGATATCCATTCGAAATGAGAATCACTTTCACGAAGAGATCTGTGAAATGATATACAAGCGTGTGTGGGACCGGTTTTCGCCCGATAAACTAATGGTAACCTGCATTTATACCCGTCGCGGGGGTATTGATATTTGTCCGGTGCGAGCCAGTCATCCGGAATTGATGCCGACCAACCTGATTCATGAGAACCGATTGATGAGCAAGCTGTTGAGACAGTGAAACCAAGTTTTTGGGTTTTGTGTTTTGGGTTTTGAGTGTTTCATTTATCAAAATGGCCCCTAATCCTTTTTTCCCTTCAATTCTTTGGGAAAAACAAACATATCTGCCCGTCCGGTTCCTGCTTTTATCTGACTCCATTCGGAGGCAGAAAAACTAATAACTGCTGTAGCAGAAGTTGGAAAATGAAAGAAATTTTCTCCGGAAAACTGAATAGCCATAAGTGCTATATCCGGATTGTGGCCCACGACCATTACTGAATCTTTATCTCCGGCAATTGATGCAATTTCCTTTACAAGTTCTTCCAGAGTAAATCCATTATATATAAAAGGGATCTCTTTGATTTCTGACTCAGGAATATTATATGACCCGGCCATGATTTTGGCTGTTTGCAGAGCCCGATGAGCCGGACTGGAAATGATCATCTCCGGCACCATTGAATTTCCTATCAGATGATCAGCAATCATTCTGGCATCTTTATGTCCCCTCTTCTTCAACTGACGGGTAAAATCACTGTCAGCATCAGTAATTGGCTCTGTTTTGGCATGTCTTACTAATAATAATCTTTTCATATTTACAATTTACGGTTTTTTTACCGAAGGTACCAATTCCGATATTTTTAGTACTACTTCCATGGATTTTTGTAAAGATGGTACAGGCAAAAATTCAAAACGACCATGAAAATTATGTCCTCCTGCAAAAATATTAGGAGTGGGAAGTCCCATAAAAGCCAGGCGTGCACCATCTGTACCTCCCCGAATAGGCTTTATCTTTGGAACCACACCAACATCTTTCATCGCTTGTTCAGCCAAATCAACAATAAATTTAACAGGTTCAATTTTTTCCCGCATATTATAATACTGGTCTTTAATTTCCAGTTCCATAGTACCCTCACCAAACTCTTGATTCACTTTGCGCACCAGATGTTGCATTTCCTTTTTTCGGTCTTCAAAACGGTCACGCCTGAAATCTCTGATCAAAAACTGCATTTCCGTTTTTTCCACATCACCGTTAATCGACATCAGGTGATAAAAACCCTCATATCCCTCAGAATGTTCGGGCGTTTCGTGACGAGGCAACATGGTAATTAACTGATTGGCCACTCGCATGGAATTACGCATTTTACCACGTGCATAGCCCGGATGAACATTGCGACCATAAGCAATAACTTTTGCCATGGCTGCATTAAAGTTTTCATACTCCAACTCCCCAATTTCTCCTCCGTCAATAGTATAAGCAAAGTCAGCGCCAAACTTCTCGACATCAAACAGGTCGGCACCTTCTCCAATTTCTTCGTCAGGGGTAAAACCTACTCTGATTTTACCATGTTTAATCTCAGGATGTTTTATCAGGTACTCCATAGCTGTGACAATGGCAGTAATCCCGGCTTTATCGTCGGCACCAAGCAGAGTATTTCCATCAGTAGTAATTAATTGTTGCCCGATGTACCGTTTCAGTTCAGGAAATTCAGCAGGTTTCAATGAAATATTATTTCCTGCATCCAGAACAATCTCTCCACCATCATATTCTTCAATAATTTTTGGAGAAACATTTTTCCCTGAAAAATCCGGACTGGTATCCACATGTGCAATAAAGCCTACTACCGGTGTCTCTTCCACAATATTGGAAGGCACAGTAGCCATTATGTAACCATTATCGTCCAGTTCAACGTCTTCCAGTCCAACCTCTTTTAGCTCTTCAGCCAGAGCACGGGAAAATGCCATTTGACCAGGTGTACTGGGTGTCAAACCGGTATTCGGATCAGACTGAGTGTCGAATTGAGTGTATTTAATAAATCTTTCAATTATAGAAGTCATAATATCAGTTTTATTTAATGTATTGTCCATAAAGTTAATCCTTCGTTAAACTTTTATAAAAGCCTAAAATTCAAGCGTTTGCAAGCGAATAAATTTTTGCCTTAAAGTACAGATTTTCAATGTTATATGATTTAGCTTAAATCTTATATCTAAAAGTCTAACGGTCTATTGTAAAGTACCATTTACTAGGATGGCTTGCCCGAAAATTACTCATTTACAAAAAATAAACTCCGAATTTTCGGACTTAGCAAACATTGCAAATAACACTTTCTGAACATACCCAACATATTGTGATAATTTTGCAAGTTTACAGATAGGCACACTTTTGTTTTTGCAAGATAAAAAAATTAGATGAACTCTTTATTGAGGTACGTCATGTAATTTAATTCTTTACTGCTACTGACTCAGACTAAACTTAGCCATCGAGGGATGAATTGAGCAGAGATTACTCTAACCCCTTACAACAACAATTGCCTCCTAATCAAGAAACTAATATCTCTGGCTAACAGGTCGTTAGATTCATAAATATTAGATCTAAGATAAATACTAGTATACCAATAACCTTTCTGTTGATAAAAACGCATGACAGCTTATAAACAATGATTGCTTGTAGTTTAACGAACTATTTTATCTGATAATTTCTATCAAAAAAAGCCTGAACAACCAATGTTCAGGCTTTTATACTTTTGAAAAGGATCAAATTCAATAAGCACGTGCAAATACCACCATCCTTTCCGATGGCTTACCGGTAACCATGCATTTTCCGGCCTCTTTGGGCCCATCGAGAGGAAGACACCGGATAGTTGCTTTGGTTTCCTGCTTTATTTTTTCCTCTGTTTCTTCGGTTCCATCCCAGTGAGCCATAATAAAGCCACCTTTATCATCAAGGACTTTTTTAAACTCTTCATAAGTTTCAACCGTTCTGGTGTTTTCTTTTCTGAAATCAATGGCCCGCTGATAAATGCTCTTCTGAATTTCATCCATCAGTTCATGGATGTGATTTTCAAGACCATCTACAGGAACTACTTCTTTGGTGAGAGTGTCGCGACGGGCGAGTTCCACGGTCCCGTTTTGAAGATCCCGGGGTCCGATGGCAATGCGTAAAGGCACTCCCTGCAATTCATACTGAGCAAATTTCCAACCAGGCTTGTGATTATCATCATCGTCTACTTTCACAGAAATTCCCAGTTTTTTTAGACCGGCAGCAATTTCATGAGCCTTTTCAACAACCTGCTGACGCTCCTCATCCTTACGATAAATAGGTACAATAACCACCTGAATGGGAGCCAGTTTTGGCGGAAGAACCAACCCGTTATCATCAGAGTGAGCCATGATTAATGCACCCATAAGTCTTGTAGAAACACCCCATGAAGTGGCCCATACATACTCTTCTTTTCCTGCTTTGCTCTGATACTTTACGTCAAATACTCTGGCAAAATTCTGTCCCAAAAAATGGGAAGTTCCCGACTGCAAAGCTTTACCATCCTGCATAAGGGCTTCTATAGTTAAAGTTTCCAAAGCACCGGCAAATCGCTCGCTTGCAGTTTTATATCCCTGAAGCACCGGCATCGCCATGAAGTTCTCGGCAAAATCAGCATATACTTTAAGCATTGTTTCGGCCTCTTCAACAGCTTCTTGCCGGGTGGCATGAGCGGTGTGTCCCTCCTGCCACAGGAATTCTGCAGTTCTCAGAAACAAACGGGTACGCATCTCCCAACGCACCACATTAGCCCACTGGTTTATTTTTATAGGTAAATCTCGGTACGACTGTATCCAGTCTTTATAGGTATTCCAGATGATGGTCTCTGAGGTGGGGCGAACAATAAATTCCTCCTCCAGGCGGGCATCAGGATCGACCACAACACCACTTCCGTCAGGATTATTCTTTAAGCGATAATGCGTTACCACTGCACATTCCTTGGCAAATCCCTCTACGTGATCTGCCTCTTTACTGAAGAAAGACTTGGGAATAAACAAAGGGAAATATGCATTTTGATGACCGGTTTCCTTAAATTTATCATCAAGAACGCGCTGCATTTTTTCCCAAATAGCATAACCATAGGGCTTTATAACCATACAACCGCGAACAGCAGAATTCTCAGCCAAACCGGCCTTAATCACAAGGTCGTTGTACCACTGTGCATAACTCTCACTTCTGGGGGTCAAAACTTTTGCCATGATTGAATTTAGTTGTTAAATGTAAGATGATCGGAAATTAGACACAAATTGCTGTCAGCAAACATAATGAACTATTTACCGAAACATCCTATGCCATTAAAATTGAAACCAGAACAACTCTGATGCTTCAGAAAGCGGCACGAAAATAATAAAAATGGGTAAACTTTTTGTTATTTTAGGGTTGTAATTTACAGAGATCGTTGATTCTGGCTTGTAGGAAAATATTTACGAATGAAAAACAAACACATTAATCGTGGACAGTGGTGGAATCTGTTATTGCACTTGGAGGACTGGCATCAACAATGATCGTAAGTTTTTTGTGTAAAGCAGGGCTGTTGAAAAAGTCATAAGCTTAAAACCAATGCATTAATAATCAAAAAGCGATAATGATTAAAACATTTTTTAACATTGATCCAAAAATAGACCTTTTGGTATAAAATTTGCAATGTTA